>JAJFGP010000179.1 GCA_021776055.1 Kiloniellaceae bacterium
TGTCCGGGAAGCAGACGACAACCGTGTCGATCTCACTTGCCCCGATCAGGCGTTTCAAGTCGCCCTGGTCGAGTATGCCTTTCATGGGAGCCTCCCCTCATTTTTATGATTGCCGCGTTGGCGGATTGTGCCGCTGGTAAATAAACCAAGGCCTTGCAGGCGTAAACCGGGAAATAGATTCAGCGCGCGAGCGACCCATGAGAGACGTATGGGCGACTCGGGGCAGTCGGTTAGTGTCGGCTGCTATGGGTTTTCGACTGGCATCGGTCGTTTTTGTTCTGCTGTTTTTCGGCGGCGGGTTGGTGCATGCCGATTCTTCGGACTTGAGGCGGTATCTCGATCGCGGGCATGCCCTGGCCAAGGCGGGCAAACCCGAGCAGGCCTTGCCCTATCTGCTTCTGGCTCTTGAGATGGGCGAGGCTCATTTTTCGGCTGACGATTCGGCTCTCGTGCCGCTGTTGGATTCTTTGGCGGAGGTGCATACCGCCCAGGGCAGTTTCGCGGACGCTGAACCTCTTCTCAAACGCTCGCTGACGATTCAAGAGCGTGCGTTGACCCGGAACCAAACCGGTATCGCGCATACGCTGAGCAGCCTGGGCTTCATTTACGAGGCCACCGGCCGGGCGGAAGAAGCGGGAAAACTGTACAACCGGGTGTTGGCCGTCTGGCAGCCAAAGCTGGGGACCGACGATCCCAGCGTGCGCGCCGCGCGAGAGGGGCTGGCGAAGCTTTCTCCCGGTCCGGCTTCCGGCGCTGCGGGCTATCGCATTCATCTCACGTCAATCCGCAATTCCGGTGGCGCGCGGCGCGAGTGGGCGCGTTTGCGGGTGGAATTCCCCGAATTGCTGGCGGGGCTGGATCTTTCAGTTACAAAGGCGGACCTGGGTTCCGACCGCGGTGTTTTCTACCGCATCCAAGGCGGAGTGCTGAGCCGGCGTGAGGCGCAGGCACGATGCATGGGCTTTGCCAAGCGCTCGGTCTGGTGCCAGGTGGTGCAAGCTCCCACTGGTGCCCAAGCGGCCAAGGCACCCCCGGACGCCGTGGTGGCATCGCTTGGTGCAGCGAAGTCCGTGGAAGCGATTGCGCCAGCGCCTCGCGGGTTTCGCATACATCTGACGTCAATTCGCGATCCGGAGCGGGCCGAACAAGAGTGGGGCCGTCTGCGCCGCCTCTACCCGAAGCAGTTGGGTGGCCTGGATATGGCCGTGGAGCGCGCCGATTTGGGCGAAAAGGGCGGTGTCTACTACCGGATCGAGGGTGGTCTGTTGTCGCGCGCGGCGGCGCAATCGCTGTGCGGCGAATTCGCGGCGCAGCGCATATGGTGCGGTGTGGTGCGGCCCATCAACGGGGCTGCCGAATGGCCTCAGGGACAGATGGTCAGCCGTCTGCGGCGCCGAGGTCCCGGTTCGAGCAATGGAACGCGCCGGCCCGCCGTGCCCCGCCGGCGCCGGCGTATCGACCGCTCGATCCGTGGCGCGCGGCCCGAACGCGGTGCCCGCCGGTATGGCAGGGCCCGCCCGCTAGGACGATAAGGCGCGGTCGACGAAATCCAGGCGATCCTGACCCCAGAACAATTCGCCCCCGACCACATAGCTTGGGGCGCCAAAAACACCGCTTGAAAGCGCTTCTTCCGTTTGCGCCGCATAGGCCGTGAGTGTGTCCGGGTTTTGGGCCGCGGTCATCAGGCCGGGGTCGTCGTGGCCGGTCTCGCGCGCAATTGCCTGAAGGGTGTCGGCGTCGGCAATGTCGCGCTCCTCGACCCATACGGCGCGCATGATGGCGTGCGCCAGGCGCAGGGGATCGCCGCCCGTCTTGCCCGCCGCGATGACCAAACCGGCCGCCAATTGCTCCGCCGCCGGAAAAAACTTGGGCTTTAGATTGAGCGGCATGTCCAGATGAGTCCGCCAACGCTCCAGCTCGACCAGGCGATAGGCCTGCCGCGCCGGCGCCCGCTTACCCAGCGGTAGGCCACCGGTCTGGGGGAAGATGGTGCCAAGGTTGACCGGCTGCACGCGAACCTCGGCGCTGTGTTTGCGGGCAATCTCCTCCAGGCGCAGGCTGCCCAGGTAGGAGAACGGAGAGATCAGGGAAAAATAATAGTCGATGCGCTTGGTCATGTTGGGCTTTCGTTGCGAGGGATATTGGGCAATCACCTTAGCCCAGTCTGATCGCTGCGAAAAGGCAAGTAAACTCGGATACGCTTACACGCTGGCCTTGGCGGTTTGCCGCTTTCGTAATTCTCGGCGCATGATCTTGCCGGTCGCGGTTAGCGGCAGGGAATCGACGAACTCGACGTCGCGCGGGTATTCATAGGCGGCGAGACGAGTCTTCACGTGGTTCTGGATGTCGGCCGCCAGGGCCTCACTGGCGGCGGCTTTTTGGTCGAGAACGATGAACGCCTTGACGCGCTCGGTGCGGATCGGGTCCGGAATGCCGACCACGGCGGCCATGGCCACGGCGGGGTGCCGCAGCAGGCAATCCTCGATCTCGCCCGGTCCGATCCGGTAGCCGCCGCTGGTAATCACATCGTCTTCGCGACCGGCGAAGCGAAAATAGCCGTCTTCGTCGCGCCGGCCCGTATCGCCGGTCAGCAGCCAGTCGCCGGCAAATTTGCGGGCCGTTGCCTCGTGGTTTTGCCAATACTCCAGGAACATCACCGGGTCCGAGCGCTTGACGGCGATGGTGCCAACCTCGCCGTCGGCGAGAACATTCCCGGCGTCATCGACAATCGCGACCTCGTGGCCGGGCACAGCGCGGCCCATGGAGCCGGCCTTGACCGGCATCAGCCCGGCGCAATTCGAGACGACCAGGTTGCACTCGGTCTGGCCATAGAACTCGTTGATCACCAGCCCGAAGGTCTGGTGCCCCCAATCCAGTAACTCTGTCCCCAGGGATTCGCCGCCGCTGCCGATCGAACGCACGGCGAGTCCCGGACGGACGCCGGCCGGGGCGGCTTGGCGCATCATTTTCAGTGCCGTCGGCGGCATAAAGGCATTGCGCACGCCATGCTCTGCCATCAGGTGAAAGGCCGCCTCCGGATCGAACTTGGCGAACCGATGGGCCAGAACCGGCACGCCGTGATGCAACGACGGCAAGAGAACGTCGATCAAGCCGCCAATCCAGGCCCAGTCCGCCGGAGTCCAGAACAGATCGCCGTCCTGGGGAAAGAACTCGTGCGGGAACTCAACGCCAGGCAGATGGCCAAGCAGAACCCGGTGTGCGTGCAGGGCGCCCTTGGGCGGCCCGGTGGTGCCCGACGTATAGATGATAAGCGCCGGGTCATCGGCGGCGGTATCAACGGGCTGGAAGCCATCGCGCGCCTTGTCGACCTCGCCGTGAAAGGAAAGCGCCCCGTCGGCCGGGCCGTCGATGCTTAGCACGAGTTCGAGGGCGGGCAGGCGTTCCCGGATTTCCGCAAGCTTGCTCAGCCCAACCGTATCCGTGATCAAGACCTTGGCGCCGCTGTCGGCCAACCGGTATTCAAGCGCCTCGGCACCGAACAGCGTGAACAGGGGCACGGCGATGGCGCCCAGCTTATACGCGGCGATGTGGGCGACGGCGGTCTCGGGGGCCTGCGGCAACAGAATGCCGATGCGGTCGCCGCGCTTGGTGCCGTGCGCGGTCAAGGCATTGGCCAAGGCATTGGACAGGCGTTTGAGATCGCGGAAGCTATAGCGTTCCACCTCGCCATCCTTGCGCAGGTGGATCAGGGCCACGCGGCCGGGGTCGTCGGCCCACTTGTCGCAGACATCGACGCCGATGTTATAACGCGCCGGAATGCGCCAGCGAAAACGCTGCCGCACCTCGTCATAGTTGCTGCCCGTGCTTAACATTTGCCGGCAAGCATAGCCAAAATCGCGGTGAAACGGTACTGCTACACGGCAACAAAGGGGCGGAGGGCGAATATGTTTCAGGCGGATCTTCTGCACGATAAGCGGATTCTGATAACCGGCGGGGGCACCGGCCTGGGAAAATCCATGGGCCGGCGCTTCCTGGAGCTTGGCGCCCGGCTGACGATCTGCGGCCGGCGCGCCGAGGTGCTGGCCAAGACCAAGGCCGAATTCGACGCCGATTTTGGCGACCGCACGGCGGTATACCCCTGCGATATCCGCGATGCTGGGGCGGTCGACGGCATGATCGAGGCCATTTGGACCGACCAGGGTGGTCTGGACATTCTGGTCAACAACGCGGCCGGCAACTTCGTGGCGCGGACCGAGACGCTCTCACCGCGTGCCGTGGATGCGGTGCTGGCGGTGGTCCTGCACGGGGCGGCCTATGTGACCCTGGCCTGTGGCAAGCGCTGGATCGCCGAGCAGCGCTCGGCCACGGTGTTGAGCATCCTGGCGACCTATGCGGAAACTGGCTCGGCCTATGTGGTGCCGTCCGCGATGAGCAAGGCCGGCGTTCTCGCGATGACCCGCAGCCTGGCGGCCGAGTGGGGGGCGAAGGGGATCCGCCTGAATGCCATCGCGCCGGGGCCGTTCCCCACGCCCGGCGCCTGGCAGCGTCTGGTCCCTAACGCGCGCATCGAGGAAGCCTGGCGCCAGCGCATTCCCGTGGGCCGCTTTGGCGAACACGAAGAGTTGACCGATCTTGCTGCCTTTCTCGTCTCCGACCGGGCGGGTTTCATCAACGGCGAATCCGTGACAATCGACGGCGGTGAATGGTTGAAAGGGGCTGGCCAATTCAACCTTCTCGACGATCTGAGTGAGGAAGAATGGATGGAAATGCGTGGCCGTTGAGTCTACTGAGTCTCGGAGCCGCCATCGATCCGTGCTAAGTTAGTTGAGGAAACGAAAGGTTCACGACGTCGTGCCGCTTGACTCCAACCCCGCCCCGCAGACCATGCCGTCGGTTTGTCCGCACGACTGCCCGTCGACCTGTGCGCTGGAGGTGGAGCGGCTGGAGGTGAACCGCATTGGCCGCATTCACGGCGCGCGTGACAACACCTATACGGCGGGCGTGGTCTGCGCCAAGGTTGCCCGTTATGCCGAGCGCGTCCACCATCCGGATCGCCTGAGCCAGCCCTTGCGCCGCGTCGGTGATAAGGGTGTCGGCATCGCGGCATTCGCG
>JAJFGP010000180.1 GCA_021776055.1 Kiloniellaceae bacterium
CACGCCGCCCGGCAAGCCGGCGTCAACGGCGTTCCATGTTTCATCTTCAACGGCCGCCACGCCCTCGCCGGCGCCCACACGCCCGATGTGTTGTTCCAGTTGTTCGATTTGGCAAATCAGGAAACCGAGAAAGCTCCGCAGATCGGAGTGGCCCCCCAGTGAAATATGGTTAAGAGCCGGGTTGGCGGCTGGACACCATTTGTGCCGCCAAGGTCGCTAGTTTGGAGGAGGCATCTGGAGAATTTCGGCTGAAATAACACTATCTTAACCGTCCGAACGGACAATCGTCGCATCCCCCAGCTAGAGGCGTGTCGACGATGAAGGCCATTCATATTTTCGTTTTTGCGTTGGTGTTTTTCGCTGCACTCCAACCGGACGCGCCGGCCTTGGCCTACCTCGACCCTGGCACGGGCTCCATGCTGCTCCAGTTGCTGCTTGGCGGTGTGGCTGGCGCATTAGTCGTCGGTAAGCTCTATTGGCACCGTTTCACGGCGCTGTTCGGGCACACCGCACGGGTTGGCGGCTCGCCGAGCGATTCGGGTGAGAGCGATCAGTCAAAACGTGATGGCCAATAGAAGTTCGGCTGTTGCCGGTTCCTTTCGCGACCCTTCCGGACGAGTTTATGACGACGGCGGGCGTATTCTCCGTAGCGTGACCGCAAGCGCAGCGGCAGATTTCGAGTTCGTTCGGTCCAGCGGCTTTTACGACGCACTGGTCGCTCAGCAGCGCGCAATCGGCGCGCAAGTCGTCGACGAGGACGGGTCTTTTGCTCTAGAAACCGAATTCGACCCGGCTGAGCGTCACATGGCAGCGCTGCATTGCATTTTGGAGCATCCGCGCCTGCCGATTATCTCTTATCCCTATGAATGGTGCTTTCCCGCGCTCAAGGCAGCCGCGCTACACCATTTGCGCATCCATCGAGAGGCCCTCGAGCGGGGCGTGACCCTTTCCGATGCATCGGCCTACAACATTCAATTCCTTGGCGCGAAGCCTATCTTCATCGACACACTGTCGTTCCGTGCCTACCGAGAGGGAGAATTTTGGCACGGGCACCGGCAGTTCTGTGAGCAATTCCTCAATCCACTGCTTCTCCGTGCCTATCTGGGAATCCCCCACAATGCTTGGTATCGCGGAACCCTGGAAGGCATTGCCTCACAGGATATCTTGAAGCTGTTGCCTTGGACGAAGAAGTTTGGCTGGAACATCTTGACCCAGTTGGTCCTGCCGTCGCGTTTCGATGAGTCCGCACGCAAAGGGAAGGTGGCGGTCGATGCCAAGGTGCTGGAAAATTCAGGGTTTCCCCGTACTGCCTACCTGAATCTCTTGAAGAGGCTGGAGAGTTGGATTGCTGGGCTGACTCCTCGGGGCCAGAAACCGACGATCTGGCAAAACTACAGTCAGGTGAACAGTTACGCGGAACCGGAAGTAAGCGCCAAGCGCGCATTCATAAAGACCTTCATCGAGGCAGAAAAACCCGGGATGGTCTGGGATCTCGGCTGCAACACCGGCGATTATTCGGAGTTGGCCCTCTCTTGCGGGGCAGACTACGTCGTGGGTTGGGATTTCGACCAGGGAGCGCTGGAGGCGGCGTTCGACCGCGCACAAAGTAAGGATCTCGCCTTTACGCCGCTGTTCCTGGATGCGACCAACCCGTCGCCCGACCAAGGTTGGGCCCAAGCCGAGCGTGGCGGCATGGGCAAACGCGACCGGCCGGATGCATGCCTAGCGTTGGCCTTCATTCACCATCTCGCCATCGCGCGAAATATTCCCTTGCCGGAAATCATTGACTGGCTGTTGGCGGTCGCACCTTGCGGCGTGGTGGAGTTCGTTCCGAAAGAAGACCAGACAGTGCAGATCATGCTGCAGATCCGAGAAGATATTTTCGCAGGTTACGATTTCGACTCATTCATCACCTGTCTCGAAAGCCGGGCCGCCATCGTCAAAATTGAAAAGGTCGGCGACCGGCATTTGGTTTGGTTCAAAAAATAGGCCACGATTTGCCGCAAGATGTAACGACCGAGAGCCGAACGCCCACGGATGCACCAAAGGTGGATTACGAGCGAGTTGCGGCACTGGCCGCCCCAGTACTCGCGCTATTTTCCGGCTTTGTTATCTATGTTCGCTATCACGATTATGGACTCTTGAATGCGGAGATCGTGATCTGCTTCACGATTCTCGGCGGGTTTGGCGTTAGCATAGGTGCACTCCTCCGCAAGTGGCGCGGCACACCGGCATATGCGTTGGCATATTTTCTGATTTCAGTTTTTGTCCTGGACCTTCAATACCAAGTAATCCCACAAGCAGCGGCATTCATCACGGCTGACGATTTTTCCCTCTGGCGCATTGGCCTTGCGGTGATCTGCCTTTGGGGAGTCTTCGTGCTTGTTTTCGGCTTGCGCCAGCACATTGCAAGCGTCACGGCGGCCGTGTTCGGTGTGAGTCTCCTCGGTGGCTTGCTCCTGCCCGCCGACGTCGATCCGTTTGGCGTCGCCGAGGAGTCCGCAAAGGTTGCATCAGACCCCCAAGGCCTGCCGCCGCGCATACATCTGGTGCTAGACGGGCACATCGGCGTCACAGGGATTCCGCAAGACATTCCGGGCGGCGCGGCGCTCGAGGCGGACCTCCGAGCCTTCTACAAGCGATGGGGATTCCGATTGTACGGCGGTGCGCACAGCCAGTATTTTCGAACCTACAATTCGTTGGGCAACCTCCTGAATATCGAATCCTCGCCACGCGACGGCGCACAGGTGGCTTCGCGTGGCCGCGAGATCTTTCTCAAAGAAAACGCCTATTTCCGGCAAATGGCGGAAATGGGTTACCGGTTGCGGGTTTATCAGTCGGACTATTTGGACTTCTGTACGGGCTTCGAAGCGCTGATCGAGCAATGCTATCGTTATCCGGCCTTCAGTATTCGCGCGATCAAGGCCTACGAATTTTCTGTGACGGAGCGCAGCAAGCTCATCCTCGGCGCCTATCTGACGACCTCCAACATTTACCGGGGCGCGCGTCTCGCCTACCGCGCAGGCGTCGCTTGGCTAGGCGATCGAGGCGTTACCGGGTTGCCGGCTTGGGAGGGACGGAATTTCGACCTTTACGGCCTCGCAGCCCCGATGGCCTTGGATATTCTAGAGCGTGACCTCAAGGAAAATCCGTTAGGCCGGGTTTTCTTCGCTCACCTGCTGCTGCCTCATTCACCCTATTTCTTGAATGCGGCCTGCGCGGTGGAGCTCGATAGCAGCCAATGGGCGAGCCGCCGACTGGACCATCATAACCGCACCACGATTGGCACGCCTGCCTATCGGCGCGCCGCCTATGTGCGCTACTTCGGGCAGGTTCGTTGTGCCATGCAGCGTCTGGTCCGGATTTTCACGATTCTTGAAGAACAAGATCTGTTGGACAAGGCGACGATTATCGTGCACAGCGACCACGGCTCGCGGATTACCGTGATCGATCCGGTGGCGGCGCGGCGCGATCGCTTTTCGGCGCGGGACAGCGTGGACGGATTTTCCTCACTTTTTGCGATTCGCGCGCCCAGCATCGAGCCTGGTTACGATAACGCGCTGATCGCCTTGCAGAACCTTTTTGCCAAACACGTGCTGGGCGTTCCGTCGCCAGCGATGAACGGGCAGGTCTACCTCGAGGCACCGGCGGGACAGCGAGACATGCCGGCAATGACGTTGCCTGACTTCACGAATCCCGAGTATCCGAGGACGACCAATCAATCGGCACGCCGTAAAGAATAGCTACACAACTGTGAAGCAGTTGTAGGCGCTCCTGGCGATGCCCCTCCTGTCCGGTCGCATCTTGTCATAAGAGGCTAGTCGGCGTTCAATAGCCCGTGTTCTCTATGTGGGGTTGAATGGCACGGAGCGAGGCGAACATGCAAAAAAACGATGCCAGGGGCTTGGCGACAACGACGACGAGCGGCCAGGCGCTGGATATTTTTGAGCAGGCCCTGGACCAAGCCATGTCCTTCGCGGCGGACCCCTTGGCCACGATAGACACCGCGCTCGACAAAGACCCCGAATTCGTCATGGGCCATTGCTTCAAGGCAACCATCAAGGCGCTTGCCATGGAGCGCCATCTGCTGCCCGAAATTTGTCAGTCCATCGAGGCGGCCGAAGCCCTGAAGTCGAAAGCTAACGTGCGGGAGCGCGGCCATATCGCCGCCATCCGGGCCTGGTCCAACGGCGATCTCGGCAAGGCGGTTAGGGCCTGGGAATCGGTCCTGCTGGATCATCCACGCGACCTGTTGGCGATATTCGGCGCGCACCAGACCGATTTTTATCTTGGGGATCCGATCCAAATGCGCGACCGCATCTCGCGGGTCATGCGGGCGTGGGGCGAGACATTGCCGGGCTACGGATACGTGCTCGGCATCCACGCCTTCGGTTTGGAGGAATGCGCGCACTACCGGCGGGCCGAGGAAGCCGGTCGCAAAGCCGTGGCGCTCAACCCGAACGATGTTTACGCCGTCCACGCCGTCGCCCACGTCATGGAGATGCAGGGCCGCCAGCGCGACGGCATTAAATGGATGATGGACCTGACCGATCATTGGGGCCAACCGAACGGCATGACCATTCATTGCTGGTGGCACACGACCCTCTATCACCTGGAGCTTGGCGAGATCGACCGGGTGCTCGAGCTCTACGACAGCAAAATCTACAACAAGAGTGCTGACATTTCGCTCGAGGAACTCGATGCCGCCGCCATGTTGTGGCGCTTGAACCTGCTAGACGTCGATGTCGGCGACCGTTGGCAGGAGCTTGCCGACAAATGGGAGCCAAGCGCGGAGGACACGTACTACGCCTTCAACGACATGCACGCCATGATGACCTTCGCCGGCGCTAACCGCGATTTTGCCGCCGCCAAGCTGCTCGGCGCCTGCGCCAGCTACGTTACCGAGCGGCACGGCACCAATGCCCGCATGACCAGCGCGGTCGGCATTCCGGTATGCCGCGCGATTCTCGCCTTTGCCCGCGGCGACTATGGCTCGGCGGTCGATCTTCTATTGCCGGTCCGATATCACAGCCACACCTTCGGCGGCTCCTACGCCCAGCGCGACGTAATTGCCCAGACGCTGATCGAAGCAGCGCTCCGCTGCGGCCGCTACAACCTTGCGCACGCGCTTTTGGCGGAACGCCTGGCCCTGAAATCGACCAGCCCCCTCACCTGGCAAACCCTGGCCCGGGCCCTGAAAGGCCTCAACGAAGAGAAGGCCGCGGCGGAAGCGGAGGACAAGGCGGCGAAGCTGATTGCGGCGTGAGGGTGGCTAGGGTTTTGGAGACGAACCTCCCCTCCGTTTCAAATAAAGGGTAGCGTCCCCTTTTCTCTTTTCTCCTTCTAGACATATGTCATCACATCCCGGGACTATGCACTGCGGGTCACGCGCCGCCCGGCGCAGGGCCGATGGCGCGCCGGTAGAGGTGCCAGGAGGCGTGCCCAAGGATCGGCAGGACAATGAGAAGCCCGACAAGACCCGATAGCAGAGAAAGGCCAATCAGGCCGGCGATTGTGGCGCACCAGACGATCATTGCGGTTGGGTTCGATAAGACGACTTTCACGCTGGTGATCATCGCGGTAACGAAATCGACATCGCGGTCGAAGAGCATCGGAAAGGAAATCACAGAGAAGGAGAAAACGGCAAGCGCGAGGACGGCACCCACCCCATTGCCGATCACCAGAAACATCAGGCCCATCGGCGTCGTGAAGATCTCGCGCAGCAGTTCTGGAGCGCTGAGCGATTTCAGGCCGAGGAAGCCGAAGAACAGCAACGCCGCGATATCCATCCAGATGAACAGCGAGAAGCCGGTGACCAGGGCCATCCAGCCGAGGTCGCGCCCGGCCGCGACCCGCACCGAACCGAGGATCTTGCCCCAGGACAGTGGCTCATCCCGTTCAAGGCTGCGGCTGACGGCATAAAGCGCAGTCACGACAAAGGGCGCAACGAACGCAAAACCCGCCGCCAGCGGATAAACCAGGAACGGCAAATCGAAGTGCAAGAGCAGCAGGATGAGGACCCATCCGCCCACCGTGTAGACGCCGCCGATTAACAGACCATAGAGCGGCGCGGCTCGGAAATCGCGTAGCCCGGCCGCCAGAACCTCCAGAATGTCCCCCGTCGCCACCGGCCGCACCGTGGGCCCATTCGCCGGGGTCCGGGTCGAGGCTGGATCGGCCCGTGCGGTCTTAATCACTTGCTCCTCCATGGCACATACGAGTCGCAGGAAGGCCGGTTAAAAGATTTCGTGTCCATGATATCAGATTTTTCCACGACCTACCTCCCCTGCGCCAACCCCGCTAACTCATCGATCAGCCGGCGCACGCCGCGGGCGCGGTCTGCTGGGTCTTCCCACTTTTTTTGGAGGACCAGTTTGTGGTCGGGGCAGACTTTTACGGTGTCGGCGCGTTTTTGGATGAAGGCGATCAGGCCTTCGGGGCGAGCGAACTTGTCTTGATGGAATTAGATGACCGCGACCTTGAGGACGACCGATGACGGAGCAAAATGAAAAAAGGTAGCGTCTCCCCTTCCATTTTTCCCATAGCGCCTCCGAAAGGTCACATGCGCAGCCGACCAGAAGACTGTTCCAGCACCAATGCCTCGGCGACCGGTCGGCTTCGCAGAGCCTCGACGAGCTGGTTCTCCGATAAGGATTCGTCAATTTCGTCGGTCCAGACCGTCAGATGCGTCAACAGATAATTTCCGAAAGCCGTCATCATCGCCACGTCGGCGGCATCGCGCCCACGTACCATCAGGATGCGTCCAATGCGCGGTGTATTGTATCGGGCATCGAAAACGTACCAACGCCCTTCCAGGAAGACCTCGCTCCACGCGCAGAAATCTCCGGCGCCTTCCGGTTTTGCGCCGATGTCGCTGAGATAACCGCTCGCGTACCGCGCTGGAAGGTTCATCGCGCGGCACAGGGCGATAAACAAGTGGGAGAAGTCGCGACATACACCCGTACCCTCCCGCAGTACATCGATCGCGGTCTTCGTAGCCCGGCCGAACCGGTACCCGAAGATGACGTGATTGTGTACCCAGTTCGAGATTGCCTGCACCCGTGCCCATCCGGGGGGCGTGGCGCCAAACAGATCCCAGGCCCTCTCGACGAGTTCATCGCTTTCGCAATATCGGCTGGCCGTCAAATACATGAGCGTTTCAACCGGGAGGTCAACGATCTCGTGCTGACGAGCGTCCCAGTTGAATTCGTCCGGCTCACCGGTATCCTCGACGATGCAGTCGGACCACAGAGTCGTTGCGCCTGGCGGCGCCTCGAAACGAGCGCATCGGTTCCCAAAAATGTCCGCATATTCTTCGACCGCCGCCTCGGGCTCCGTCTGAATATGATCCGATCCGATCATCCGACGATTATTCAAGGGGTGCGGGTACAAGGCCAGGAGCATGGGCGTCGGTTTCGGACAGTCGACGGCGATTTCAAACCCTATACGAATGAATATTGTCCGCTCCTTTCACTGGCTCGGTTGTGGCCAGTCGCATACTTGTGGCGGCGTTCGGTGGTTTACGGTTGCCGAAGCCCAAAGCGATTAGCATGTGCACGGGCGATCTTACCAGCTTCACATGCTTGGGGATACGCACGTCAATTCATCCACTCGTGATCGTATTCAACCGGGACTTCCCATAGGGACGCTCCACGCCGACGATTTCCCGTTCTGAGTAGGTTTGACACGCCGACTGAAGTGCCCGTTCCGGGTCAAACTCGGCAGTTCGCGGAGTCTGCTATGGTTGACCGGTATGGGCCTGTAAGCGGGCGTCACCACTTAAAACACCGGTCAATGATCCCCGTGACCTAACCCCCCTTGAGCCATCTGCGCCAACTCGTCGATCAGCCGGCGCACGCCGCGGGCGCGGTCGGCTGGGTCTTCCCACTTTTTTTGGAAGACCAGTTTGTGGTCGGGGCGGACTTTTACGGTGTCGGCTCGTTTTTGGATGAAGGCGATTAGGCCTTCCGGGTGGGCGAATTTGTCTTGGTGGAAGGAGATTACAGCGCCCTTGGGGCCGGCATCGACCTTGTCCACGCCGGCCTCGACGCAGCGGCGTTTGATGGTGACGATTTGCAGGAGGTTTTCGACTTCCTCCGGCAGCGGTCCGAAACGGTCGATCAGCTCGGCGGCGAAGCTTTCGATTTCCGCGCCATCGACCAGGCCGGAAAGCCGGCGGTAGAGGCCCAGCCGGACGCTGAGGTCGGCCACATAAGCCTCGGGGATGAGCACCGAGGTGCCGATGGAGATTTGCGGCGTGAAGGCCGGCTCGTCCGCGCCGGCGGTGGCCCCGCTCCGCTGGGCGGCAATCGCCTCCTCCAGCATCTGCTGGTAAAGCTCGATGCCGACCTCGCGAATGTGGCCCGACTGCTCTTCGCCCAGAAGATTTCCGGCGCCGCGAATGTCCATGTCGTGGCTGGCCAGGGTGAAGCCGGCCCCCAGGGTATCCAGGGTCTGCATGACATTGAGACGCTTTTCCGCCGCGGCGCTGAGCAGCCGCCCCGGCGGTAAGGTCAGGTAGGCGTAAGCGCGGATTTTCGAGCGGCCGATGCGGCCACGCAACTGATAGAGCTGTGCCAGGCCGAACATGTCCGCCCGGTGAATGATCATGGTGTTGGAGCTGGGGATATCCAGGCCGGACTCGATGATGTTGGTGGACAGCAGAACGTCGTACTGCCGGTCGTAAAAGGCGGTCATAGCCGCCTCTAGCTGCGTGGGCGGCATTTGCCCGTGCGCCATGACCACCCGGATGTCGGGCACCAGCTTGCGCAGGCGTTCGCTTAGGTCCGGCAGATCCTCGATACGCGGGCAGACGTAGAAAATTTGGCCGCCGCGGAAATGCTCGCGCTGAATTGCCTCGCGCACCACCACCGGATCGTAGGGCATGACGAAGGTGCGTACCGCCAGGCGGTCCACCGGCGGGGTAGCAATCATGCTCATCTCCTTCACACCGGACATGGCCATTTGCAGGGTGCGCGGGATCGGCGTGGCGCTGAGGGTGAGCACATGTACGCTGGCGCGCAGTTCCTTCATACGCTCCTTCTGTTTCACGCCGAAGTGCTGTTCCTCGTCGACGATCAAAAGGCCCAGGGCCTTGCTGCGGATCGACTTGGCCAACAGCGCATGAGTGCCGATGACGATGTCCAAGCCGCCTTCCGCGAAGCCGTGCTTGGCCTCGGCGGCATCGCGCGGCGTTACCAGGCGGGAAAGCTGGGCGATGTTGACCGGCAGGCCGTCGAAGCGTTCGGTGAAGGTCTTGAAGTGTTGCCGCGCCAGCAACGTGGTCGGCACCACCACCGCCACTTGCCGTCCGTTCATCACCGTCACGAAAGTGGCCCGTAGCGCGATCTCGGTCTTGCCGAAGCCGACGTCCCCGCAGATCAGCCGGTCCATCGGTCGGCCGGCTGCCAAATCGGCCAGGGTGTCGTCGATGGCGCGCTGCTGATCCTCGGTCTCGGGATAGGGAAAGCGCGCGGCGAACTCGTCGTAGAGACCCGCCGGCGGCTCGAAAGCGTCACCGGGGTTGGTTTGGCGCGCCGCGGCGATCTTGATCAAGCCGTCGGCGATGTCCTTGATGCGCTGCTTGACCCGGGCCTTGCGCGCCTGCCAGTTGACGCCGCCCAGGCGATCCAAATCGACGAGCGCGTCCGCGGAGCCGAAACGGGAGAGCACCTCGATGTTCTCCACCGGCACGAACAGGCGGTCGCCGCCGTGATAGATCACCCGCAGGCAATCGTGCGGCGCGCCGCCCACATCCAGGGTCTGTAGCCCCTCATAGCGGCCGATCCCGTGATCGACGTGCACTACCAGGTCGCTCTCGTGCAGGGCCGAGACCTCGGTGAGGAAATTGTCCGACCGGCGCCGGGCGCGCTGCGGCCGGGCGATGCGCTCGCCCAGGATGTCTTGCTCGGAGATGACTTCGAGGGCCGGCGTGGCGAAGCCGGATTCGATCCCCAAGGTTACCAGCCCGACCGTGGCCGGCGGCAACGCCTGCGCCTCGGCCCAGGAGTCCACCGGCGTTAGGGCCGATAATCCGTGTTCGTGCAGCAGGCTGCCCAGCCGGTCGCGGGTCCCGGCGCTGTAGCCGGCCATCAGGACCCGGCGGCCGGCGGCTTGTTGAGCCGTGATGTGGGCATCGACCGCGTCGTAGAGGTTGATGGCCGTGTTGGCCCGCGCCTCGGCGAAATCGTGGGCCCGGCGGCCTTGCGCATCGATCAGCCGATCCGCCTGCTCCGGCGCCGCAAACGGCGTGAACTGCGCAGCTCCACGAGCGCCCAGATGGTGATCCCAGTCCTCGGCGGTGAGGTATAGCGCCTCGGGGGCTAGCGGCTGATAGGGAGTTCCGCCGACAGCCTTGGCATCGAGACCGCGCCGCGCCTCGTAGTAATCGGCCACCATCTCCAAGCGGGCAGCGCGCGCCTCCGCCGCCTGGTGATCCAGGGTGATCGGCCAGTCGGGCACGTAGTCCAGGAGGGTTTCCAGGCGCTCATAGAAAAGCGGCAGCCAGTGTTCCATGCCCAAATGCACGCGCCCGGCGCTGATCGCTTCATAAAGCGGATCGTCGCGGATGGCGGCACCGAAGGCTTGCACATAGCCGGATCGAAAGCGCTCGATGCTCTCGGGTTCGAGAATAACCTCGCTGACCGGCGTGAGAACGAGGGCCTCGGCGGTGCCCGTGGTCCGCTGGCTCAGGGCGTCGAAGCGGCGAATGCTCTCCAACTCGTCGCCAAAGAGATCCAGGCGCAGCGGGCTTTCCTCTCCCGGTGGGAACACATCGACGATGCCGCCGCGCAGCGCATATTCGCCAGCCTCCCCCACCGTCTCGCCGCGCAAGTAGCCGTTGCGCGCGAAATAGTCCGTCAGCTCCGCCAGATCGAGCCGCCCGCCCGGTCGGGCCGTGAATATCCGGCCGGCAAAAGCATCGCGCGGCGGCAAGCGTTGTAGAAAGGCGTTCACCGTGGTGAGGACGATGCGCCCGTGCTTGGCAGGCGCCGGTGCGATCAGACGAGTCAGAGTGTCGATCCGCCGCGCCAGGATGTCGCGGTGTGGGCCGACCCGGTCGTACGGCAGGCAATCCCAGGCCGGGAACAGCAAGACCTCGGTCGTTGGCGCGAAAAAACGCAATGCCTCGGCCAAGCGCGACAGGCGGGCATCGTCCCGCGCCACATGGACCAGGCTCATGGAACGCGGCGCGGCCACCAAGTCCGCGAGGGCCAGCGCCTCCAACCCCTCGGGCGCGTTGGCTACCGTGAGGCGCGTGCCGGATTGCCCGAGTGCCTCCGTCAGAGGCTGCGATACGCCCAGCAGCATGTTCAACCGTTTTGCGGGTTTGGTTTGTGGTCAAGCAGCAGGCGCATCACATCGGAATCTAAATTCGCCGGCGGCGGGACCCGATCGACCAGCCATCCCAGGATTGTGGGCTCCGGCGCCTCGATGAGCGCCTCGAACCGGGCTAATTGCCCATGGTCGAAGGCGTTCAAATGGCGGTCCGCAAAACTGCCGAGTAACAAATCCAACTCCTTGGTTCCCCGATGCCAACTTCGATAGCGCAGGCGTTTGCGCCAAATAGCCAGGCTCTCGCGCCCTTCTGAATTTTCCGGCATTACGGGACAGGCTCCTGCGTCGCGGGTAGGGTATAAGACTTTCCGCCCCAACTGTCAGCGGCAGACTGCTGAAAGAAACCACGTGCGCCCGGAAATCCTCTTTCCTCTCTTTGCTCTAGCCGGGGTTTTGCCCGGCGTTGGGCCGCGTACGGCAAAGCTGCTGGAGGGCCTGACCGGCCCCCATGTGGTCGATGTCTGCTGGCATTTGCCCGTCGGCTTGATCGACCGCCGGTATGCGCCGCCCCTGGGCGCCGCCGAACCAGGGCGGATTGCCACCCTGACCCTGCAAATCGGCCCGCACGCCGCGCCGCACAATCCCCGGCAACCCTACCGGATTCATGGCAACGACGAGACCGGGGAGATCGAGCTGGTTTTCTTCCATGCCCGGCCGGATTACCTGAACAAGGTACTGCCCGAGGGCGAGGTGCGCGTGGTCAGCGGCCGTGTCGAGATTTTCGGCGGCCGCCTGCAAATGACCCATCCGGACCACATCGGCAAGCTGGAGGACTTGGACAGCCTGAAAACCGTCGAGCCGGTCTATGGTCTGACCGGCGGCTTGACCCTGAAGACGGTCAGCAAGGCGGTTCATGCCGCCGTGGCACGGGCACCGGACCTGCCGGAATGGTTGGACCCGGCCTACCAGACACGGGAAGGCTGGCCGTCCTGGCACGCGGCTCTGACTGCCGTTCACGCACCGCAATCCGGGGCCGATCTGGAACCGACGACGCCGGCACGGCAGCGGCTGGCCTATGACGAGTTGTTGGCCAATCAGTTGGCCCTGGCCCTGGTGCGCCACCATCAGACGGCGCAGCGTGGCCGCGCCATAAGCGGCGACGGGCATCTGCGGGAGAAAATCCTGGCCGCCCTGCCCTTCGACTTGACCGGCTCGCAGCGGCAAGCGGTGGAAGAGATCCTGGCCGACATGGCCCAGCCGGCCCGTATGCTGCGGCTGCTGCAGGGGGATGTGGGGAGCGGTAAGACCGTGGTCGCCCTTCTCGCCATGCTCGCCGCCGTTGAAACAGGCGCGCAGGCGGCCATCATGGCCCCAACCGAAATCCTGGCGCGGCAGCATTACAAAACGATCGCGCCTCTGGCCGAGGCGGCCGGCGTCACCCTGGTGCTGCTGACCGGGCGCGACAAAGGCAAGGCGCGCGTCGCCGTGCTGTCGCAACTGGAAAGCGGCGAGGCGCACCTTGTCGTCGGCACCCACGCCCTTTTTCAAGAGGATGTCGCGTTCCACAACCTGGCGTTGGCCGTGATCGATGAACAGCATCGGTTTGGCGTGCACCAACGGCTGACCCTGTCCAAAAAAGGGCAAGCCGTGGACGTGCTGGTCATGACCGCCACGCCAATTCCGCGCACGCTCGTCCTCACCTCCTACGGCGACATGGAGGTATCGCGGCTGACCGAGAAGCCAGCCGGGCGGCAACCCATCGACACGCGCGCCCTGCCGCTGGAGCGTCTTGGCGAGGTGACGGATGGGGTTGGCCGGGCACTGAGCGAAGGCACCAAGGTCTACTGGGTCTGCCCGCTGGTGACCGAC
This sequence comes from Kiloniellaceae bacterium, assembly GCA_021776055.1. GTDB lineage: Bacteria > Pseudomonadota > Alphaproteobacteria > Kiloniellales > J153 > JAJFGI01. The sequence goes on from JAJFGP010000180.1 coordinate 13,147, forward strand.
TCGGAGGTTCTCGACCTAGCGGCGGCGGAGGCCCGCCATGCCGAGCTCAAAGCACGGTTCGGCGAGCGCGTGGGCCTGGTGCACGGACGCATGGCGGGACGCGATCGGGACGCGGTCATGGCCGGCTTTGCCGAGGGATCAGCCAAGGGATCAATCGACCTGCTGGTCGCCACCACGGTGATCGAGGTGGGCGTCGACGTGCCGCAGGCGACCATCATGGTCATCGAGCATGCTGAACGCTTTGGCCTGGCCCAGTTGCATCAGTTGCGCGGCCGCATCGGCCGTGGCGCGGAAAAATCGACCTGCCTGCTCCTCTACCTAAACCCCTTGGGGGAGACGGCGCGCGCCCGCATCCGCATCCTGCGGGAGACCGATGATGGCTTCCGTATCGCCGAGGAGGATTTGCACCTGCGCGGCGCGGGCGAGCTTCTGGGCACCCGGCAAAGCGGTTTTCCGGAGTTTCGCCTGGCTGATCTCGCCGTCCACAGCGATCTGCTTGCCACCGCCCGCGACGATGCGCGCTTGATTCTGGCGCGAGATGCGGATTTGGCCGGCCCGCGTGGCCAGGCTTTGCGAGTTTTGCTTTATCTGTTCGCCCGGGATGCCGCCGTGCGGTATCTGCGTTCGGGTTAGGTGCGCGCTGCTCACCCCCACCCCAGCTCTCCCCCATCAAGGGGGAGGGAGAAATAAGCATGCCGCGATATACTGCCCCTCCCCCCTTGATGGGGGGTGGCTGAACTACGCCAAGCCTATTCGGCGACGGCCGGTTCGGCCTCTTTCTGCCGGCGGTCCAGTGGGGTGACGATACCGCCGGAGACCACCATTTTGATCCCCTCCTCGATACCCATGGTTAGAGACACCACCTCTTTCCGCGGCACGAAGAGCAGGAAACCGGAGGTGGGGTTGGGCGTCGTTGGTAGAAAGACATTGACTGTTTCTTCCGGGGTCCCTGCCTGGATATGGGCCTCGGCATCGCCGGTGATGAAGCCGATTGCCCAGGAATCGGGACGTGGGTATTGGATCAAGACGACCTCGCGGAAGGCGCGGGACTGTTCCTTGAACACGGTTTCGACAAGCTGCTTGATGGCGGAATAGACGCTGCGGATCACCGGCATGCGGTCCAGGATACGCTCGCCCAAGCCAATCAGGGTGCGCCCAAGAATGCCGGCGGTAAAAAAGCCGACAACGGTCAAGAAAACGACCATCACCAGGACGCCGAGGCCGGGAATACTAAAGGGCAGATAGGTTTCCGGGTTCCATGCCGGCGGGACCAGCGGCACGACACGGTCGTCGACGAACCCGAGAACCTCCCAGGTGATCCAGATGGTGATGCTGATCGGCGCCGTGACCAGAACGCCGGCGAAGAAATAGTTGCGTAACCGGCGCACAGGGCCAATTCGGCTGGCGCCGCCCTCCGGGTTCGCGACGGCGTGGCGCGGTGTCTTCTTTTCCGGTGCGGCGGATTTATGGTCCTTCGGGGTGACGATACCGCCGGAGATCACCAGCTTGATGCCATCCTCGACGGACATGTCCAGGTGATGGATATCCCCCTTCGGAATGAACAGTAGAAATCCAGTGGTCGGGTTCGGCGTCGCCGGGACAAAGACGTTGAAGACCGTCTCGTCGGTCAGGTCTTGGACCTCGCCTTCGGTTTGCCCGGTGATAAAGCCGACGGCCCAGATGCCACGGCAGGGATACTCCACGAGCACCACCTCGCTGAATGCGGTGCCCTTTTGCGACAGGACGGTCTCGAAGACCTGCTTGGTCCAGCTATAGATACTCCGCGCAACGGGCACGGTCGCGACCACGCGCTCGCTAATACGCGTCGTGAGGCGACCGGCGATGCCGGCGGCCAGAAATCCGATCAAGATCAATGCCACCACGATCACCACCAGGCCCAGGCCCGGAACACCGAACGGCAGGTACGTCTCCGGGTTCCACTGGGGTGGAATGAAGGGGGTCACGTTGTTGTCGATGAACTGAATGACCTTCCAGGCAAGCCAGAAGGTGATCGTCACCGGTGCCGTCACCAGGATGCCGGCTAGGAAGTAGTTACGAAGCCGGGCCGCCAACCCAATCCCACTCGGGACTGGCGCCTGCTTAGCTTCACCTGGTTGCCGGCCGCTCATCCTGCCTCGCTAGTATGGTTCCCGTTACTATATGGTCTTGGTTCGGCGCACTATCCCTTGTTTGTTCTATGGCACGGCACCTGGCTAGCCGCCTTACTGCTGCTCGGCCGAGGATTGAGCTCTAGGGCGCTGCGCTAAAGATAGAAACGGGCGAGAAAAAATACGGTTGCGGCGTTGCCAAGGATGATGCCCCCGATCATGAAGGTCAGGATGATGTAGCCGTGGATGCCGCCATCGCGCGTAGCCTGCGGGCCGATAATGCTTTTGAACAGACTGGAAAATTGGTTGCTGATCGCCTCCTGGCGGGCGAACTCGGTGCCCTGCCAAATCTGATAGATAATCAGCATGTAGATCGACGCGGCGCTGACTAAGAAGCTGCCCAGGACCAGGCCCTTGGCCATATTCGCCTCGATCACGACGATCTGCGCTACGATCATGATGGCGGCGAAGATCAGCAGAACCGCGCCGGCTAGCTTCCATTGCCGTTCTTTTGCGAAGCGAACGGTATTTGAAGATTCGCTATAGAGAACACGCATTTCGGCGTGGGTGTTCTCATCAAGCTCGGATGGCTTGAGTTCTTCGGCTTCCCCGCTGCCTTCCGTATCGTCTGCCATGAACGGCCCCCCGATTGGCTCTCGATTCGCACCATGGAAATGATGCCGTAGTGCCGCGCCGGGTACAACCGGCGCGCGATGGGGGGCGTTTCAGAGAGAATGGTGCGGCTGAGAGGACTCGAACCTCCACTCCCTTGCGAGAACTAGCACCTGAAGCTAGCGCGTCTACCAATTCCGCCACAGCCGCAAGCAGCATCCGGTCAATCGGCCGACCGCTCGCCACCTGTATGAATAAGAAAACCCCCGACCTGTCAAATCGAATTGTTCCAGCCGACGTCAGAAGGCCCGCACCGGAGGCCTGATCCGCAACGCGACTGGAGTGGTGCGGCTGAGAGGACTTGAACCTCCACGGGGTTTCCCCCACAGCGCCCTCAACGCTGCGCGTCTACCGATTCCGCCACAGCCGCCCATCGACGAGGACTTGCGGCCCCGTCACATCGGTGTCGGTTTTATAGCGGGCGCCTGCGGAAGGGCAATTGAAATCTCGCCAGCCTTCGGGTGTTGGTTGTTCGGGCCTTGGGCGGCGTGGTACCTGAAGCCGGTGAGGACTGTCTTACTGTTTTTGGCCTTGGGGGGCATGCTGGCCGTCAGCCTCGCACTCGCCGCCTATTTGTGGTGGGACATGGGACAGGTCGAAATAGGCGTTCACGGCCTCATCGCCTTGATCCTCGGCGCGCTTCTCAGCCTTGCCTTGGGTGGTGGCCTCATGGCGCTGGTATTCTACAGCCACAAGCGCGGCTACGACGACCGCCAGAATCGGCCGGACGAGTGATACAGTGCTACCAGCTTAGGACTAACTAAGCTGGTCGGACCCCCGCCCCGAGTGGCGGACAGCCGCCGCCGGGGCCCATACCTGCATCTTTCTCAGCAACCTGATTGGTAGGCTAGAGCCAACCCTGTCGCCACATTTGACCACTCTTACACCGCCGACAGACCCTGTTATGGGATCCTTCGGAATGGAAGTCGTCACTGCAAACTAGGCAGCGGCGCACCCGCGCCGCGATCTTTCTCACTTGGACTTTCATGTGTGCTGTCACGCCAGTTCTCCTTTGCCTGTAAATATGGCGTTGGAACCGGCCGAAAGAATGGCTGAATTGCGGCGAAGTTGCGTCAGCCGCTCGCAGAATCGCGGATTTCCGCGGCTGTCACGGTGTTAAAACTGTGGCATTGGAAATCGCGCCCGATTGGGCTTTGAGCAATCGAGCTCTGAACGAACTCTACTTGCGCTTGGGCAGGACGCCCAGGAGGGTCGGTCCGACCTCGCTTCGAAGCCGTGCCTCGTCCAGGGGCGCAAGCTGATTGGTGGCGATGACCTTCTGGACTGCCTCGACATAGTCGGCTCCGCGCTCGGAGTAGCTGGCCAGGTACTTGGCTAGCTTGGTGCCATCCAGGTCCTTGCCCTTCGCCCGGACCGCGGCGCGCTGCTCACGGAACTTAGTATAGGCTTTGTGGCCATTGAGGTTGCGGAAGTAAGACGCCACGGATTCCGCTAAGGACGGAAAGCGGCGAATACCGTGTGTCGCGCCCTGATCCCGGTCGCCGGGAATCATGGCGTTGCCATCATCCGTCGTCCATTGACCGAAGAGGGCGTTTCCTTCGGTGGTAAAACGCGAGGTGCCCCAACCCGACTCGATCGCCGCCTGAGCCAGCGCCAGCGACGGCGGGATTACATCCACCCGCCGGACCAACTCCTTGAGATCGCCGGCCTTGGTCCCATAGGATTCCGCCAAGTCTTGGAGCCACCCTTGGTCTTGCGCCGATGCCTTCTTGCCCTTCTTCTTTTGAGCCGCCAGATCGAGCAGCCGTTGCCGGTCCGCGTAGACGTGCTCGTTGGCCTGGAGAACCAGCGGTAGAATCAAAATGACGAAGGCTTGCTTCCGCTTGTCGGCCGGAACCAAACCGCGCCAATCCTTGGGAATGCGAGGCAAGAACAGCCGTGGCACCCGGACATCGCCGGTGGCGACCGCACCCAGGTCGTAGCCCTGATTCAGAAACCGCTCGATGACGTCGGTGACTCGGCGTGGTCCAAGCGGACGTGAATCGGCGCTGAGGTAGATGGCAAGAATGATAGGCAGGGCGAAACCGAGCACCGTCAGCAACCCACAGAGGGCGACAACGGTGCTGCCGGGTTTTCGGGCGTGCTGCGGCTTCGTCCTGATACGTCGCACCATGATGTCCGTTTTGTCGGACCAATGGCCCCGGTTCGACGCACCCTAGGGCAAATGTCTTAACGTTCTGGTAAGGCGCGACGTTTGCACCATAAGTTCCTTATTTGTTCTGGATTTTATGGCGCCACGGGGCTTCTGCAGTTGAAAGTCATTCAAAACACCGTCCAGTATGGCTATAGTTCCATGGCTCAAATCGTCCGTGGTGGGAATCAGGCGTTTGGGGGTTGGACATGCTTTTGGCGAGACTTCTGCGGGGAATTATCGAGCGCGGTGAGCTGACGCTGATCGACGCGCGCGGCAAACGGCATTGCATGGGCGATCGGACGCGCGGTCCCGCCGTCACCATGCGCCTGCATGATCGGCGCCTGCATCGCAGGCTCCTGCTCAATCCACGCTTATATACCGGCGAGGCCTACATGAATGGGACCCTCACGATCGAGGGCGGGACCATTTATGACTTCCTCGACCTTGTGGGGATGAACACGGGGCTTAGCTCGATCGGCGGTTGGGACGGCCGTTTGGCGCAGGTGCAGAAGCTGTGGCGTTGGGCCCAGCAATACAACCCCATCGGCCGCGCCCAGGCCAACGTCGCCCACCACTACGACCTGTCGGGCGAACTCTATGAGATGTTCCTGGATTCGGACCGGCAATATTCCTGCGCCTATTTTGAAAGCCCGGACTGCACTCTGGAAGCCGCGCAGGTGGCGAAGAAGCGCCATATCGCCGCCAAGCTCGCCTTGCAGCCAGGCATGCGGGTGCTGGACATCGGCTCGGGATGGGGCGGCATGGCCCTCTACTTGGCACGCACCGCCGATGTCCATGTCACCGGGATTACCCTCTCCGCCGAGCAACACCGGTTATCGCAGCAACGCGCCATCGCCGAGGGCCTGGAAGACCGGGTCCAGTTCGTCATGCGCGACTATCGCGAGGAGACCGGTACGTACGACCGTATCGTCTCGGTCGGCATGTTCGAACACGTGGGAGTGCCGCACTACAGAACCTTCTTCCGCCGGGTCAATGAATTGCTCACGGACGACGGTGTCGCCCTGCTCCACACCATTTCGCACATGGATCCACCCGCAGCCACCAACCCCTGGCTGCAGAAATACATCTTCCCTGGCGGCTATTGCCCGTCGCTGTCCGAAATTTTGCCGTATACCGAGCAATTCGGCCTGTGGGTCACGGATGTCGAGGTTCTACGCCTGCACTACGCCGAGACACTGCGCCATTGGCGTGCCCGTTTTGTGGCCAATTGGGACAAGGCCGCGGAACTCTATGACGAACGCTTCTGCCGCATGTGGGAGTTCTATTTGGCGGGGAGCGAAATGGCGTTTCGGCATCAAGGTCAGATCGTCGCACAGGTTCAAATCACCAAGTCCGTCGATACCTTGCCAATTACACGCGACTACATGACCGAGTGGGAGCGCGCCAACACCCCGGCCCGCGCAGGCACGGAGCCCCGCCGCCTCAAATCGGTTAGGTGAGACGTCCGCCACCTGTGTGCGTGATCGCCGCGTTATGGGCCGGGTTAATGGCACAGGCAGGCGGTCTAGTTTGTGGCCGCGGCACTTGCCCCCTGTGCCCGGATGGGATTGGGCCCTGCACACCGCGCATCGAGAGCCGCGAGAAAGAGCGACGGCATCTTTTCATTCCAGCGGTCGGGATTTGATTCCAACCAAGAGGTGAAGGTTTGCTCGAGTTCGTTGACCGTAACCTTGATGGCACAGTCCGTAATCCCGTTAACGGCGGCATTTAGCTTTGGGTCCGCAATCTTGCCCAGGCGTGCCATGGCACCATAGGTATCGTAGACACCCTGGACAAAGCCCCAGCGCTCCTGCTGAGAGCCCATCAGGTAGTCATCGGCCGACATGTAGACCTCGGCCGCAGCCGCCGGCCCGCATACCAGAGCAAGTGCCAGCGCCTGCCCAAAAAGAGCATGCCGTCTCATCGCACCACCATGATTGTTCAGGGAGCGGCCCATCCCTCTGCCGCCCCCAATTTGCCGCGTTAAGCGCGGTTCCAGGCTTGATTGTGCGGCAGAGATACTAAGAATATTTATATAGAACACTGCTTTTGTATTATATTTAAGATAGTTACAGATTATTCCTCATGTCTATTCTTACAATTTACGCACAACTAGAAAGGCCTGAACACCATGGCTTCCATTGCATAAGGAATCGGAAGGCGTTAGCTTTATAAGCTGTTTCAAACGGTCGGATACGTGCCTATGGCGACGCAAACAGCGTACTCTGGCGACGATACGGAGCATTCTCCGACGGGCGATTTGACGGGCGTTTCGAGGCCGAGGAGATTCACCGGCCCACGCCGGGTTATCGTGATTGCCTTGGCCTCGCTGTTAGGCTGGGCAATTCTTCTTATTCCCCTGCTTTGGAATCTGGTGTAGCGGACCGGCGCACGTATCGACAAACCGGTTGCCAAACTGTCTCAAGTGCATTTAAATGGTGTTCAGTGGACAATCCTTTACGAACAACAATCTCCCCGATTGACCACCGAAAGCCCCGTCCGCCGCGACGGGGCTTTCTTTTTGTGCTCTACCCCCGCATACGCTCGGCGGCAGGATCGAACAGCGGGTCGGAGACCAGCCGGGCGGGGCGCATTTCGCCGAGGATTTCGATCTCGACGTCGCGGCCCTCTTCGATCAGCTCGGGCGGCAGGAAGCCTAACGCCACCGACTTCTCCACATAGTGGGCATAGCCGCCCGAGGTAACGAAGCCGACGACTTTGCCGCCATGCCAGATGGGTTCGTCGGCCCACACGTCGGCGTCGTCGGCCTCGACCACGAAGGTACAGAGTTGCCGCGATGGGCCCTTGGCCTTGTCGGCGGCGGCCGCCGCCTTGCCGATAAAATCGGCGGCCTTGTTGTAAGACATGAAGCGGTCCAGCCCGGTTTCCTGAGGCGTATAGTCGGGCTTGAACTCGCGCAGCCACGAGCCGAAGGATTTCTCCAGCCGCAGACTCATCATGGCGCGCATGCCGAAGGGTCGAAGCCCAAGATCGCGTCCCGCTTCCGCTAGGGTGTGGTAGAGCGCTACCTGGTTGGCCGCCGGCACGTAGATTTCATAGCCCAGATCGCCGGTGTAGGTGACCCGCTGCACCAGCGCCTCGCACAAGCCCACGTCCAGCGCCCGTACGCCAAGGAATGGGAAGGCCTCGCGCGACACGTCGACGGTGGTCACCCGCGCCATCAGCTCGCGGGACTTGGGTCCGGCGATCTGGAAACCAATGCGTTCCGCCGTGATGTTGCGCAGGCTCACCGAACCATCGTCCGGCAATTGCTGCTGGAACCAGCGCATGTGATAGGCCTGGGAGTTGAAAGAGGCGGTAAGCTGGAAGTGGTCGTCCGCCAGCCGCGAGATGGTGAAATCGCCGATCAGCCGCCCCTTGGGGCTGAGCATGGGGGTCAGCGAGATGCGCCCCACCTTGGGAATTCGCCCGGCCATGACGCGGTCGAGCCAGGCTTCGGCACCGGGGCCCGAGACCTCGTACTTGCCGAAATTATGTACCTCGTTGATGCCCACGGCGGCACGCACGGCACGGCATTCCTCGCCCACGGCGGCGAAGGCGTTGGAACGGCGGAAGCTGGGTGTCTCGTATGTCGGCTCGCCCTTGGGGGCGAAATAGTTGGCGTGCTCCATGCCATAGGCGGCGCCGAACACGGCGCGCTGACCCTTCCAGATTTCGTAGGCCGGGGTGGCATCCAGTGGCCGGCCCACCGGCAGTTCCTCGTTGGGATAGCCCACGGAAAAGCGCCGCTGGTAGTTTTCCACCACCTTGTTGCGGGTCCAGGCGCTGGTAGCGAAATCGCCGAAGCGGGCCACGTCCATGGCGAAGACGTCGCGCGACGGCTCGCCCTCGATCATCCATTCCGCCAGGGTCAGGCCGACCCCGCCGCCTTGGCTGAAGCCGGCCATCACGGCGCAGGCCGACCAGTAGTTGCGCAAGCCCGGCACCGACCCGACCAGCGGATTGCCGTCGGGCGCGAAGGTAAAGGGGCCGTTGATGATGGTCTTGACCCCGGCGCGCTCCAGCACCGGATAGCGGCGGTAGGCCGTTTCGATGGCATCGCCGATGCGCTCCAGCTTGTCAGGCAGCAGCTCGTGGCCGAAATCGGCGGGCGTGCCGTTCACCGCCCAGGGGTCGCAATCCTGCTCGTAGAAGCCGATGACCAGGCCGCGGCCCTCTTGGCGCAAATAGCTTTCGCCCTCGGGGTCCATCACGTGGGGCAGTTCGCTGTCGCGCTCGTACACCTCCGGGATATCGTCGGTCACCAGATACTGGTGCTCCATGGCGTGCAGCGGCAGGCGTACCCCGGCCAGCGCTCCCACCTCGCGGGCCCATAGCCCGGCCGCGTTGACCACGTGTTCGGCGGTGATGGTGCCCTGCTCGGTGACCACATCCCAACCGCCGTCCGGGCGTGGGTTGAGGGCAAGCACCGGATTGCGCAGCACGATCTCGGCTCCGCCCAGGCGCGCGGCCTTGGCATAGGCGTGGGTGGTGCCCGAGGGATCGAGATGGCCGTCGAGGGGATCGTAAAGCGCGCCGAGGACGCCATCCGTGTTGGTGATCGGCGAAATCTTGCGGATTTCATCGGGCCCGACGATTTCGGTTTCCAGACCCATGTAGCGATGCTTGGCGCGCTCGGCCTTGAGGAAATCCATGCGCTCGGGCGTACACGCCAAGGTCAGCCCGCCGACATGGTGCAAGCCGCAGACCTGCCCGGAAATCTCCTCAAGCTCCTTGTACAGACGGATCGTATAGCCCTGCAGCGCCGCCATGTTGGTATCGGCGTTGAGGGTATGGAAGCCGCCGGCGGCATGCCAGGTGGAACCCGAGGTCAACTCGGAACGTTCGATCAGCATCACATCCGACCAACCCAACTTGGTGAGATGATAGAGCACACTGCAGCCGACGACGCCGCCGCCGATGACGGCAACACGGGTGTGGGATTTCATGATCAGCGCTCCTTGGTATTAACCCAGCACCGAGAAGCTGGAATTCGGGTTGATCTCGCGGTTACGCGAATAGAAGCCGAGGCTGACCTCGCGCCCGATGTGCTTCAGGGTGAAGCGCACCGGATCGTTGTCGTGGTCGTGGCCGCTCTCGCAGGCGTCCACCAAGGTGGCCATCATCTCGCCGGAGATGGGCGCGTTCTTGAACTGATTGCCGCTGGAGCCTACAGCCATATAGAAGCCCGGCAGGTCCGATTTGTCGTAAATAGGAATCCAGTCGTCGGTCACATCGTATAGCTCGACCAGGCCCTTGGCGTGTTCGGGCACGCCCAGGGTGGGAATACGCTGGCCGTAGCGCAGCACCTGTACGCGCCATTGTTCGGAAAATTCGCGGTCGAAATCGTCCGGGTCCACCCATTGCTTTTCGTCGCAGGCCGGGTCTTCCGAGCCGATGAGAATGTGATTGCCGGTTTCCGGGCGGATATAGGCGCCGATATCGCTGTCGGAGAACACGCAGCCCTCGCCTTCGTATGCCACGCCCTTGGGCGCGGGCACATGGCAGACCTCGTGGCGCAGCGCCCGAGTCTTGATCTTCATGCCCTCCTCGACCCCGGCCATACGGTTGATCTTGAAGGAATGAGGTCCGGCTACGTTGATCACCACCGGCGCATCGATCTGCTCGCCGCCGTCCAAGGTGATACCGGCAACCCGCCCGGCGGCCTGGCGAATCTCCGTTACCGCGACGTTGAAGCGGAAGACGGCGCCGTTCGCCTCGGCGGCGCGCTGCAGGTTGTGGGCGGAAAGCTGGGGGTCGGTGACGTATCCGCCGGTGGGGAAGAATACGGCGCCGGAAAGTGGCGTCGGGTTGGTCTCGCCGAAGGCGGGATCGTCGGGCCGCTTGGGCGGGAAGAAGGAATCGAGCACGATCATGGGCAGCTTTGCGATGGCCTGGGCGGCATCGAGATCCTCATAGGGGCAACCGATCTCGTCCATGGTGCGTTTCACCGGGGCCAACTCCTGATTCCCCGGCGTTTTCAAGACCATGCAGCCGCAATCGACATAGCGGGCAAGGCCGCGCTCGTCCGGGGCGCCGAGAAAGGCCTCCCAATCGTTCCAATAGAAATGGCTCTCATAGGCGATAGCCGAGCCATCGGCGGTGGAATAGTAGGGCCGGATAATGGCGCACGAGCCCGAGGTGGAGCCGTAGCCGGCGGCGGGTAGCTTATCCACCCCCAGCACCGAGCGGCCCTGACGCGCCAGCGCCAACGCCGTGGCCGCCCCGATCACGCCGGCGCCAATGACGATCGCGTCGAATGCCTTACCCATAGATTTCTTAGCCCTTCCCAAAGAACGTCAGCGGACGGTCTATATGAAACAATCCCTTGGAGGCAAAGAGTTTTCTGTAGGCGGAGTCGGAGCGTCTGATAGCGACCTGGAGACCGATTTCCGGGGCCAAAATCAGAACCTACTCGAGAAGCGGACCTTCCCAGCCTGAACCCTGACTTCGCAGAATGACCCTACTCGGGGCGGCTTGTCTCCGTTCAACTGCCGACTCTGCTTCACCAACAATCGTCTGGGTGATAACATTCAATCCAATCAAAGCGATATCCTGGATTTGGAGGGTCGAATGACACAACGCGCCGGGGGTCGCCAAGGTCGCCAAGCACGAAGGGCGCGACCAGGTAAAGCCGTCGTCGGCCCAGGCCTTCCAGGTGGCAGCTATAAGCCCCTGTCCGACCGGGATGTTGAACGCATTCACGAAACGGCGCTCGACCTCCTGGAACAGGTTGGCATGGCCAACCCCCTTCCCATCCTGAAAGAACACGCCTTGGCGAAGGGGTGTTGGCTCGATGAACACAACCGGCTCTGCTTCCCACGGGCCTTGGTGGAGGACGTGATCGCGGCCGTGCCCCGCACCTTCGTGACCCTGGGCCGCGATCCAAAGTACGACCATGAAAACGCCGCCGGGCGCGTTCATTTCGGTCCCGGCGGAGATTCGATCTCGACTCTGGATGTGGACGAGCACCGATACCGGCCATCGACCATTATCGACGTCTACGACTTCGCCCGCCTGATTGACCGACTAGAGCACGTGCACGACTTTTCCCAGGTCGTGGTCGCCACCGACATCGCCGATCTACGGTCCGCCGATATCAACATGGCCTATGCCGCCATGGCCGGCACCACAAAGCACATCGTGCTATCGCCCAACAACGCCCGTCATCTGGACGATCTGATCCATCTCATGGATCTGGTTCTTGGGGGCGAGGGCAAGCACAGGGAGCGGCCGTTCTGTTCGGCCGGCGGCTGTTGCGTCGTCTCGCCGCTCGCCTACGGTGACGAGAATAGCGAGGTCTGTCTCGCCGCCACTCGGATCGGTGCTCCGGTCTGGGCGGTGATGGCACCGCAGACGGGGGCGACCGCGCCGGCGGCACTCGCTGGTACGCTCGCCCAGGTGACGGCGGAGAGCCTGGCCGCGCTGCTTCTGGTCCAATTGGTGGTGCCGGGTCATTCCATGGCCTTCGGACCCTGGCCTTTTGTCTCCGACTTGCGCACCGGGGCCTTCACCGGTGGCGGCGGCGAGCAGGCCGTACTGGCGGCGGCAGCGGCCCAGATCGGCCTCTTCTACGGCCTCCCTACCTCGGTCGGTGCCGGCATGTCCGACGCCAAGTGGCCCGACGCCCAAATGGGTTTCGAGAAGGGGGTGACCGTCACCGCGGCGGCGCTCGCCGGCGCCAAAGTCTCCGAGGCCTGCGGTATGATGGCAAGCCTGATGGGCTGCTCCTTCGAGACCATGGTCATCGACAACGACATGTTGGGCATGATCCAGCGCTTGCTGAAGGGCGTTGAGGTCAGCGACGAGACGCTTTCATTCGAGGTAATCAAGGAGGTAGTCCGAGGACCCGGCCACTATCTGGGTCATCCCCAGACTCTTTCGCTCATGGAGACCGAATATCTTTATCCCAAGCTTGCCGACCGGACCAGCCAGGCCGAATGGCAAGACGCGGGAAGCGCCGACATCCTGGAAGCCGCCAAGACGCGTGTGCACAAGATCCTCTCGGCTCACTATCCCGCTTACATCGATCCCGCTACCGACGCCAAGGTCCGCGAACACTTTAAAATCCACCTGCCCGAAGAGGCCATGCGTCTCGGCAACGGCCGCTGGTGATGGCCGGTGCGGCTGCCCCCGCCTATCCCCCCCTAGCGCTGGCACCAAAGCGATGCTAGCATCCAGCCTCATACTGCCGTGCTGGGAGAGGGGCGACAGTTGTGAGACTTGTGACGAAAACACCGTCGTACGCGGTGTATGACGATGTGCTTAGTGCGCCCGCGTTCGATCGCGTCTGGCAGTACGTCCAGCGTGAGAGTTATACTTGTGTCCACCATCAGATGTGGCTCAAGGCATGGCGCCTGAGTGACGGCTCGCCGCTTGCCGGTCCGGTCATCTATTCCAACGAGACGGCCGCGCGCATCGCCAACAAGTGCGAAAATCAGGGCCCCTTGCCCCCGGAACTGGTGCGGAATTTCGTCTTCCCAACCGGACGCCACGTCGATTGCCTGGTCGAGACGATCACCGGGCACGGCAGCGACTGGACCGATTTGGTCGGCCGTAAGGATAACGATTGGGTCGGATTTACGATGCGCGCCTTCCTCTATCCGCAAGGCGCGGGATTGTCATGGCACCTGGACCTCGGGCGCTACTCAGGCGCCTACATCTACTACGCGCACCCGACTTGGAATGTTAAATGGGGCGGTGAACTCATGGTCGCCGACATGGCCGCCTGCCCGTCCGGGAACGGCACCTTCGATCCGCACGACCCGACGACCTCGAGCATCTACCAGCCCGACGAGACCAAGCGTGTCGGCCAGCACCTCGACAACGCCTGGGAGAACGAGAAGCTCATGGAAATGGGTACCGGGCGTTATGTCTTTCCCAAACCCAACCGCCTGGTGATCGTGGCGCCGGGCTGTGCTCATTGCATAAACCCGCTCACCACGGCCGCCGGCGACAAGGTGCGCGCCACCATCACCGGCTTTTTCATCACGCCCGTCGAGAACCGCATGGCCCGCACGGCTGACTGCACCGTACCGGCGCTGAGCAGCAGGATACTGACCTGACCCGCTAAATCAGAAATCGGTGGGGGCGCCGCCCTCTTCCTTGCGTTTGGCGACAAACGCCTGAAGTTCCTCGTCGATGGCCGGATCGGTTGGCGGAGCCTCGAATTCGGCGAGGATCTGCTTCCAGATCTTGTTGGCCCGCTCGGGCGTTTGCACGGCGCCGTTATTCTCCCAGTTCTCGAAATTCGACCAGTCCGACAAGAACGGGCTGTAGAAGGCGGTCTCATAGCGCTCCTGGGTGTGGGTACAGCCGAAGAAGTGTCCGCCCGGCCCCACCTCCTTAATCGCATCGAAGGCGATGTCCGCCTCGGTGACGGACACCGGCTTCATATAGGCGATCATCTGCTGCAACGTCTCGCAATCCATCACGAATTTCTCGTAGGACGCACAAAGCCCGCCCTCCAGCCATCCAGCCGCGTGATAGACCATGTTCACTTGCGACGATACCGCCGCCCACAGGGAAAACGCGCTCTCCCAGGCCGCCTGGGCGTCCGGGTAATTGGCGGCGCAGGCATTGGAGGCGCGCAGGGGTAATCCGTAGAACCGCGCCATCTGCCCCGACATCTGTGTCGCACGCATATAGTCGGGCGTGCCGAAGGCGGGCGCGCCGGTCTTCATGTCCACATTGGAGGTGAAGGTGCCGATCGCCGTGGGGCAGCCCGGATTGATCAATTGCAACAGCACAATGGCGGCTAACCCCTCGGCCATCGATTGAGCCACCGCGCCCGCCATGGTCACCGGTGCCATGGCGCCGGCCAGAGTGAACGGCGTTACCACCGTCGGTTGGCCGCGCTTGGCCAATCGCATGGCGCCGTCGAGCATCGGGAAATCATGCTTCAGCGGCGATGTGGAATTGATGTTGGTGTACATACGCGGCATTGCGTCGAACTCGTCGTGGGTCAGCCCGCCGGCGATACGCACCATCTCCATCACGTCCTCGACACGCTCCCTGCCGAGGCTGTAGGCATGCACCACCTTGTCGGTCAGGATCAGCTTGTCGTAGAGGCAATCGAGATGGCGCACCGAGGGATGAATGTCCATCGGCTCCACCGGGTAGCCGCCGGCGAAATGGATGCAGTTGAAATACTGGGTTAACTTGATCAAATCGCGATAGCTTTCCCGCGTTCCCGTGCGCCGGCCACGGTCGAGATCGGAGCAGTTGGGCGGGCTGGAGACATTGCCGAAGACCATGTTGCGGCCGCCGATCTCAATCCGGCGGTCCAGGTTGCGCGGAGTGAGGGTGAAACTGGACGGCACGCCCTTGAGCTGTTCCATCACCAAATCGCGGCCGATGCGGACGTTTTCGCCGTTCACGATGCACCCCGCCCGGCGCAGGATATCCACCGCTTCGGGGTTGAGGAACTCGATACCGAGTTCCTCAAGGATACGCATGGCGCCATTATGCACGGCTTGAACGCCGTCTTCGCTCAGCGGCTCGGTCGGTTTGTCGGAATTGACCGGCAGGCTCCAGGGCATCTGCTCGATGGCCGATCCCTTGCCGCGCATATTGCCGGCGCGGCCCCCGCCCCGCCGGCTACGTCTTGGAGCCTCTTCCGCCTTGTCCATTCCGGGCAATCCCTGTTGCTATCGATGTCAATCCGCCGTCATCCATAACACCGTCTTGCCCGGCGTTGGAATAGCCGATCCCGTGATTAACCATGGATTCTCATTGGCAAGTCCGCCCCCGTGCCGGCTGTGGGCACAAGGGTCCTGTCCTGACCGGCGGGCCGCGCCGATGCGGCCCGCCGCCGTTTTGTGTGGTTCTATTTGCAGAGTTGTCCGCGATATCGGACAACGGCTTCGCCTGTGCCCGTATTGATCCGGCCGTAGCTGTTAAACGTTCCCGTATAACCTTTAAGGTGGCCGAAGGACTCAACGACTGTGTACGCGATATCGAGCCCGTAGTCGTTTTCACTGCCCGGAATCGTCGTGAGGACGACTTTGTCACGCGTCGTCACAACCCCACCCGCGCTGGTGCTGAAAGCATGTTCCATACCCAGAAGAAGACCCGTTGCGGTTTTCTCCTCGCTAACGACGGTGCCGCGGGTGGAATTCCAGGTTCCGGACATCGCGCCCAAAACATCCTTGCCATCATTGAAGAACTGACCAAGGGCCGTGCCACCGATGGGCAAACATTGTTTGTTTTCGGCCTGCGCTCCGGTGGCGCCAGCCAACAGGGCGATGCAGATAGCGATGCCTGTCAGTAGATTTTTCATCTTGTTTTCCTCTGGTTATACGATTGGCAGGACGTGGGCCTTACGCAATGGCTTGGCCGATTTCTTCATTGGTCATGGCACTGCCGTTGATGTTCCAGGTGCCATCGACGGTATGGGTGACATTGGAATAAATGTGGTCGCGCGGTTGTTTCCCGCCCGACAACTCAACGATGATGTCCGTGGCATCTTTGAAAAATCCCTGCTGAACCTCACGATCGGTAAAGGCGAAGCTTGGTGTTTTAAGTTCGATCCAGACGCCGTCATCAAGCGGCTCGCCGCCGGAAAAGGTGTGGCCCTTGGGCAGCACGCTCAGATGGGCAGTGACATTCGGTGTCATCACCTTGTTGCCGGAAAGGCCGTGCCATTTGAGAAAGGCGTCGGTGATGCGTTTGATTGCCTGTGTCTGTGCCTTTTCGGGCAGAACACCTTCAGTCAAGGTCAAGGAAAGAGGCATGGGTTTTCTCCATTCTGGGTTAGGTCGGCCGATGCGCTTGCAGCGGCTCGGTAATTCATATATAACGATCGTGATGTGATGATTAACATTGTGATCGTTATATGGTCAAGTGAAAAATAACGATCGTTATTTGAAAGACTAAACATGGCCCATAAAACGGGACAGAAAGAGGAAAGCCGGGCACGCCTTCTGGCGAGCGCCGGGCGCGGGTTCCGCAGCCATGGTTACGGCGGGCTGGGCGTCGATGGGTTGGCAAAGGAGGCCGGCGTTACCTCCGGTGCCTTCTATGCACACTACAAATCCAAGGCGACGGCCTTCCGGGAGGCCGTCGTGGCCGGCATGGAGGATTTGCATACCAGCATCGAGCGTATGCGCGAGACGCTCGGCGGCGGCTGGCGGCAGGGCTTCATCGATTTCTATCTGGGTGAGCGCCGAACCTGCGATCTGGCCGACAGCTGTGCCCTGCAAAGCCTGACCGGCGAGGTGGCCCGTGCCGATGCGGAGGCGCGCGAGGCGTACGAGGTTGAACTACGTAAGGTGATCGACGCAACCGCGGCTGGTCTCAGTGCCGGATCGGCGACGGAGCGTCAGGCGGAAGCAACCGCGCTCTTGGCGCTTCTCGCCGGCGGCGTCTCACTGGCCCGTGCGGTTAAGGACCCGGCTTTAAGCGAAGAGATCGCGGCATCGGTCCGCCAAGCGGCGACGAGACTTGGGCAAGCGCCGCCTCCCCCACCAAAAGACGCATGATAGAATGTGCTAGCGCACCACGGGGTCCTATGGCCTAGACTGTCCGTTTACGGTGGATCGCCACCGGAGATAGAGAGGCCACCCCATAGCCAAGCGCAAGAAACTCGACCTGGGCGCGATGAAAAAGCGTCTCGAACTGGAACGCGCCAGCCTGCTGGAGATCAGCGACAGCGCGGCGGAAGAGCGCCGGCCGGTCGAACTGGATCAGCAAAGCGTGGGGCGCCTGTCGCGCATGGACGCGATGCAGGTCCAGGCCATGGCGCAAGCGGTGGAGGCCCGCCGACGGGGTCGCCTGCAACACATCGACACTGCGTTAAGGCGCCTCAAGTCCGACGACTACGGCTATTGCGTATCCTGCGACGAGGAAATTCCGGTCAAGCGGCTAGAGGTCGATCCAGCCACTGACCGCTGCGTGGATTGCGCCGGGTAAGGCTTCCTAAAATCGACTAGTCGAACCGTATTGTTCTGAATATTTTCTCGATGATGGTGTAGTGATCCGTCGTCTCAAGTAAGCCAAAAACGGTAAGCCTTGTTGGCCCCCTACCCGTCGCCTTGACCTCGGGAAAGTGTATCCCGATGAAATAAGGGTGATCGGTCGAGAAACGCGGCGCATAGGCGGTGACGATATTCGCGGCCTTCCCGTCGATAAGAATACTCTGAGTCACATACCTGGCGTCGCCACTCATATCTTTCAGAGAATTGGAATATTGCCCAAGATCGAAAGACAACTTGAAATCCGGCGCTTCAAAATCCCCGACAAAGGAATCAATCCCCTCGGAGGGATGAAATTCCGTCCCGGCCGGCGCCATGAGACTGAACTCGTGCCCGGCAGCGACTTTGATCCAATCGGCCGGTGTTTCCGACGAAGATGATTCCGCAATCACGCTACCCGACACCATCAGGAATAGAATCGATACGACTCCGATCCCCGCTCTTTTGAGCATTGCCGTGGCAACATTCATTGGTCAGGCGTGCGATTTTTTGCGGCGGCAGGCCCCGACGAGTACGACGATTGCAGACACAAACATGATCCCGGCCGGCGGCAACGGGGTCACCAGAACTGGCCTGATCTCAATGAAACGGAGTTCGGAAGAGTCCATCTGTATTAGATCAATATTACCCAAAATGGTCGCAACCTGCGCCTCTGTAAGCGTGGTAAATCCGTTGATAGCGGCCGCCATCAAGTTGTTACCCGCTACGTGATCAAGGTTTAGGCTATGGCCAATCTCGTGAGCGAGCAGTTCCGTTCCGGACCCGCTAGCCGCAAACACAGACTCCACGGCGATGTCATTGCCCCCGAGAGTAGCGCAACCCACAATGGCCGGGATGCTGGAACTGCAAAAATCGAGGGTATCGACGAAATACATACTGATGATGTTCGACGCGGAGCCGTCGTTGAAGGCGAACAGTGCATCAATCCCGGCTTCAGTCGTGATGTTTAGTAAATCGCTATTTGAAAACGTGACGGTCGGTAAAAAACGGATGTCAATTCCGTTCCCGTTGAATGATGCCTGGCTAAACACGCCATCCAACCCGGCTTCTTGTGTCGTGACGAACGCAGCCCTGGCATCCGGGATACCGGCAAATAATAGCCCGCCCAAAATGAAAAGAAATATCCGCGGAGGGAATTTCAGACGCTTGAAGCTAACCGCCATTGTAGCGACGCGAATACGCTGCACAAAATTATTCAATCGAGATTCCCCCCGGATAGAACCTCTAACTTGCTGAGTCCGATAGCATATGTCAACGGCAGAACAAAACTGCACTATTGCGACCAAGATATGATCTAGGAAATCGCAATATTTCATAACTATTGGAAATATTGGTGAGCCCGGCAGGACTCGAACCTGCGACCCGCTGATTAAAAGTCAGCTGCTCTACCACCTGAGCTACGGGCTCGTACGGCCGGACGGCCGGGGCTCGTCGGAGCCGGGGGACCATAAGTCGGGGCTC
>JAJFGP010000019.1 GCA_021776055.1 Kiloniellaceae bacterium
ATTGGAAATATTGGTGAGCCCGGCAGGACTCGAACCTGCGACCCGCTGATTAAAAGTCAGCTGCTCTACCACCTGAGCTACGGGCTCGTACGGCCGGACGGCCGGGGCTCGTCGGAGCCGGGGGACCATAAGTCGGGGCTCCACGATGGTCAAGCGATGCCAGGCGGGTTTAGCCTTTGGCGCTGGCGAATTTTGCCTTTAATTGCTTGACGACCCGGGGGCTGACGAAGCTTGAGACGTCGCCGCCCAAGCGGCCGATCTCCTTGACCAGGCGCGAGGCCACGAACTGCTGGCGCTCGGAGGCCGTGAGGAAAACCGTTTCGATCTCCGGATCGATGCGGGCATTCATGGTGGCCATCTGGAACTCGTACTCGAAGTCCGAGACGGCCCGTAGACCACGGATGATAATCGAGGCACCGGATTCTCGGACGAAATGGATCAACAAAGTGTCAAAGGAGCACACCTCGATGGTTTGCCCGTTGGCCCGTAGGTCGGCCACGTCGGCATCCGCCATGGCCACACGCTCGTCCGCCGAGAATAGCGGGTCCTTCCCCGCGTTCATGGCCACGGCGACCACCAACTTGTCGACCACCGCGGCGGCCCGGGTGATGATATCGACATGACCCTTGGTGATGGGGTCGAAGGTTCCTGGGTAAACTCCAACGCGCGGCGCCGTCATTCTTCTTCTCCTGCCGTCTCACCGGTTTCCGGCTCGTCCCCGCCCGGCTCACCGGTCTCCGATTCGTCGCCTTCATCCGCTAGCCGGGCGACCGACACGACACGCTCGTCATCGGCGACATCGAACAGGCGAACACCACGAGTGGCCCGGCTGGCGATGCGCACGTCGTTAACCGGACAGCGAATCAACTTGCCAGCATCGGTCACCAGAACCACCTGGTCGGTCGGGTCCACGGGGAACGCGCCGACGACCCGCGATATCTTGCCGCGCCCACGGGTCAGCTCCATGTTGCTGATGCCTTGGCCGCCACGGTTGGTAATGCGGTACTCGTAGGCAGAAGTGCGCTTGCCCAGGCCATCCTCGGCCACCGATAGAATGAATTCCTCTCCGGCCTCCAGCTCGGCGATACGCGACTCGGAGAGGGAGACGTTTACGTCCTCAGGCCCACAGGGCTCATCGCCATTCTCGTCTCCCTCAGCGCGGCGGCGGGCATTGGCATAGCGCACGTACGCACCCCGCTCCTCCATGTCCAATTCCATGTGATGCAGGATGCTCATGGAGATGACCTGATCCTTGCCGGCCAGGCGGACACCGCGGACACCGGTTGAGGTTCTTCCAGAGAAAACACGTACATCGCGAACCTGAAAGCGGATGCTTTTGCCACCAGCGGTGGCCAGCAACACATCCTCATTCTCATTGCAGGTCGCGACGGTCACCAGCTGTCCGTCTTCACTATCCAGTTTCATGGCAATTTTGCCGTTCGCCATGACATGGGTAAAATCGGATAGCCGATTACGCCGCACGCGCCCTTTGGTGGTCGCGAAGACCACGTACATATCACCCCAAGTCGACTCGTCCTCCGGCAGGGGCATCGCCGTCGTGATGGTTTCGCCCTCCTGCAATGGAAGCAAATTGATTAAGGCCTTACCCCGTGCCTGCGGCGAGCCGACCGGCAACCGGTAAACCTTCATCTTGTAGGCCATGCCACGGGAGGAAAAGAACAACACTGGCGTGTGTGTCGAGCAGACAAAGACCTTGCTGACGAAATCCTCGTCCCGCGTGGCCATGCCGGCGCGGCCCTTGCCACCACGCCGTTGCGCTCGGTAGGCACTAAGCGGCACCCGCTTGATGTAGCCGCCGTGGCTAACGGTAACGACCATGTCCTCGCGCTGAATGAGGTCCTCGTCGTCTTGATCGAAGCCGCTGTCCGAGATTTCCGTACGCCGTGGGTTGGCGAAGCGCTCCTTCATCTCGACCAGTTCGCTCCGCAGGATAGCGAGCAGCCGGGGCCGCGAATCCAGGATATCCAAATATTCGGTGATCTGTTTGGCCAGGCCCTCCAGCTCCTCGGCGATTTTCCCGCGCTCCAAGCCGGTCAGCCGTTGCAGGCGCAACTCCAGGATGGCCTTGGCTTGGATCGCGGAGAGGCGGTAGGTCCCATCTTCGGCCACCGCGCGCCCAGGCTCGTCGATCAGCGCGATAAGGGGGGCGACATCCATCGCCGGCCAAGCGCGAGCCATCAACTCGTCCCGCGCGACAACCGGATCGGGTGCCTTGCGAATCAGGGCAATGACCGCGTCGATGTTGGCCACCGCAATCGCCAATCCCACCAAGACATGAGTTCGGTCACGCGCCCGGCCCAACTCGAATATGGTGCGGCGCGTGATGACCTCTTCGCGGAAGTCGACGAAGGCGACGATCGCTTGCCTGAGGTCGAGCGTTTCCGGCCGCCCGCCGTTGATCGCCAGCATGTTGACGCCAAACGACGATTGCAGCGGGGTAAACCGATAAAGCTGATTAAGCACCACATCGGATTCGGCATCGCGGCGCAATTCGATGACCACACGCAGACCCGCCCGGTCGCTTTCGTCGCGCAGGTCACTGATACCTTCGACGGTCTTGTCGCGCACCACCTCGGCGATGCGTTCGACCATGCGTGATTTGTTCACCTGATAGGGAATCTCGGTGACAATGATGGCTTCGCGATCCTTGCGGATTTCCTCGACGTGTACCTTGCTGCGAATGCGCAGGCCGCCGCGCCCCGTATGGTAGGCATCGCGAATGCCGGCCCGGCCGAGAATGATGCCGCCAGTGGGGAAATCCGGGCCCGGAACGATTTGCATCAGCTCGTCGATACTAACCTCTGAATTGTCCACATAGGCGCAGCACGCGTCGATCACCTCGCCCAAATTGTGCGGCGGGATGTTCGTTGCCATGCCGACCGCGATACCGCCGGCGCCGTTGACCAGTAAGTTGGGATACCGGGCCGGCAGGACCACCGGCTCTTGCGTCGTCTCGTCGTAGTTGGCTTGGAAATCGACGGTATCCCGGTCGATATCTTCCAGCAGGGCGTCGCTGGCCACCCGATGCAACCGTGCCTCGGTATACCGCATGGCCGCCGGCGGATCGCCATCCATGGAGCCGAAGTTGCCCTGCCCGTCGATCAACGGCAGGCGCATGGAGAAAAGCTGCGCCATGCGCACCATGGCATCGTAAATCGCCTGATCGCCATGCGGATGGTAGACGCCCATTACCTCACCGACGACCCGCGCCGACTTGCGGTAGGGTCGATTCCAGTCGTAGCCCGCCGATTTCATGGTGTAGAGGATGCGCCGGTGTACCGGCTTCAGGCCGTCGCGCACATCGGGCAAGGCACGCGCCACGATCACGCTCATGGCGTAATCGAGGTAGGACTTCCGCATCTCGTCTTCGATCGTGATGGGCGTGATATCGAAACTCGGGGGTGGTGGCGTACTTGACGTCAAAGATCGGATCCGTGCTTAGGGCCGCGAACGGCGATTGCGGCGGTGAAATCACTGTGGCTGTGGCCCGGACGCGCTGAGGGCCAGAACGTCCATATCTAGCAGATTTCGCAGGTGCAACCAACACAATGCAGCGTCAGGTAACAGATTTTGACGCCCGCACCGGTGGATGAACTAAGCAGAATTTCCCCGTTCCACGGGTACCAGCGAGATGGCCGATATCTGGAGAGGTAGTTCAGTCGTTGGCAGGGTCTTCATGATGGCCAAGCTCTTCGCCGTGCATGGTGACGCCACCGCCCGGCTCACCATGCGAATGGTGCATGAGTTTGCGGATTTCCGGTGTGATATCGGCGTCGCTCAAGGTGTGCTGTTCCTGGTCATCATGAACGAAGGCAATGATGTCAGCCAGTTCATCGCCGGTGAAGTGGATCTGCTCTCCCAATCCCTCCTCCTGGGCATAGATCATCGCCGGCGCCATGCGCCACATCTTGGCCGCGAAATCGAATGGGTTCATGGCCTGCGCCATGGTGTGCGCATCCAGCGGTGTCGCGTCATGGCCACCCACACCGTTGATCGAGTGGCAGGCCACACAGCCTTTTGTGACGAATAGGATTCGTCCTCGCGCCGAATCCATTGTCGGCATCCGCATGCCCTCGCCGGCGGGCATCCCCATCATGTGAGAATCGGTGCCCGGCGAGGCCGAATCAGGTGACTTGGGTGCTGCCTCGTGGCCACCGGCCTGGATTGCCGGAAGTGAAACCAACCCCAGTGCGAAAACAACAGTCGGCAAGGCCTTGATGAGCCTTGGATATTTCATTGTTCGCCTCCTCTGAAGAATGGCGGGCTTTCCTCAATGGCTTATTCTGGTTCGGCCCTTCGGGAAAACAAATGATGTGGGTCAAATGAGCCCAACGCCAGCCGATGGCGCCATGGGCAGCCGAAATCGGAGATTTCGCCGCCCGGTGGACAAATCCGGCCGAATCTCGTCAACTGCCGACCGGAAGACTTGGGGGAGTCACAGATGACCATGGCATCGACGCCGGAAATCGGCGATACACGCACCAACCAACCGTGGTCCGTCGTGGCGGTGGCCGCCGCCGCCGTGCTGGCCTTCGTCCTCGACCTGTCGCTGCCCGCCAGTTCCGTCAACCTCCTTGCCTATCTGGGCATGGTCTTGCTGGGATGGTGGCTGGCGCGGCCACGAGACGTCATAGCCTTGGCCGTGCTGGCAACGGTCCTGGTGGTCGTTAGCCAATCAGCCTCCCTTGCGCCCACCGATCCCAGCGGACTCGCGGACAGCGGCCTATCGCTGCTGGCGATCTGGGCGACCGCCGGAGTTCTCGCCGAGGCCAAGCGGCGGTGCGACGACCTGCACAAGGGGTGCGATTCCTTAAGTGCCCAGTTGCGCGAGCAGACCGCCCGGCTATCGGCGGCGCGGACCCATGCCGAGTTGACCAACCGGACCGCCTCGGACCTTCTTTCGGGCATGAGTCACGAGTTGCGCACACCACTCAACGCCATCATCGGGTTTTCCGAAATTGCGCGCACGGAGATGTTCGGACCTATCGGCAGCGACCGCTACCGCGAATACCTGCAGGACATCCATGAATCGGGACGTCATTTACTCGGCCTGATCAACGATCTTCTCGATGTTGCCAGGGTCGATGCCGGTAAGATCGAGATGGCGGATCAAGACGTCGATATCACCGCATTAGTGCGCGAATGTATCTCTGGCGTGAGCGACCAAGCAAACGGCCGGCAGGTAACTTTGACGGCGGACGTGACGGACGGTCTGCCGCCACTGCGCGCCGATCAGCGCATGTTGGCGCAGGTGTTGCTGAACCTACTGTCCAATGCCATCAAATTCACGGCGGCGGGTGGACAGGTGCGCATCACGGCCTGGTGCCGGCCGAACACCGGCTGCGTCTTGCAGGTAAGCGACACGGGCAAAGGCATTGCCCTCAAGAACATTCCCTTAGCCTTGGCTCCGTTTGGACAAGTTCCGGATTCGGCGCTCCGCTACCAGGGCACCGGCCTCGGCTTGCCCTTGAGCAAGGCTTTGGTTGAGTTGCACTCCGGTTCCCTGGACTTGCAAAGCGAGTTGGGCATCGGCACCACGGTGACGGTCCGACTGCCCGCCGAACGCGTCCGCGCCATGCCGAAGGTCGCCTAGCACCCCATCAGGTCACCTCGACAAGGTGGTGGCGCCGCAGCACTTCTTGTACTTCTTGCCTGACCCGCATGGACAGGGTTCGTTGCGGCTGACTTTAACGACGCGCACCGGCGGCCCCTTTGGGCTCATCGTCCCGCCCGAGCACACCCACCGTCCCTTCTCGCGAACGAATTCTGCCAGCTCATGGTGGACGTGAACTTGGTCGTTGAGGCGGAAACTGGCCACAAATTCCACCGTCCCGCTATCGTCACCCTTACCGCCACCGACAACAGCGCGAACCTCGAGGCCCTGCCATTTCGCACTCTTGGCAGTTTTCTCGGCCTCGACTTGATCGAATTCAGCGCGTTCCCCGACCGACAGCGTATCGGCAAGATAGCCGATGTCACCGAGCACGAAGGCGCTGTAGCGCGAGCGCATCAAGACTTCGGCAGTGGGTGCCGGGGCACCACCGATGACCGGTCCACAACAACCGTTAAGTTCCTGGCCAGAATCGCATGGACATAGCGTCATGAAATGAGGCTCCTCCTAAATCGATTTTCGTAAGTAAGCACAAGACCTAGCGCGGCGGGATCAGCGCCCAGCCAACCGATTGCGGCGGCATATCGCCCCAGACTTGCCAGGATAGGCTCATCGGCTGCTGTTCCTCAACAGGGCCGATGCGTTCGCTCAGCGCCGCTAGGGACGTCTCGGCAAATGGGGCGGCCGTTCCCCCGCCGCGCGGACCGAGCCAAATCACGATGGCCCCCGTTTTTGCGACCTTCTCATCGTTGAGCCACGGCGCTACGGCCGGATTTGCGTCTATGTAGACGCTTGGCCGGTCGGGCGAATAGTACGCCGCACTCCCCGCCGCCCAAGCGTCCCCGATAATCACCGGCACCGGTGAATCGAAGCGCGCGTGCCAAGCGGCGGTCACCGCCGCCGCCAACGGCCGACCGGGAAAATGAGTCCGTTTGCCCGTGTCATAAAAATACGGGCGAAGGACCACCGTGCCCGTGTAGGCACCTAGCGCGACCGCAAAGATACCGGTCCAGGCCCAGGTAAAGCGGCGAAGTCCCGCCAATGTCACCGCCGGACCAAACCAGCCGATCAGCATCAAACCGCTGGTCAGCAGCAACGGCGTGCCCCACATGGACCGCACCTTGAAGCCGACGACCGCCGACAGCAACAGCGTTAGAACCAGGGGGCCAAACCCCACGAACAGAAGGAAGCGCGTCCCTTCCCTGCTCAAGGCGCCACCGCGCTTTGGCCGCCCCAGCGCCACCATGATCAAGAGCGCCGGCAGCACGATAGGCGCTTGTCCCACCAGGAATCGTAACGGATAGACGATGTGGCCGCTCCAGGCGTTGTCACCGCTCCCGGCCCGGTTGATCGCGTAGGAGAAGCTGGGAAAATCGTTGGCGATGAGCCACGCTACGTGCGGCAGCACGACCGCCGCGAAAACCGCCAGGCCGATATAGGGGCCGGGCCGCGCGAGGTGCCGCCGATAGGCGGGCGTGGCCACAACCAGCGCCGTCATCGCCGCGATCAGGACCCCCGTGTAGTACTTACCCAGCAGACCCAGTCCGAGACACAAGCCCCACGCGGCCCAGGCACGCCAAGACCCGCCGGTGACCGCCCGCCGCAGGGCGAGGATGGCCAGCGCCCATAGGGGCAGCAACACCACGTTGGCGTTGAATTCAGGGCTGGTGAAGTTGTGGTAGTAGATACCCTCCAGCAGAAGGACCGAGAGCAGGGCTGGCACGGGATCGAGAAAATCCCCCGCTAAGCGCCACATGGCCCAGAATGCAACGCCGACACATACTTGGCTGAGCAGATACAGCGGCCAGTTCGCGCCGCCGCCACCCAGGAAAGCGAAGACCTCCATCAGCCAAGGCGATAGCGGCGGATGCTTGGCGTAACCGAGCTGCCATTCCCGGCCCCAGGCCAAACCTTCGATGACATCGAGAGGCAGGTTCGGATTAGCCAGGGTCGGCAGTATGGTCCAGGCGGCCACGTGCAGCGCCAGGAAACCCCAGAAGACCACCTCCGGACGCGATTGGAGCAACGACCTGCCTCGCTCAGGCGCGCCGTTCGCGAGCGTCATCGGGCTCCGGCACCACTGTCGCGGAATCCGCCGGGTCCGCCGCTACATATTCCTGCACCAAGTACAGAGGCCGGCGCTTGGTTTCGTTAAAGACCCGGCCCACATACTCGCCCAACACACCGAGAGTCGTGAGTTGCAAGCCGCCAAGCAACAGGATCACGACCATGAGCGACGGATAACCGGGAACATTGCTGCCGTACACCAAGGTACGCCAAACAATGATGCCGCCGAACACGAGGGCGAAGATGGCGACGACCAACCCCAAGTAAGTAGCGACCTTCAGCGGCGCGATGGTGAATCCGGTAATTCCTTCGAGCGAGAAATTCCACAGGCGAATATAGTTCCACTTGCTCCGGCCCGCGGCGCGTGGACTGCGGTGATAGGACACGGCGGTCTGACGGAAACCGATCCAGGCGAACAGGCCCTTCATGAAGCGATGATGCTCACGCACCCTCTTCAGGGCCACCACTGCGCGGCGGCTGAGCAGGCGGAAGTCGCCGGTATCGGGCGGCACGCGCACCCGGCTCAGCCAATTGATGACCCGGTAAAAACTAAAAGCGGTAAACCGTTTCAGGCCGCTTTCGCCGCTGCGCGAGCGGCGCTGGGCATAGACCACATCATACCCCTCCTCGGCCCACGGCTTGATTAGATCCGGGATCACCTCGGGCGGGTCTTGCAGATCGGCATCGATGATGACTACCGCCTCGCCGCCGGCGTGGTCGATTCCGGCGGTCAGGGCCAGCTCCTTGCCAAAGTTCCGGCTCAGATCGACGATGGCAAGCCGGCTGTCGCGACTGCGCAGGTCACGCAGAATCTCCAGCGTTCCGTCGGTGCTACCGTCGTTGACGTAGATCACTTCCGTCGGGAAGGGTAAGGTGTTGATGACCGCGGCCAAACGTGTATGGAACGCGGGAAGAACCTCTTCCTCGTTATAAACCGGGACGACAACGGAGATCACTTGCTTGGAACGACCGCGATCCCGGCGTTTTGCCACTTCTGTGCCCGCGCTGACCACGGCTTAATCCCTATGATTACGTTGATTTGGCACGCTACCCAGCCGTCGACCGGTGGTCTAGGGGAAAGTGTTGGAGTGGGACTGGCGCGATGATAGAGAGGATTCGCCAAACGGTCCGTCAGCATGGCATGCGCGGCTTCCGATTCGCCGTCGTCGGCGCGTTGAACACCGGGATCGACATCGGCCTCTTCACGCTGGCGTTCTACGGGCTCGGCTGGCCATTGCTGCTAGCAAACGCGACCGGATTCGCGGTCGGTGTCGGCAACAGCTACATCCTCAACAAATATTGGACTTTCGGTGACCGCAGCACCGGTCGCGAGGCCCTAGCCCGCGGCCTGGCGTTTCTCGCGACCTCGCTGATCGGCCTCGCCCTGGGTTCCCTGTCCATCTGGCTGCTGGCCAAGATCATGCCGGCGATCCTGGCCAAGATCGTCACCGTGGGCGTTACCTTCGTCTGGAACTATTGGGCCTCGGGCCGGTTCGTCTTCCGGAAAACGTAGCCAAAAAAAACTAGAACGGGATTTCGTCGTCCAGATCGGCGCCAGCCGGCGCCGGTGCGCGTCCACCGCCGCCGCC
>JAJFGP010000181.1 GCA_021776055.1 Kiloniellaceae bacterium
GGGCTCAGGCCGTTCGGCAGGTGCACGATTACCGGATCGGGAAAGTCGCCGCTCAACAACGCCGTATAGGCGGCGGTGCTCGCCGCCGTGGCGCATGCGCCCGTGGTCCAGCCACGGCGCAACTCTCCCTCCGGCCGGCGGTTCATAGGCTCGTGGCTCATGGGCGAAGTTTAGCAGGCGACGGCGCGACATCACTAGAGCGGACATCCATGCTGGCTTCGGGCCGGCAGGTTTAGTGCTTTGCGGTATTTCTGGCTTTCTCTTCTTTCCACCACGTAGCCCGCAGGACCTTGGTGGGTGTTGGAAAGGTATCTTCCAGGAATTCGGCCGATTGGACGCGATCCGTCCGGAAATTCCGGAAAGCTTGGCGCCACTCGCACCAGGCAACGATGAGGCGCACGGCCTCAAAGTACGCCACGCCGATCGGCCAGATCACCCGGCGGCTGTCTTGGCCATTCTCGACACGATAGCAAATCCGGATCTTGCCCCGTTTGCGTATCCAAGTCCGTACCCGTTCCATGTCCAGGGCATCGGGCGCCAGCGGTTTCATGCTGGGTGCCATCATTGTCGAATTGAGAATCATCGGACGAAGATGTTCGGGTGCGACGGCATCGATCTTGGAAACCAGATCTCGAGCGCCGCGGACAAGCGCCGGGTCGCCCCGTGCGGCCACCCACTGGGCACCCAGCACGGCGGCTTCGATTTCGTCGGGCGTTAGCATCAGGGGCGGCATATCGTAGCCGGGCTCCAACACGTAACCGATGCCCGCCTCGCCACGGATCGGTAGGCCTTGGGCCAATAATTCAGCGATGTCCCGGTAGACGGTGCGCACGGATGTCTCCACCTCCGCGGCGAGGTCTTGCGCCGTTACGGGCCGGCGCGCGCCGCGCAGGATCTGGATGATCTGAAACAACCGGTCTGCGCGCCGCACGAGTCCCTCCGAGTTGCTGGTAGCAGCGGCAAGTATGACAACAGCGGTTGGTTACGCAACCGGCGTGCCGTAGTGGGCCGCGGGACAGCTACGCCGGGGGTAAGGATTTCTGAAATCCCTCGATCCCGCTAACACGCCCGTACCAATCCGTTATGTTGGGTTCGCTTGGCATCGCCTCGGCAAGGCCGAGATGGAAGATGTTGGATGCCACGGACAGGTCCGCGATGGTCGGTGTCGTACCGGCGAGAAATTCACGGCCAGCCAGTCCCGCATCCAGAATAGCGGCGAGTTCCGGTAAACGTCCCTCGCCACGCTTGATCGCGGCGGGATCAGCTTTGTCGCCCATGAACACCTTGTTCACCACAATGTCGACCACCGTCGGCGAAAAACAGCATTGATTCCAGTCGAGCCACTGTTCGACTGCCGCGCGGGCTTTCAGCTCTTCCGGATACCAATTCCACAAACCGTGCTTGATGCATAGATAGCGAAGGATCGCGTTCGATTCGTGTATTTTTACATCGCGATCAACAAGCGTTGGCACCTGATGGTTCGGATTGATGGAGAGATACTCCGGCGACATGTGCTCGCCCTTATCCAAGGCAACGGACCGGAGTTCGTAATCGAACCGGGCTTCTTCAAGAAGCGAGACGACCCGTCGTGAGTGCTGAGAGTAAGGGTGATGATAGAGGATATACATCGATTTCTCCGGTTGATCATGCCTACTTGAGTGAGGAATCAGGGTAGCAAGGCCCTACTGACAGCGTGCTGTCAGTAGTGAGTGCGCGCCGGCTCGTCGTGACAGAACACTAGGCGGGATTGGCGGCATCGTTTACCTTGCCGCCATGGAGAACCTGTCTACATCGCTTGCCGATTTGGAGTCTGGCTGGGTTTGGCTGGCCGGGGCCGGGCCGGGCGATCCGGGCTTGCTGACGATGCAGGCCTGGCACGGTCTGCGCCAGGCGGATGTGGTGGTCTATGACGCCTTGGTGGGCGAGGGGGTGCTGGCCCTGGCGCGGACCGGTTGTGTCCTCGAATCCGCGGGCAAGCGGGGCGGCAAGCCGTCGCCCAAGCAGGCCGACATCTCGCACCGTTTGATCCAATTGGCGCGGGAGGGCAAGCGGGTGCTGCGCCTCAAGGGCGGCGATCCCTTTGTTTTTGGCCGCGGCGGCGAGGAAGCCCTGGCCCTGGTGCGCGCCGGCGTGCCGTTTCGTATCGTCCCCGGCGTCTCCAGCGGCATCGGCGGCTTGGCGTATGCGGGCATCCCGGTCACTCACCGGGAGGTCAACTCGGCGGTCACCTTCATCACCGGGCACGATATGACCGGCGATGTGCCCGGCGGCCTCGATTGGGCGGCCCTGGCGCGCGGGGCGCCGGTCATCGTCATCTATATGGCGCTGGCCCATCTGCCGCAAATCGCCGCGCGATTGCTGAGCCACGGCCGGGCACCGGCCGAGCCTGTGGCCATCGTCTCCAAGGCCTCGCTGCCGGAACAAAAAGTTATCGAAAGCACGTTGGCGGCGTGCGCCAGCGATGCCTTGGCGCAGGCGGCCGAGCCGCCGTGCCTGGTGGTCGTGGGCGAGGTGGTCCGCCTGCGCGCCGGCCTCGATTGGTTGGGGGCGTTGTCCGGGCGTGTCCTGGAGCCCGATCCCCTCGGCGGGCGCCAGGGTCGTGAGGTTGGATAGGGTTATGGCGCGCGGTGTTTTGATCGCGGCACCTGCCTCGGGCAGCGGCAAGACGGTCATTACCCTGGGCCTGTTGCGGCATTTGCGAAACACAGGTGTTGCCGCGGCCTCCATCAAAGTCGGGCCAGATTTCATCGATCCGGCCTTTCACGCCGCGGCCAGTGGCCGGTCCTGTCTGAACCTGGATACCTGGGCTATGCGGCCGGAGATAGCGCAGGACCTGGCCACTCGCGCCGGCGAGACCGCCGAGGTGATCGTTGGCGAAGGCGTCATGGGCCTTTTTGATGGAGCGCCGGATGGCGCCGGTTCAACGGCGGATGTGGCGCGGTTGACTGGCTGGCCTGTGGTCCTGGTGGTGGATGCCAAGGGCATGGGCGCATCGGTGGCGGCGCTTTTGCAAGGTTTTCTGGCGCACCGGCGCGATGTCGCCGTGCGCGGCGTTATCTTCAACCGAGTTGGGAGCGGTCGGCACGCCGACATCCTGCGCGCCGCCGCGGCGCCGCTTGATATCGCGGTTCTCGGTTGCCTGCCGCGCGTGACGGCTTTGCATTTGCCGCACCGGCATCTGGGTTTGGTGCAGGCCTCGGAGCACGCGGACCTGGAGGCCTTCATCGACAGCGCTGCCGCCCTGGTCGCGGCGCACGTGGATGTGCAGAAACTCGTCGATCTCGCCAATCCTAGTCGCTTGCCGGCCCAACCGAACGGCACGCTGGTACCGCCCATGCCTCCCTTGGGGCAGCGCATTGCCGTGGCGCGAGATGCGGCCTTCGCCTTCGCCTATCCCTTTATCCTCGACGGTTGGCGCGCCGCCGGAGCACACATATCGACCTTTTCGCCGTTGGCGGACGAAGCGCCGGATGCAACGGCGGATGCGGTGGTCCTACCCGGCGGTTATCCGGAGCTGTACGCCGGGCGCCTGGCCGGCAACGCGCGTTTCCTTGCCGGGGTGCGCGCGGCGGCGGCGCGCGGCGCCGTGGTCTACGGCGAATGCGGTGGCTATATGGTGCTCGGTCGTGGCCTGATCGACGGCGACGGTGCGCGCCATGCCATGGCCGGCGTGTTGCCGCTGGAAACCTCGTTCGCCGCGCCGCGCCTGACCCTCGGCTACCGGCAAGTGGTAGTGCGGGAGGGCGGCCCGCTCGGTCGCGCTGGCACCGTGTTTCGCGGCCACGAGTTTCATTTCGCCAACACCGTTAGGTCCGAGGGTGCGCCGATGTTCGCCTGCCGCGATGCCAGCGGCGACGAGACCGGCGATGCGGGCCTACGTATCGGCAGCTGCATGGGCTCTTTCATTCATCTGGTCGATCGGGTCGAGGTTACGTCAGGTTTTGGCGGCGGCACCGGTGATATCGCCCATGCTGGCGATGGCGTGGCGCTCCACCATCATCTGGCGCGCCAGGCGTAGCGCCCGCCGCTCGCACGCGGCGCGGCGATGCGGGTCTTCGATCCACTCCAAATCGATGTTGTGCGCCAACCCCAGGATGCGGCGGATCATCTTGGCCGCGGCGAAGCCGATGGTATCGGTGAGCAGGGCCCGCATAAACCGCTCTTGCGCCAGGCGATGCGCGTCGGGATCGTTGGCGAACAAGGCGGCGGGATATGCATCGCCTGCCCGCGCCCCATCCCAGAGAGCCAGGAATTTTTGGACAAAGCCGGTCCAACATGCCTCCACCTGGGAAAGCACCCACGTCTTGTACTCCTCGCGCGGATCGTTGGGCGTGGCGTGGCCGTCTTGACTGAAATAGCTGAGCAGTAAATTGGCGATCAAAGCGCCAACGTCGAAACCCATGGGGCCGTAGAAGGCGAACTCCGGGTCGATCACTTTGGTTTCGCTTTCCGTGACCATGATCGAGCCGGTGTGCAAATCGCCGTGCAGTAACGCCTGCGCCTCGCTCAGGAATTTTACCTTCAACTCCGAGATTGCTACCTTCAGCGGCCCGTCTTCGCGGATGCCTTTCGCCGCATCGTCCAATTGCGGCGAGGTCCAGCGGTTGTTTTCGGCAATCATGTACGGCTCGGTGAAGATCAGGTCTTCGGTGATCTTGCACAGGGCATGGTTGCCGCAGAACGTGGCGATCTGCGTCTTCTTCTCGTCGGCGGGCAAGGCCAGGTCCGAGGTGCCGAACAGGGTCTGCGCCATGAAGGTGGTGATGTGCTCGGCGAAGGCGGGATAGCGGGTGGCCGTGATCATGCCCCGGCGCATGATAATGTGTGGCTGCAGCAGCTCCATGACGATCAGCGCCAGGGTTTCGTCATAGTGCAACACACGCGGCACCAGGCCGGGGGCCAGGCGGTTGTGGTCGCTCAGCGCCAAATGCTCGAAGTGAGCGCGTGAGAGCGGCAGGGGCCAGCTTTCGCCGACCAGGCGCACATAGGGCAGGGCTTGTTTCACGGCGACGCCGCCGGCCGGGCCGCGCACGATGAAGACCAAATTCAGGTTGCCGTCGCCCACCTCCTCCACGGTCCAGTCGGCCGGGCCGCCACTCAGCAACGTCGTGACCGGCGCCAGTCCGGCCAGATAGGCGCGCAGGCTACCATCGTCCTGCGGCCGATAACCGTTGTCCGATGTCTTTCCAGTCTCCGTCATGGGGACGATTGTGGCGTCTCTTGTGCCGCGCGCCTAGAATTTTGTCGCGCAAGCTGTGTATCATAGTTGGCGGATGGCGAGGGGCACAGGCGATGGCGGGGCGCAAGGCGGTAACATCCCAGGACGTGGCGCGCGAGGCGGGTGTCTCGCGCTCGGCCGTCTCGCGAACCTTCACCGAGGGAGCCAGCGTCTCCGAGCGCACCCGCCAGCGAGTCCTCGCCGCGGCCTGGACGTTGGGCTACAGCCC
Organism: Kiloniellaceae bacterium; assembly: GCA_021776055.1. Classification (GTDB taxonomy): domain Bacteria; phylum Pseudomonadota; class Alphaproteobacteria; order Kiloniellales; family J153; genus JAJFGI01. Next base: position 5,448 of record JAJFGP010000181.1, read on the forward strand.
CAATGCCATCGCCCGCAGCCTGACGACTCAGCGCTCGCACATGGTCGGTCTGGTGATGGCCGACATCACCAATCCGTTCTATGCCAAGGTGTTGGAAAGCTTCAGCGAAAAGCTGCAAAGCGTGGGTCAGCGCGTGCTCCTGTTCTCGATCGCCAAGGTACACGACATCGATCAGGCGTTGCCCGCTTTGCTGCAATACCAGGTGGACGGCGTCATCATCACCTCGACGGTCTTGTCCTCCGCCATGGCGGAAACTTGTGCCAAGGCGGGCAAGCCGGTGATCCTGTTCAACCGCTATGTGCGCGAGACCACGACCAGCGCCGTGTGCACCGATAACGCGGCGGCCGGTCGCCAAGTGGCGAATCTGTTCGTGGATGCCGGGCACCGCCGGTGTGCCTTCATCGCCGGCACCGCGGATACGTCGACCAGCAACGACCGGCAACGCGGTTTTCTCGATCGCCTGGCCGAGCGGGGCGCCACGCCGCCCCTGGTGGAGCGCGGCGACTATTGCTACGAGGGCGGCTTTGCGGCCGCCGAGCGCCTGTTCGCGCGGGACGATCCGCCCGATGCGATCTTCTGCGCCAATGATGTGATGGCCCTGGGGGCCTTGGACTTGATTCGCCGGGTGCGCGGCCTGCGGGTGCCGGAGGATGTCTCGGTGGTTGGTTTTGACGGTGTCGACGCCTCCGGCTGGCCAAGTTACGAGCTGACCACCATGGAACAACAGATCGAGCGTATGACCAGCGAGGCGATGGAAATTCTTCTCGCGCGCATTGCCGATCCGGCTTTGCCGCCGGAAACGCGCTTTGTGCCGGCGCGGCTGGTGCCGCGCGCCTCGGCGCGTTTGCCGCGCGAGATGCTCAGCGCCGTCTCGTGACGACCGCGACACGTGAAGTTCTACCGGTGCGGGAGAGCGATTCGATTTGCACGCGTTTGCAAAATTGCGCTTTAATGACGGAGTCGGCGCTTGCGTCGGCCAAACCGGACAGGAGAGAAGTTTGATCCGGTAAGCGGGGGAGGATGCGGGTCTTGTACGCGCAACCGCTATATTCGATCGACGTCCACGGTGCGCTCGCCGTCCGGCAGCGGAGCTCCACACTATGAGCGTCGCCGATATGCCCAACGCTGAGATTCCCGGCGCCGAGATGCCCGACTGGTTCGTGCACAAGAAGCCGCGCGCCAATTTAATCGTCGCGCGTTGGGTGCCCGCCGCTTTGGTCGGATTGCCGGTGCTCGTGCTCTTCGCCATCGTGGTCTATCCGACCGTGTGGATGTTCTACCACTCCTTCCAAGACACAAATATGATGCGCCTGTTCCAGGGCAACTGGAGCTTCGTTGGTTGGGATAATTTCGGCGCGGTTCTAAGTTCCGGACGGTTCGGCGACTCGGTCGTTCATTTGATGCAGTATCTGCTCTTCGGTTGTGTTTTGCAGGTCATCCTGGGGACCATCCTGGCGCTTACGCTCTACGAGATCGTGCGCCAGGAATGGCTGCGCGTCATCCTGCTTATCGTCTTGGTGCTGCCGATGATGCTGCCGCCCTCCATCGTCGGCGTCTTGTGGAAATTTATGCTCACCCCCTCGAACGGCGCGGTCAATCAGGCGTTGCTGAACCTGGGTCTGGTCGACAAGCACGTGGAATGGTTCAACGCCGGCGTTTCATTGTGGGCGATTATCATCGCCGATGTGTGGAACTGGACGGCGCTGCCCTTGCTTATCGTCTATTCGGGCCGTGTTTCCTTGCCGCCGGCGGTTTACGAAGCGGCGCGGGTGGACGGCGCCAAGGGTTGGCTGGTCATGCGGCGGATTACCTTGCCGATGCTCAAGGAGGTGATCGCGATTGCCTTCATCGTCCGCTTCATGGACGCTTTCAAATTCGTCGATCTGGTCTATGTGATGACCTCGGGCGGGCCGGCGCAAACCTCCGAGCTACCCGCCTATATCGCCTTTCAGCGCGGCATCCGTGAGTTTGCCATCGGCGAGGCGGCAGCCTATGCCATAATCATCTTCGCCATCTCGGCGGTCCTCATCACCCTGTTCCTGAAGTATCTGAAAAAGGTGCTCAAGGCGCAGGGGATCGCGTGATGGGGAGGGCGCCATGAGCGAACAAACCGCCCGGCTGATTCGCACCCTGTTACTGATCTTTCTCGGCCTCTGGCTGATTCTCACACTTTTCCCGCTCTATTGGCAGTTCATCACCGCCTTCAAATCGGCGGCGGAGACCAACCGCACCATCCCCTCCTTCTGGCCGGAAGTCTGGCATTTCGAGAATTTGGTCTCTGTCTTCGCCGAACCCACCAACTTCAGCGCGCTGGTGGACAGCTTCATCATCGCCACCGGCAATACGATCGCCTCGTTGGTTCTCGGCAGCCTGGCCGGTTATGCCTTCGCCCGGTTTCCGCGCCAAGCCGGCGGCGAGAACCTGGCCTTCTGGATTCTCTCCAACCGCATGTTTCCGCCGGTGGCGGTGCTGGTGCCCATGTTCTTCCTCTTCGATGCCATGCCCTGGGGAACGGATAGTTATCTCTCGCTGATCATCCTCTATCTGGTCTTCAACATGCCGTTGGCCACCTGGCTGATGATGGTCTTCTTCCGCGATGCCCCGCGCGAATTGGAGGAAGCGGCGTACCTGGATGGCTACACGCCGCTGCGCGCCTTCGTGAAAGTGACTTTGCCGCTGGTGCTGCCGGGCATGATCTCGGTGGCCATGTTGTGCTGGATTTTCGCCTGGAACGAATACCTGTTCGCCAACCTGTTCGTCGGCACCCAGGTGCGTACCTTCACCATTGTCATCCCGACGTTTACCCACGGCAGCCAGACTCTGTGGAACCTGCAGATGGCTTTTAGCATGATCGCCATGTTGCCGCCGGTGGCGCTGTTCATCCTGCTGCGCCGCTACATGGTGCGCGGTTTGTCCCTTGGCGTCGTGAAGGGATAAGGCGATGGCGCGCTTGCAGATCGAAGGGTTGTGCAAAGGTTGGGATTTCCCGGTCATCGACCGCTTGGACCTGACGGTCGAGGAGGGCGAGTTCTTCATCGTCGTCGGACCCAGCGGCATCGGCAAGACCACGTTGTTGCGCCTGATCGCCGGCTTGGAGTCGGCCGATGCCGGACGCATTACCATCGGGGGGCAGGACATAACGACCTTGCCGCCCTACAAGCGGCCGGTGGCCATGACCTTCGAAAGCTATGCGCTTTACCCGCATTTGAGCGTCTTCGAAAACATCGCCAGTCCCTTGCGGGCGCGGCGCCTGGATAAGGCGGCCATCCGCAAAGCGGTAACGGATGTCGCCAAACTCTTGCGCATCGAAACGTTGCTCGATCGCCGGCCCGGTGAAATCTCCGGCGGCCAGAAACAACGCACGGCCCTTGGCCGTACCTTGGTCGCCGAGCCGCAGGTCTTTCTGCTGGATGAGCCGATCAGTCACCTGGATGCCAAGATTCGCCATGAGCTGCGTCTGCAATTCCATTCCCTTGAGGAGTTGCGGCGGGTGGCCACGCTCTATGTGACCCACGATTACGCCGAGGCCTTGTCCCTTGGCGATCGCATCGGTGTCATGGGCCACGGCGGCCTGGTGCAAATCGGCACCGCCCGCGATGTCTTCATGCGCCCGCGCAGCTTGTTCGTGGCTCAGCACTTGGGTCAGCCGGCGATCAACGCGGTCGCGGCGCGTCTGACCGGAGAGGGTGCGGCTCTACAGGCGCACGCCGGCAACACCAGCTTCGGCTTTCCCGTGGTCGCGGCTCACGCCGCGGTACTTGCCCGCGGTGACTGCGGGCAGGTCACGGTCGGCATCCGGCCGCAACACGTCAGGGTCTTGCACAATGGCGAGGATGCGCCGGGCCACCACGTTATCGATGCGCATGTTGAGATTTACGAAGCGCTTGGCGCCAACGGGGTGCTGGTGGCCGATGCGGGCGGCGTCAACTTGACCGCGCTGACCTCGCTGGAACGGGACTTTGCCCACCGGCAGCCGGTGCGCCTGGCCCTGCAAACCGACTCCGTTTTCTATTTCCACGCCGATAGCGGCGACAACCTTTTGCTGTAGAGACAATGGCCGCCATTCGCCTTACCCAAGTCAACAAAATCTATCGCTCCCGCGGGCATGCGGTACACGCGGTCAAGGACTTGGATCTCACCGTCGAGGACGGCGAGTTCGTCGCCATCCTGGGTCCCTCCGGCTGCGGCAAAACCTCGACCCTGCGCATGATCGTTGGCCTGGAGGATATTACCGGCGGCGACATCTTCTTCGATGGCCAGCGGGTCAACGATTTGGACCCGCAGGCGCGCAACGTGGCCATGGCCTTCGAGACGTACGCCCTCTATCCCAACTTCACTATCGAGGAAAACTTGAGTTTTCCTCTGGAGGTGCGCGGTGTTCCCGCCGCCGAACGGCGCAAGAAAGTGCACGATCTGGCGGCACTGCTGCGCATCGAGGATATCCTCGGACAAAAGCCGGCGGCGCTCTCCGGCGGCCAGCAACAGCGGGTCAGCCTGGGCCGCGCCCTAATCCGCGACCCGGCCGTCTTCATCCTGGACGAGGTGATGAGCCACATCGATGCGCATCTAAAATTCCAGATGCTCTTCGAGCTCAAGCGCATCCATCGGGAACTGGGCAAGACCATGATCTACGTGACCCACGATCAGGTGGAGGCGCTGGCCCTGGCCGACCGGGTGGCGGTGATGAGCAATGCGACCCTGCAACAGGTAGGCACCCGCAACCAACTCTATCACGAACCGGTCAACGTCTTCGTCGCCGACTTCATCGGCGAACCGCCGACAAATTTCTTTCCGGCGGAGCTGGACCCGGCGGGCGATCAGCCGGTGCTGCGCGCCAAGAACGCGGCCCTGACTTTTTCCGTCGCCGCCGAGCGCGGCCAGCGTCTGGCGGCCAGCGGTCAGCGCGACTTCGTTGTTGGATTGCGGCCCCAGAATCTACGTCTGGACGGGACCGAGGTCGGTGAACCCCCGCCCGGTGGAACGCTCACCGCCGAAGTCGCGATCAACGAATACGTGGGCGAGCGGACCGTGTTGACCCTGGTTGCCGATGGTCATCGCTTCCGCGCCCAAGCCCATGCCGAGACCACGCTGGGTCGGGGCGAGCAGGTGCGCCTACGCTACGCGAGTTCTGATGTGATGGTATTCGACGCTAAGACGGAGGCGCTCGTGGCATGAGCGCCGCCAATACATAACCAAAGGCCAAAACTCAAAGGAAAGGGAGGACAGGACAATGGGTATTTTCAGTGGACTGACACGGCGCCGGTTTATGCAAGGTGCGGCGGCCGGTGCAGGCGCGGCAGCGGCGGCGAGCATGTTGACCCGCCCGTCGTTCGGCGCCACCCAGGTGCCGCCGGGCAAGAAATTGTTCAAGGACATAGAGCTTACGTATTTCCAGGATTCCAATTGGCTGCACGCGCCGATGTGGCTTTCGCCCCATCTGCAAAAAGAAGCGGGCGTGGGCATCAAGAGCCGCGAACTTTATGACGGCGGCGACGCTGTGGCGAAGATCCTGCCGCAGTTGCTGTCAAAGCGGCCGCGTTTCGACTTCGTGCAGTTTCCCAGCCTGTTCTTCGGTGCCTTCGCCGAAACCGGGCAGCTAGAGCCCCTGGATGACTATTTCGCCCAGTACGAGGGTAGCCAGGACTATCTGGATTGGGTCATGCCCGCCTACCGCGAGTTCTATACGAAGTGGGATGACAAATCCTATGGCGTGATGCTGGATGGCGACATTCACATCCTGCATTACCGCAAGAGCCGCTTCGAGGACCCGGAGCTGCGCACCAAGTTCTCCAAGCGTTTCCAGCGCGATCTGGAGGTGCCGAAAACCTGGCTCGATTTCATCGACGCGACCCAGTTCTTCACCGAGGAACTGAGCAGCCAAGGTGTCTACGGCACGTCCATGGTGGTCAATCCGCCGAACTTCGGCTGGGGTTTCTGGATGGATATCGCCGCCTCGGCTGGGGTCAACTATTTCGACGAGAACATGAACCCGACCATCCACCTGGGCAAAGCCGCCGAATCTCTCGATATGTACAAGGAGATCATCAAATTTGGCCCGCCCGGCGGCGAGGTCATGGATTTGGGCACAACCATCCAACGCTGGCAATCCGGCTCGGATGTCATGTCCGTATGGTGGATCGATCTGGCCGAGTTCACCGTGCAGCAACAAGGGCCGGAGTTGGCCGAGGATCAGCGCGGCGCCATCGTGCCGGGCTGGAAAAACGATGACGGCTCGATCACCAACCGGGCGATTTCCCTGTGGTGCCGCACGGGCTCGATCCCGAAGAACTTGCCGCAGGATGTGAAGGACGCGGCGTTCTACTTCCTCTACCGCATGTCGCATCCCGACTATTCGAACGAGATCGTCGCTGACGAATATTGCGGCTCCGATCCCTTCGGTAAGTCTCACTATGGCGACGCGGCGGCCAATCTCTACCTGCAGCCGAACCCGCAGCGTGGCACCGACAACGAGTTGTGGAAGACCAACGCCGGCATCTTCAAGACCGCCGAAACGGCGAAGAACCATCTGGATGCCGGTCTGGCCAACGTAGAAGTCGGCTATCCGCAGTTCTTCTGGGAAGGCACGCCGGAATACGCCGATGCCTTGGGCCGCAACATCTCCAAGGCCGTCTCCGGCGAGCTGACCAGTCAGCAAGCCCTCGACGAAGCGGCGGAGGAATGGGCCAAGATCGCCCAGAAGCTGGGGCTCGACAGCCAAAAGCGTCAGTACAAAAACTTCCTCGATGGCGCCCGCAAGCTTGGCTACAAGATCTAGTTAGCGGTTGTTGCGTGAAGTAAGTCCGGGGGAGGTGCGCCTCCCCCGGGCCTTCGCGCCCGAACCCTGGAGCAACCGGGGTAAGACCATCAGGGAGTGCGGTCGATGAAAAAAATCCTGAACGATCCGTTCGATTACGTGGACGAGATGTTGGACGGCCTATGCGCCGCCCATCCTGAGACTTATGCGCAACCCGAGACACGGGTGATTGCTCGCGCTGGCGGTGCGAAACAGGGCAAGGTCGGCATCGTTACCGGCGGGGGCTCGGGTCATCTGCCGGTTTTCACCGGATACGTGGGGCCGGGCTTGCTCGACGCGGCGGCGATTGGTGATGTGTTCGCCTCGCCGACGGTGGAGCAGATGGCCGGGGCCATGCGCCATGCCCACGGCGGCGCGGGCGTCTTGCGTCTCTACGGCAACTACGGCGGCGATGTGATGAATTTTGACATGGCCGGCGAGATGCTGGAGATGGAGGACATTCAATCCACCACGGTGTTGCTCGCCGACGATGTGGCCAGCGCTCCGCCGAACGAGGCCGAGAAGCGGCGCGGTGTTGCCGGCATGGTCTATGCCTTCAAGTGCGCCGGTGCCAAGGCCGAGGCCATGGCCGATCTGGCGGAGGTAACTCGCGTGGCGCAAAAGACCGCCGATGCTTGCCGCTCCATCGGCATGGCGCTCACCCCGTGCACGGTACCGCAGGCGGGCAAACCCACTTTCCAGATCGGCGACGATGAAATGGAAATGGGCATGGGTATTCACGGCGAACCGGGCATCTGGCGCGACAAATTGAAACCCGCCGATGCCATCGCGGACGAGATGATGGACCGCCTGCTGACCGACATGCCGCTCGCCAAGGGCGACCGCGCGTCGGTCATGGTCAACAGCCTGGGGGCGACACCACCGGAAGAGCTGTACATCATGTATCGCCGGGTCAAGCGCGCCATCGAAAACGCTGGCGCGGCGATCGTCATGCCTCTGGTCGGGCGTTATGCCACGTCCATGGAAATGACCGGCGTGACGATCACCCTATGTAAGCTGGACGACGAGTTGGAAACCCTGCTCAAGGCCCCGGCGTCCTGCGCCTTCTGGAGCGTCTGAGGATTGCCCGTGGGCGGTCTGACCAGTGAGTCGCTTTGCCGTGGCCTGCCCCGTATCTGTGCCGCGCTCGAGGCCTGCGCCGACGAGTTGAACACGGCCGACGGTGCCCTTGGTGACGGCGATCTGGGTGTCACCATGCAACGCGGTGCCCGCGGCGTGCAAGGGATGCTGGATTCATTGCCGGCCGATGTAGGCATGGCCCTGCTCGCCTGCGCCCAGGCCTTCGTGAAAATATCCGGCTCCACCTACGGCACGTTGCTGGCCACCGGCTTGATGAGCGCGGCCAAGACCTGCAAGGGTCGCGGGGTTGTCCCATGGGCGGAGATGTCATCGCTCGTTGGCGGCGCGGTTACGGCCATGCAGCACCGTGGCAAGGGTGCGCTGGGCGATAAGACCGTGCTCGATGCCCTCGATGCGGTGCGCGCCGCAACCGCCGGCCTCGAGGCGTCGGAAAAAATTCTCACCGCCGCGACGACAGCCGTTGATCAGGTCATGGACGATTTTCGCGGCAAACCATCGCGCCAGGGCCGGGCCCGCATGTTCGGCGACAAAAGCATCGGCCTCGACGATCCCGGCATGCTCGCCCTTAAGCGCATGCTCTATGCGCTCAAGGAGGATTGACGTGCGCTTAGTTTTTCGCGGCGGTCGCCTGACGGTGCAGGATATCGCGCATGGCCGGATAGGTATCCCGGTACGCCTCGTAGAAGGGGCGGTAGGCCGCATGCCGATCCATATTCGGCTCGACCGTGCGGACTACGCGCACCATGGCATCGCTGGCCGTGGGAATGTCGGGGAACAGGCCGGCGCCCACCGCCGCCAGGATGGCCGAGCCCAGGCTTGGCGCATCGGCGACCGCGGTGAGCGACAGGGGCACACCGGAGACATCCGCGTGCGTTTGCAGCCACAAGTCCGAACGGGTAGCACCGCCACAGATGACAATCTCGGCCGGCGTGAATCCGTTGGCGCGCAATTGCTCGAAGATCAGTTCGGTGCCATAGCACACTCCCTCGACGATGGCGCGGAAGATATGCGCCGGCCCGTGCCGCAAGGTCAGCCCGGCGATAACCCCGCGCGAGTCCGGATCGGTATAGGGCATGCGGTTGCCCTGGAAATGATCGAGGACAACAAGTCCTTCCGCGCCAGGCGGCAAGGCCGCCGCTTCGGCATTCAACGCATCATAACTAAACTGGTCCCCGAGCAGCGTTTTGAACCATTTGACCACGGAGCCGGTAGAAACCTGCCCGCCTTCCACCGTGTGCAGGCCGGGGACGACCGCATCGGCATAGGTGCCCCAGATGCCCTGGCCATGAAATTCCGTTTCGCTCAGGCCCAGGTGCAAATGCGACGAGCCGGTTATCAAGCCAAGCCGGCCGGGTCGAACCACACCCAGGCCGACCATGGCGATGAAGGCATCGGCGCCGCCTTGTGCCACCGGCAGGTCCTTCGGCAGCCCCAAGTGCGCCGCCGCCGCCGCCGTCAGGCCGCCGATGACCTCGCCCAAGGGCAAGACCTCGGCGGGCAGCTTCTCCGCCAGCTCCGGCGCGCCGATGGCGGCCAGCAAGCTGGGCTGAAAACCGCCCCCACGCGCATCGTAATGCCAGCGGATGGAGGCGTTGTTGATGCTCGCCACCATGCGCCCGGTCAGGCGGTGGTTGAGGTAATCCTGAAATTCGCAAATGGTCTGCGCGGCGGCGAAGACCTGCGGCTCGTGCGCCTTCAGCCAGCACGCCTTGGGCAGCATCCATTCCGCCGAGACCGGCCCTTCGCCGCCGCCGTTGACCTTCAGCGCCGCATCGCCGCAGGCGGCAATCGCCGCCGCTTGCGTACCCGCCCGCACATCCATCCAGATCAGCGCCGGGCGCAAAGGATCGCCTGCCGCATCCAGGGCAACGACGCTGCAACACGTGGTATCGACGGCAATCCCGGCGACCGCGTCGGCGGTGATTCCGGCCTCGGCCACGGCTTGTTTTACCGCCGGGCCCATCGCCCGCCACCAGTCGGCCGGGTTCTGTTCGGCCCAGCCGGGATGCGGAAAATTGGTGTCGTAGCTGCTGGCGGCGAAGGCCAAAGGCATACCGGTCAGATCGAAGACACCGGCGCGCAAACCTTCCGTTCCGCCGTCGACCCCGATTACATAGGGTCCGGCCATGGCGTATCCCCCCAATCCGTGTTGCATTCGTTTCTTGTCGACGATTGTCCCGATCTGGTGTTGAGGACGCAACTGTCATGATCGTCGTCTTTGGTTCTCTCAACGTCGATTTAGTTATGCAGGTCGCCAACCTGCCGCGCCCGGGCGAGACGGTTATCAACGGTCACTATTTCCTAGTGCCGGGCGGCAAAGGAGCGAACCAAGCGCTAGCCGCTGCGCGCGCCGCCGATGGCGCGGTGCCGGTTGCCATGGTTGGTTGTGTCGGCCCAGATGATTGGGGCGGCCTTGCCACCAGTCTGCTGGCCGAGGCGAGCGTGGACTTGAGCGCCGTGCGGCGCGGTGCATGGCCCACAGGTTGTGCCACCATCTGCGTCGATGCCGCGGGTGAAAACGCTATTGCGGTCGCCAGCGGCGCCAACATGGAAGCAACGGCGGCGCAGGTGGACGACCGATGGCTGGGGCCGGAAACATGGCTGGTGCTGCAGATGGAAGTGCCAACGCAGGAAAATTGGCGCCTGGTCAAGCGCGCCAAAAGCCAAGGCACCCGGATTTTGCTCAATTTGGCGCCGGCGGCGCCTGCCCCACCAGAGGTTTTGGATGCCCTTGATGTGCTGGTCGTGAACGAGATCGAAGCGCGCATGCTCATCGATGCGCCGCCTGAAACGGCGGTGCGGAATCTAGCGCGTCGGCACGATCTGATCTGCATCGCTACCCTGGGTGCTGCGGGTGCCCTCGCCGCGATGCCGGAGGGCACTTGGAAAGTCGCGGCGCTGCCCGCGGATGTGGTCGATACCACCGGGGCCGGCGATGCCTTTGTCGGTGCGCTGGTGGCGGCTCTGGCCACAGGCCGGCCGTTGCCGGAGGCGTTGACGTGGGCGTCCGTCGGCGCCGCATTGTCTTGCACCGTGGCTGGCACCCAGTCCAGCTTCGCCACGGCGGTGGTAATCGCCGACCGCGTTTCCGAGCTGCCGCCACCAACCCCGACCGACTGAGGGTCGCGCAGATGCTGAAAAACATTCATCCGCTGCTCAACGCCGATTTGTTACATGTCGTCCAGTCCATGGGTCACGGCGACGAATTGGCCATTGTCGATCGCAATTATCCGGCCCATTCAACGGCCCAGCGCCTGGTGCGCCTCGACGGCGCCGATACCGGTCAAGCGGCGACCGCCATCTTCTCGGTCTTTCCGTTGGATACCTTCGTCGAGCCGGCGCTCCTGCGCATGCAGGTGGTCGGCAACCCGGACGAAATCACGCCGGTGCAGCGGGAATTTCTCGAAATCGCTGAGGCGGCGGAAGGCCGGGCACTGGCCATGGACGGGTTGGAACGTTTCGCCTTTTACGAGCGCGCCCGGTCGGCTTTTGCGGTGGTTGCCACCAGCGAAGCGCGGCCCTACGGCTGCTTCCTGTTGGTCAAGGGCGTGATACTGGGGCCGTAACCTGTCAACCGGCGCAGCACGAGAGCTTGGAGACATCCATATCGAAAGTCTGCGCGGCCAGCTTCAAGCCCTCAACCGTCGTAAGGTACGGGAAGATCATGTCTCCGAGCTCGCCATAGGTCATCCCTTGCTTGATAGCGAGTGCCGCGGTCTGGATGCTGTCGGCACCTTCAGGGGCAATGATGTGTGCGCCAATCAACTTGTTGGATGCGCTGTCAGCGACGAGCTTAATCAGCCCACGGGTATCGCGCGCCGCCAGCGCCCGCGGCACGTTGTCGAGAGATAGAACGGAGGTTTTCACGTCGACCCCCTGCGTCCTGGCCGCCGCTTCGGTAAGGCCGACGCTGGCTACCTGTGGGTCGGTAAAGACGACCGCCGGCATGGCCAAGTTGTCATAGCGTCGCCCGTCGCCATTCAGGGCATTCGTTGCCGCGATCTTCGCTCCGTAAGCCGCCATATAGACGAACTGGTCGCGCCCGGTCACGTCGCCGGCAGCGTAAATGCCGGCCTTCGTCGTGCGCATCCGGTCATCGACTTTGATGCCACCATTCGGTGACAAAGCAACACCGGCCTCTGCTAGGCCCAACCCGTTGGTATTAGCCTTGCGCCCGGCGCTTAAGAGAACCCGCTGTGCCTCAAGAGTTTCGGTGGAACCATCCAAGGCTACGGACAGAGCAACGCCGCGATCGTTCGTGCGGATGCTGTCGTATCCGCTGATCCGCCGCACGGTGATACCTTCCTCCTGGAAGAAACCCGCAAGCGCCTCACTGATCTCGGGCTCGTCCTCCGGCAAAAGCCGGCTGCGGAACAGGATCGTCACTCTAACGCCGATGCGAGCAAACATCTGCGCCAGTTCGCAACCGATGTAGCCTCCGCCGATCACGATCAGTGAGTCGGGAAGGTCCTCCATCTCGAAAGCCGAGGTGCTGGTCAGATAGGGCACGTCTTCAATGCCTGGGATGGGCGGCACGACCTCATGCGATCCCGTTGCGATTATGACCTTGCCAGCATCGATGTGATTTCCATCCACCACGACGCCGCCGTTGCCAAGGCGAGCTTTGCCCTCCAGATAGGCAACGCTGTTGTAGGCGGGCAACAAATCGATGTACTTGGCTTGCCGAAGCGAGGCCACAAGTTCGTCCTTCTGTGCCCGCAGCGCCGCCCAGTCATCTACCTGGCCCGCGGCAGAGATCCCCGAGAACCGGGAAGCCGTATTCGCATGGTGTACCGCCTCGGCGACACGGATCAACGCCTTCGATGGCACACAACCCACGTTAACGCAGGTGCCGCCAATGGTGCCATGACCGATGAGCGCGACCTGGGCACCTTGATCGGCGGCCGTGATCGCGGCCGAAAACCCGGCCGATCCCGCACCAATGACGGCGAGATCATAGTGGCCGTTCTGTTTCGGCGGCGCACAGCACGTTTCACTCATGAGGCTGTTTCCGTCGTATCAACCGATTGGCTGCTTTGCCGCCGTACGCAGGCGCGCAGATAGTAGGCGTAGGCAGCGACGGCGACTGCTGCCGCGATGGAGATACGCAGCGCGTATCTAAACTCAAGCCAGAAGAGGATCGCGGAAAGCGCGACGACGGCAGCTACGATTATCACCGTTGGCGATGGGCCCTTGCGGCCGGAGCGCAGATAAAGTGCATAGGCGACCATCCCCATCGACGCGAACAACATCGGGAACAAACCATAATCCAGCCAGCTGACGATTGCCGATAGACCGGCGAAACCGACGAGTACGACCAAGGCGGGCGTGAAACAGCAGATCGCGGCGATGGCCGTGCCGATGGCGCCGGTGCGAAGCAGCTTCTTGTCTTTCGTCATGATGTGTCGGTTCCCCCTTGAGCGTTCTCAGAAGAGCTTGCCAAGCGTGGTGTGAAGAGGGCCTTGCCCATCTGCAAGCCTTCGTCCATGGAAAGGCGGAAGCCATTTGCTCTGGGAGTCTGGCCATCCCGCCATGAGTCCAGATGCTCGTCCGAGCAAAAGAAGGCCATGACGGTGCATAAGGAATCGGCTGCGCATCTGTTGGCATACTGAATGCCCGTCCAGACGACCGCGCCCATTGGCGAGTGATCGGCCAGGGCCGCTCCCTTATCGCGTGTTTCAACACGGATTGGTGCGCTGCAAGACCGGCATGTCGACTCGATAACAACATCCGTACCGAGCATCGCTCCCGTGCCTAAGGCATCGATCGCACACATAGCGTTTAGAATGGTGTTGCCCAAACGCATGCGGTGCTCGGTATTCCTGTCGATAAACGGATAGGCGCCAATCAATGTCTTGCCGTCCTGGTCGAGAACAACCATATCCCGCGCCTTGAGCATGGCGATCAGGTCGCGTACCCGGTCTGACGCGAAGCCCGTTGTCAAGGCGAGCTCGTTTATCGAGGGCGCGTGGCCAATTCGCGGGTAAGCTTCCAGAATTGCGCGTTGCGTCCGGTCCTCGGCATCGTCTAGCCCCGCCCACCGGGCCTCCCAATCGCACGTCTCGAAGATCGCCCCGAGCGCCTCGCGCACAGTCTCGGAGGTGACAACCGACCAGTCCGGAATGGTCACACCGGGGCGGACAGCAATCGTAACGCGCCGTGCGTTGGTTGCGGCAACCTCAGGCGAAGAAGCCATTGTCATCCCGATAGACCCGGGTCTCTGCGATTAGCCCGGGCCCGCATCCTTCCTCGCAGAAAATGACGATAGACGAGGGCCCCGGCGGCGATCATCAGCGCTAGTGTAGCAAGTGGCCCAAAACCACCCAGCCAGCCGAACGCTCCCGCGAACAACGCGCCGATTGCCGCGGGCCCGAGAATACAGACCACGCAGATCGGTGAAATCACCGCGGCGGTCACGATTCCAGCTACCAGTTTTTCATTCATAGCTGCCACCATTCCGAGAATGTACGGCCCTACTGGCTCTTGATTTCGGAAGGATATCCCATATCGAACGTGGCGTCGGTCAGCGCATCCGGGCCGGTCTTCTGATCATCGAAGATCACAACCGCGGTTTTCGTTTCGTAGGACACTTGGACATCGCGCACGCCGGGCACCGCGGCCAGTGTCTGTTTGACCATGTATGGGCAGGCGGCGCAGGTCATGTTCTCGACCGCCAAGGTCACCGTCCGTTCCGCGGCGGCGGCGCTTGTTGTGGCGAGCATGACGAATGTGAGTGCAGCAATGGGTATCCTGATCATCTTCAATAAACTCCGTAGTCTCAAGCCGGCAATAAGAGCGGCGCCACATAGGGAAAGGCGACAGAGGCTGCCAGAAGCACACTGGCGCTCCATAGGGATATCTTGACGACTCGGTTCGGCAACGGCCGGGCGCACGCAGTGTCTTCGGCGCAAGCCGCTTTTGGCTTCCGGTAGACTAAGTAGTAGCCATATCCCAGGAAACCCAGCGCGACCGCGGCAAAAATGGGTTGATAGGGCGCTAGCGCCGTCAGGTTGCCAATCCACGCGCCGCCGATACCCGCGCTGAAAAGCGCCAATGGCACGATGCAGCAGGACGAGGCCGCCACGGCGCCGAGCAAGCCACCGGCGGCGACCAGGCTGCTGCGCCTCTGGCCAATGGCTGAGTCGGCGGTCTCGGTCGGTTTGGTCTCAAGAGTTGTATGCACGATCTGTCTCCTGGTGCTAATATGAGATCTGTAGTAACTACAGATTCAAGGAATTTTTTCATTGTCACCAGAAACAACCGTCGCCAGCCGTGATCTGGGCATCGGCGCCTTGTCGCGGGGGACAGGGGTCAACATCGAGACCATCCGCTACTACGAGCGCATCGGTATTCTGCCGCCGCCGCCGCGTAGTCGAGGCGGTCACCGGGTCTATAGCGTCGATCACATGAAGCGGTTGGCCTTCGTCCGGCGCAGCCGCGAGCTTGGCTTTTCTCTGCAAGAGGTGCGCGGATTGCTGGGCTTGGTCGACGGTGGCGAGGTCACCTGCGATCAGGTCAAGACCATGACTCTTGGCCACTTGGACGAAGTGCGCCAGCGCATCGCCGATTTGCGCCGGATGGAGCGGGTTTTGCGCGAGATGGCGGCCACGTGCGAGGGCGGTAACGTCCCCGAGTGCCCAATCATCGACACGCTGTTCCGCGCCCCGGCACCGGCCGGCTGACGCCCTAACAGTCGAGCGTGTTATCCCGCTCCCATTGGCTGAGCGAGGCGGAGAAGCGGTCCCATTCGGCGTGCTTCAGCTTGGCATAGCTGTTGACCAACCCGTCGCCCAGACCGTCGCGGATGACCTTGCTCTTCTCGAACAAACGCACGGCATCAAGCAGATTGAGCGGCAAGCGGCGTACGCGCCGCAGCTTTTGCCCGTCGGTGTACATGTTGATGTCCAGGCGCTCGCCGGGGTCGCGCTTGTTGGCAACGCCGTCCAGGCCCGCGAGCAGCGCGCCGGCTTGCATCAGATACGGATTGGCGGCGCCATCCATCAGACGCAACTCGAAGCGCCCGGCCTCGGGAATGCGCACCAGATGGGTGCGGTTGTTGCCCGAATAGGTGACGGCATTGGGCGACCAGGTAGCACCGGAGAGGGTCACGGGTGCGTTGATCCGCTTATAGCTGTTGACTGTCGGATTGAAGAGGGCAGTCAGCGCCTCGGCGGAATGCATGATGCCGCCAAGGAAGTTGTAGGCCAGCTTGGACAGGCCCAACTCGCCCTTCGGATTGTGAAACAGGTTCTTGCGCCCGGTCTTATCCCACACCGAGACGTGCGCGTGGCAACCGTTGCCGGTGAGATTGGCGAACGGCTTGGGCATGAAGGTAGCGCGCAGGCCGTGCATCTCGGCAATCGACTTGGTCATGTACTTGAAAAAAACGTGCCGGTCGGCGGTCACCAAGGCATCGTTGAAATCCCAGTTCATCTCGAACTGGCCGTTCGCGTCCTCGTGATCGTTCTGATACGGCCCCCAGCCGAGTTTGATCATCGCATCGCAGATCTGGCTGATCACCTCGTACCGGCGCATCAACGCAGCCTGGTCATAGCACGGCTTGGCTTGCGTATCTTGGGTGTCAGCGATGCCGCTGCCGTCCGCGTTGATCAGAAAATATTCGCACTCGACCCCGGTT
Organism: Kiloniellaceae bacterium; assembly: GCA_021776055.1. Taxonomy (GTDB): domain Bacteria; phylum Pseudomonadota; class Alphaproteobacteria; order Kiloniellales; family J153; genus JAJFGI01. Next base: position 21,980 of record JAJFGP010000181.1, read on the forward strand.
TTCATGCGATAGCCCTTGGCCGCGGCCTTGACGATCTGCCGTTTCAGGGCGACCCGCGGCGAGGCTTCCACTTCCTTGCCGTCCATCCACAAATCGGCGGCAACCCAGGCCACCTCCGGCTTCCAGGGAAGCTGGATCATGCTGTCCGGATCGGGGATGGCGAACATGTCGGAATCGGCCGGTGTCATGTCCAGCCAGGTAGCGAATCCGGCAAAGCCGGCGCCGTCGCGCTGCATGCCGGCGATTGCCCGTGCCGGCACCAGCTTGGCGCGCAGATTGCCGAATAAATCGACGAAGCTGATCAGGAAATATTTGATCTTTCGGTCTTTGGCGATCTTCGCCAGATCTTTGACCATCCCCCAGTCTCCTTCCCTGTCGGTGTTTTCTTATAGATAACTTAGTAGGCCTTGCCCGGTATCCAGGTGGTCCCGGCCAGCGGCACCTGCGCCATGGCTGCCGCCTCCACGGTCAGGGCCACCAGATCCTCCGGCTCCAAATTGAGCACATGCGACTTGCCACAGGCGCGCGCCAAGGTCTGCAGCTCCAAGACCATGGTTGTCAGGTAGTTCTGCAACAATCGCGCGCCTTTGTCCGGCGCCAGACGCGCCTCCAAATCCGGGTCCTGAGTGGTCACCCCCACCGGACAGCGGCCGGTATGGCAATGATGGCAAAAGCCCGGCTCGGTGCCCAGGGCGTGATAGTCCTCGAGATGCACCGGCTTGTTGCAGCCCAGCGCGATCATCGCCGCCGTGCCGATGGAGACCGCATCGGCGCCCAATGCCAACGCCTTGGCCGCATCGGCGCCCGAGCGGATGCCGCCGGAGACGATGAGCTGCACTTTACGATGCAAACCCAACTCCTTCAGCGTCTCGACCGCCAAGCGTACCGCCGGCAGGGTCGGAATGCCCACGTGCTCCATGAAGACGTCCTGGGTTGCCGCCGTACCACCCTGCATGCCGTCCACGACGATCGCATCGGCCCCCGCCTTGACCGCCAAGGCCACGTCGTAAGCAACCCGGGTGGCCCCTACCTTTATGTAGATGGGGACCTGCCAACTGGTGATCTCGCGCAACTCGTGGATCTTGATCTCCAGATCGTCCGGCCCAGTCCAGTCGGGATGGCGGCAGGCGCTGCGCTGGTCAATGCCGACCGGCAGATCGCGCATGCCGGCGACCCGCTCGGTGATTTTGTGACCCAGCAGCATGCCGCCGCCGCCCGGCTTGGCACCCTGGCCGAGCACGACCTCAAGGGCATCCGCCCGGCGCAAATCATCGGGGTTCATACCATAGCGCGACGGCAACACCTGATAGACCAGGGTCTTCGACGATTGCCGCTCTTCCTCGGTCATGCCGCCGTCGCCGGTGGTGGTGCTGGTGCCCATGGCGGTCGCGGCGCGGCCGATGGCTTCCTTGGCATTGGCACCCAGCGCGCCAAAGCTCATGCCGGCGATGGTGATGGGAATCTTCAATTCGATGGGTTTTTCGGCGAAACGGGTGCCCAAGGTGACGTTGGTATCGCAGCGCTCCCGGTAACCTTCCAGCGGATAGCGCGACACCGAGGCGCCAAGCAGCGCCAGATCGTCGAAGGTCGGGACCGATCGCTTGCCGGCGAAGCCGCGAATTTCGTAGACGCCCTCATCGGCGGCACGTTGAATTTCGGCGACAACCTGAGGCGGGAATGTCGCCGAGGCTTTGAGCGCGCGCGGATCGACGGTCATGCTCTCAATCCTTCACCGGCGGACTCAATAGGAGTCCGCATGGTCCACATTAAAGTTATACAGCCGCCGGGCCGAACCGTAACGGCGGAAGTCGGCCGGGTCGGCATCGATGCCCGATTTTTCCAGGAGTTCGGTCAGGACCACCGTATGTTCGGGGCGGATCTCTTTCTCGATGCAATCGGCGCCCAGGCTTTCCGCCTTGCCGCGCACGAATAGGATCGCCTCGTAAATTGAATCGCCGAGATTCGCCCCGGCATCGCCGCAGACCACCAAATGGCCGCTCTGCGCCATGAAGGCACTCATGTGCCCGACCGATCCGCCGACGACGATGTCGATGCCCTTCATGGAAATACCGCAGCGCGACGAGGTATCGCCCTCGACCACCAGAAGACCGCCGCGGCCCGACGCGCCGGCCGATTGCGAGGCGTTGCCGGTCACCCGAACCATGCCGGACATCATATTCTCGGCGACACCCGGTCCGGCATGGCCACGAATGGTAATCTCGGCCTGCTTGTTCATACCGCCGCAATAAAATCCGACGTGGCCGTCGATGGTCAGCGACAAGGGTGCGTCCAGGCCAGCGGCGATGGCGTGTGCGCCGCGCGGGTTGGTCAATTGCCAAGCCAGGTCGTTGGACTTGTGGGTAACCGCGTGCAGGCGCTTGTTTGCATCGCGCAGGCTGAGAGTAGCTAAGTCCAGATCGCCCATGTCAGGCGCGACCCCAGCTATAAATCTGTGCCGGTGCGGGTTCCCATATCTTGGCCTTCTCGGCGCCCGGCAGAACGGCGATGGCCCGGTATTCGGTGGCCATGGCGACCCAATCGTCTGTCTCCGCCAAGACAGCGTGTTTGCAGGCGATGGGATCGCGCAACACCGCGAAGCCGTCGCGGGTGCCGACGGCGAAGGTATAAAATCCGTCCAGGTCCTTGATCGCCGCCTCCAGGGCCTCATCTAGGCTTGCGCCCTCGCGCAGGCGCCATGCCAGATAGCCGGCGGCCACTTCCGTGTCGTTATCGGTTTGAAACTCGATGCCCTCACGCGCCAGCACCTGGCGCAGCCGGTTGTGATTGGAAAGCGAGCCGTTGTGCACCAGACACAGATCGAGACCCGTGGAGAAGGGGTGCGAATGGGCCGTGGTCACCGCGCTCTCGGTGGCCATGCGGGTATGGCCCAGGGCGTGCGAGCCCTTTAAATCGCGCAAGTTGAACCGTTCGACCACGTCCTTGGGTAGACCCTTTTCCTTGAATATCTCGATGGTATTGCCGGCGCTCATCACCTTCAGCTCCGAGTGATGGTGGCGCAGCCAAGCCTGGATCACCGGGAAATCCTCGTGCACCACCAGGATCGCGTGGCTGGCGCGCACCTCGATGCTGATCTTGTCGCCCAGCTCTTTACCTAGCTCCTTGGCCAGGGTCCGCCAGGGGTAATCATCGTCGGCGCTAAAGAGCGACAGCTTGACCCCGTCCTTGCCCGTCGGGTTGCGATAGATGGCCACCCCGGCGCTGTCCGGGCCGCGATCCGACATCTCGATCAGCATGGAGGACAGGTAGTCTCCAAGCCGGTCCTCGAAGGCCGGGTTCTTGGTGAAAAGGCCCACAATTCCGCACATTTTGAGGGGATACTCCGCCGCCAAATCAGGTCCACGCCACCCTATAGGGTCGCGTGGCTAAGATCAATGACAGGAAAATAAGTTTCTTCCAGGGAATTTCAAGGCGAGCCGGGATATTAAGGCCGAATCACTCCCCTTCGTGCGGCTGGACGATTACCGACAGGAAGCGGATCGGCAGTTTCAATAGTTCTTCCGGCCCGTGCGGCGCATCGGAATCGAAAAACATGGAATCGCCCGGCCCCATCTGATAGACGCGGCCCCCGTGCCGGTAGCTGACTTTTCCCTCTAGAATGTAGATGAACTCAACACCGGCGTGCTGGAACAAGGGAAAAATCTCGGATTCCTCGGTCAGGGTGATGAGATAGGGCTCGACCGAGATGGTCTTGCCCACCGTGTGGCCGAGTAATTGGTACTGGTGCCCCGCCCGGGTGCCGCGCCGCTCGATGACCAGGCCCTGGTTGGCTTTGACAAAGGTGGCGTCCCGCTGCTCTTCGTATCTGCGAAAAAGCGAGGTCACCGGCACGTTCAGCGCCTGTGCCAGGGCGCTCAGGGTCGCCAGCGACGGCGAGGTCATGCCGTTCTCGATCTTCGAGACCATGCCGCGGGAAACCCCGGCCAACTTGCCCAGATCGACGACGGTAAGCTGCAAGCGCTGGCGGAACTCGCGCACCTGCCGGCCGATGGCCGCCTCCAGGCTGCCGGCCTTCGGCTCGGTTTCGACGGCCGCATCCGAAGGACTATCGGCTTGCCGCCCGCGCTTATTCTTTTTCGTCGCTGCTGCCATCTTGCCCCGATTCTTACTATAGAGAGGCGGCGGCGTCACGTCGCAGGGCAAGCCAGCGCTACACAGGCAAATGGAGTATGCTGCGCAAAACCGAGTCCCGAAAGCAGCGGCACGATGACGACACAAGCAGATCCCCATGACCATCCCGATACCGACGCCCCGCCGTTCGCACCTCGATTCGGCCCGTTTTCCTTTGCGGTCACCCTCGGGATCAGCATCGGGGTGCTGGTCCTTCTCGCGGTCGCGACAGTCCTTGGCGTTCAGTTCTGGGTTAGCCGGACCACGACATTCAAATATCTGAACGACAAGGCGGAAGCCATTGTCCACCAGATCGAATCCGACATTCGCCACCATCTTGATCCGGCCGTCGATCAGATCGAGTTCATCGCCCGGCAGATCGAGAGCGGTGCCTATGACCTGGATGATACGGCGCGTCTGACCGATCTTTTGACCGGGTCCTTGGCGGCTGCGCCACAGATTGGCGCCATTGCTAGTTGGAACATGGATTTGCAGCAGGTCGGCGTGCGCCGCGATCCGGATGGTGGCACTCGGCCTCTGGTGCTTGGTCCCGATGACCAACCGACAGTCCAAAAGGGTGCCCGCGAGCTCGCGGATGTCGAGGGTCCCTTCTGGGGCGAGCTTATCTTCAGCGAGGTAACCTTGATCAATCTGCGCCGGCCGTTGCGGCGTAACGGCAAGATGTTCGGCTTCCTGGTTGCCGTGATCACCGTGCCTGGGTTGTCCGAATTGGTCATTGATACCGGCGACCGTTTCGATGCGACCGCCTTCATCCTCTATGGCCGCGACCACGTGCTGGCTCATCCTTTCCTGGTCGATGTCCACGCGGATCAATCGCGAGAAAATCCGGTTGTTCCCTTGAATGGCGTCGGGGATTTTATTTTGAGCAACCTCTGGAATGGCGCGACGGTCCCGGGGTTCGAGCAGGCGGTCGCGCAACGCGTGAACGTTGTCGAAAACCGGATCGCGGACCAGACCTATATCTTCATCTACAAGTGGATCGGCGACTACGGCGCGGTGCCCTGGGTGCTCGGCGCTTGGTTTCCGGTCACCGACTTGAACGAGGAGTTGGAGCGCCTCTGGATATCCGGCTTGATCGGGATCGCGGTGCTGTTGATCGCCATAGCGAGCGCGGTCGTTCTCGCCCGCCTGATCGCCAAGCCGGTCCGCAGGGTCGCGGCGAATGCGACCATGGTCGGAGAGCTGGATCTCAGCCGGGTAAACCGTTTGCCGCCCAGCAGCATCCGCGAATTGAACGACCAGGCGCGCGCCTTCAACACCATGCTCGGTGGTTTGCGCGCCTTCGAGACCTATGTGCCGCGGTCCCTGGTCACCCGCTTGATCGGAAAATCCCTTAACCGGGATGTGATCTCCGAGGAGCGGGAGGTGACGGTCATGTTCACCGATATCGAGACTTTCACGACCATGTCGGAGCATCGCCCCGCCGGCGAAGTAGCCACCTTCCTGAACGGACATTTCGCCCTGCTGGGCACATGTGTCGAGGCGGAGGGCGGCACCGTCGATAAGTTCATCGGCGATGCTCTGATGGCATTTTGGGGCGCGCCCGATGCACAGCCCGACGCCGCCGCCCGCGCCTGCCGCGCCGCTCTGGCAATCGCCCGTGCCGTCGACGCGGACAACGCCAAACGCCAAGCTGCCGGCAAACCGCCGATCCGCCTGCGCATCGGTATCCATTCCGGCCCGGTGGTGGTCGGCAACGTCGGCTGGCCGGGGCGCATCAATTACACCATCGTCGGCGACACGGTGAACACCTGTCAGCGCCTGGAATCCATGGGCAAGCAGGCGGATCAAGGCGCCGCCGTAACCATCCTCATCAGCGGCACCACCGCCCGGTTACTGAACAACGATTTCGCCATGGAGCCGGCCGGCACCTTCCAAGTGAAAGGCAAAGCGGAAGAGGTGGAGGTGTTTAGGTTGGTTGTGTGAGCTAAGTCTGCTTGCTCAACATGCCTCATACCGCTGGTTTTAACCCGTAGCCGACTTGCGCCCTCCAGGCTTGAGGTGTCTCCAAATGATCAATAAACCTATATCGATAATTGTGAGGGTTGGCCGCTCTTTGCCGATCCTTGGCACTAGAGGTGTTGGATGACTGAAAGCGACAAAGTATTTTCGGGATCGATTCCGGAATTCTACGACACCTATCTGGTGCCATTGATATTTGAAGCGTATGCGAACGATTTAGCAGAACGCGTCGCCGCTCTTGCGCCAATGGCAATACTGGAGACGGCGGCAGGCAGCGGCGTTGTAACACGCGCCTTGGCCACACATCTCGCTCCCGATGCCCATTACGTCGTGAGCGATCTCAACCAACCCATGCTCGATCATGCCGCAGACAAGCAGGGGCCGGATAAGCGCATCGAATGGCACCAAGCCGATGCTCTCAATTTGCCATTCGATGACGCTTCATTTGACGTTGTTGTTTGTCAGTTCGGCGCCATGTTTTTCCCGGATAGGGTCGGCGGCTATGCCGAGGCGCGGCGGGTGCTCAGACCAGGTGGAAGCTTCCTTTTCAGCGTCTGGGACCGTATCGAGGCGAACGAGTTCGCCAATGTTGTGACGGAGACCGCGGCCACCGTATTTCCCCACGATCCGCCACGTTTTCTCGCCCGTACGCCGCACGGCTATTACGACCTGGCGTTGATACGGGCGGAACTAAATGAAGCGGGATTCTCCGACGTGTCGATTGCCACGCTAGAGGAAACCAGCCGGGCCCCGTCACCACGACATCCCGCGGTCGCCTATTGCCAAGGCACGCCGCTGCGCAACGAAATTGAAGCTCGGGACGCCAGTCGTCTGGACTTTGTCACCGATCGAGCCGCCGAGGCCATCGCGGCGCGTTATGGCGATGGCCCGGTCGCGGCAAAGATTAAGGCGCATGTCGTTACCGCCGCGCGTTGACACTATGATTGGTGCGGCGGACTCCACAGCAAAAACCCTGCGCGATCATTTCTTCGGCTGGCAATGCCGGTTGCGGCAGTTATCCGTGCGCAATGCGGGGGGGCGGCCGACGTCGGGGATGCGGCCGGATGTGGTGTTTGTTGGGGAGGAGCAGGCGGCGGCGCGCATCACCATGCTCATCGTCAAGGCGGACCCGGAGGAGGCGACCGATCGTTTCCGCCATCTCTACCGGCGCACCAATGACCCGGCGGACCGGCGCGATGCGGCCATGGCGTTCTTGGCCGCCGTCTACTATCAGCGCCCGGCCGAATTCGCCGACGAGATGAGCGCGCTGTTCGGGCCCGGCGCGGAAATGGCCGCGCGTTTGTGCGCCGATGGCCGGTGCGTGTTGCGCTTTTCCCAGTACGAACAGAGCTATGCCTTGCCCTGCCGAGTGCGCGCGCTGGAGGAGACGGACCCGGCGTTTCAGGCCACCTATTGGCACAACGCTCTATTCAACCCGGACTTGCCGCCGGGTATCCAAATCCTCGGCTTCCAGCCCGAGTGGGAGGACGCGACGGCGAAGCCGCCGCCGACCTAAATTCCGATTGGGCAAGGCGAACGCCACCCAATCACCCGTCATTACCGGGCTCGACCCACTACTGTCCGGTATAAATTCTATGCGCATAGGAACGCCAATTGGTTTGGGGTATTGGGCGGATCTGGCTCTGGTTCGAGTAATCGGTCGATGCGTTTCCGATGCATGAGGTTTGCCCGTACAAGACGTGCGAAGGCGAGCGGGCTTTGGACGGCTGTTTGTGCCTTCTGGGCAAGGCGGAGCAACAAGTAAGCGATGAGGGCGACGGCGATTTGGCGGGCCGGGGCGTTGAGATCATTGGACAGGATACGCAACACCTTGCCGGTCTCGATCTTGACCGTGACCTCGCGAACGGGTTGGGAAAAAGGGTTCCTGCGGTTTCTCCCCTGACGTTTGGGCAGTAGGCCGACGCGGTCAGACAAGATATCTCTGTCCTCGGGCAACACCCGTTCGGTAACCTCGGTCAGCGGCGTGTTGGTCTTGAAGCGGGTGACGACACGGCATCCCGCGGCATCGAGACCGGCTCACCAGGCGTAATCATAATAAGCAAGATCAAAGACATAGGTCGCACCGGCCTCAATGGGCATCTTCTGCGCCACCTTGATATCATTGACCTTCGCTGACGTCACCGCCGCGTAGACCGGATGCGCGGTATCCGCATCATAAATCACATGAAGCTTGGCTCCGCAGGCCATCGACGAAAAATGCGCCCATTGCGATCCTGCGCCGCTTAAGGCAAGTGGCGACGCGTCGATCAAATAGGTTGCGTCACCAAGCTTGCGCCGCAGTCCCCGTTGCGCCTGTCCGACGAGCGCCGCAAACAACTCCGAGAATACCGCACTGGAACGTTTCGCATTAGCATCTGCCAACGTCGAACGCTGCACCGGGCTCCCCCCTAAATGGTACAGACGAGCTCGGTGGCTCTCCAGACCGCCCACAATCTCGCGCAGGCTCAAAGCCCCGGAAAGCTGGCCGTAAAGCAGAGCAATAAACTGATCCTTCGCACTCAGACGCCGGACACCTTTGTCCGCGCCATGTGCCGCCACCAAAGCCTCGAAACGATTCCAGGGAACGCGCTTCAACAAATCATGAAAAACGCTATTGTAGTGCCGCATGACATTGATCTCCGTTCGTGTCTTAAACGCCGCTAAACGTCTGGAAACGAATAGAATCAATGTCATGCAATCAGTCCACCAATTTATACCGGACAGTAGTGGGCT
>JAJFGP010000182.1 GCA_021776055.1 Kiloniellaceae bacterium
CTCCAAGACCGGCTGGATTTAGTGATAAACGAGCGAGCCGTTGCTTACGGAAATGGCGAACACCCTAAGCATCGCCTGATGGCGTACCACGACTTTTTCGTCGAGCGTATCCCCGCCGGAAACACCGTTCTGGATATTGGCTGTGGGTACGGTGCGGTCGCGCGTAGCATCGCGCAACGTGTACGCGATGTCGAAGTGACTGGCATTGATCTAGACCAAGCCCGCCTTGGTCAAGCCATTGCAGCAAAAAATCCAGAAAATCTAAAATTTGTTCTGGGTGATGTGCTCAAGGACCTTCCTTCGGGTCATTGGGACGTGATCGTTCTGTCCAATATTTTGGAACATGTTGACCAACGTGTCGACTTCCTTAGGGACGTGATCGCTAAAACGAACGCAGGAAAATTACTTGTTCGCGTGCCTCTTTTCGAGCGCCATTGGCATAATCCTCTACGAGCCGAACTGGGCGTCAACTATTTCTCCGATTCCACACACTTTGTTGAACACACGCTCAAGCAGTTCGAGGATGAGATCATGGCGGCCGGCCTTAAACCGGTCGAGATCGTTTTGCGCTGGGGTGAGATTTGGGCCGACTGTCGGCCATGAAAGATTCCCACGGCCGCTCTCAGACTCCGGTAATCAGCGTCATCCTTCCCTGCTACAATGCCCACGCCTATCTCGGCCGCGCATTGGATAGTATCCGCGCCCAAACCTTCCGAGATTTTGAAATTATCGTCATCAATGACGGTTCAACAAATCCGGACACACTTGCCTATTTGCAGACTCTTGGCGACGACGTGAGGTTGGTTTGCCAAGAAAATCTGGGGTTGCCGGGAGCCCGCAACACGGGCTTTCGTGAGGCTCTTGGCGCGTATGTGTTGCCTCTCGACTGCGATGATTGGATCGAGCCGACGTTCTTGGCCAAAGCAATTGCTCTTCTTGAGGCCGATCCCGATCGGGCTTATGCGTTCGCACATATCGCCTTGGAAGGAAATGAGGCAGGCGTCCTGAGAAAAACCTACAACTTCTTCGAGCAATTATTCTTGAATCACGTTCCCTACTGCATTTTCATCCGCAAACAGATTTGGCAGCAAGTCGGAGGCTATGACGAGTCTATGAGGCGAGGTTGCGAGGACTGGGAGTTTAACTTGCGCCTTGGCATTTCCGGCTTTTATGGCCTAGCCGTCCCCGAGCCTCTTTTCCACTATCACGTCAGCACGACGGGAATGCTGCAAAGCCTGACATCGAATCTCTATGCAGAGATTTGGTCGGGGATACAGGAAAAGCATAAGGGCTCTTACTCGCTTGGCTCTCTCACACGGGCCTGGGTTAAATGGCGCAGGGCCCCCTGCAACCGCTCTCTACCCCTATATTTCATTTATTATCTGGCCTATTTGGCCCTTCCCCGATCGATCTTCATGGCTCTCTATCGGCGGCTTTTGTCCTTCTCACGAGCAACCCGCATTCGAGCCGCCGCCAACTCAAACGGCTAGCTGCTCCCTTTTCCCTATTTAACAAGGAATGCACCGGCGTACGAGTTGAGTAAAGGTGAGGTAAGACCGCGGCAGTTTGGCTGGGGCGGGAGGGTTCGAACCTCCGATCACGGGATCAAAACCCGATGCCTTACCACTTGGCTACGCCCCATTTGCCGTCGGCGGCGAGCAACCTAGCGCTGTTCCTCCTGTGCCGCAACGACCACGCTGGGGCTCAGGGAATAGGCCCAGCCCAGGGCCAGGCCCCAGGCGATCCACAGCAGCTCGCGGGCGCGCCGGACCACGGCTACCACCAGCCCCAAGGTCGGAACACCGGTCAGGGCGCCGTATAAAAGGAACAGCACGCCCTCGGTCACGCCCAGGCTGCCTGGAATAACAAAGGCGGCGGCGCGCACCAGTTGTGCCATGGCCTCGATCAGCCAGATATCGCTCAACGGCAACGGATGCCCGAGGAACCACATAATCACATAGAGTTCAGTCATACCGATCAGCCAATTGAGCAAGGCCAATAGCCAAGCGCCGACAAAGCGCCCCCGGCAGTCGCCATAGAAATGGGCGAAACGGTCATCTACGTCCTGGATATGGACCAAGACGCTTTCCAGGCGCCGACCGATGCGCCGTTGGGCCAACCAACCCGCTAGCCGGCTGGCCGTTCGCCAACGCTGCACAGCGTAAAAACCGCCTACGCCGAGGGCCAATGCCAGAAGGCCGGACCCGGCAACCCACCGGTAGAGCGCCGGCAAATTTTCCGCGGCAAGCACGAAGGCAAACCCCACCGCCGCGAATGTTACCAGGGCCAACAGGTTGACGGTCTTGGCAATAACCAGCGACGCGCCGCTTTCCCGGTAGCTAATACCGTGGAATTTCTTGAGCAGAAACGCCTTCACCGGCTCGCCGCCTATCGAACCGGCGGGAACGACCAGATTGAACGCCTCGCCCACCATGCGCACCTTCCACAGTCGGTAGAGCCAATCAAGATTGAGCCGGGCGCTGGGCAACATCAGATGCCAGGACGCGGTGTCTACCAAGAAGGCCAGAAAAAACACCGCCCCGACCGCCAGCGCCCCGGTGCCGCCAAGCTGAACCAGACGACGCCACAAATCCGCCAAGTCCGCCTGGGTGGCGATAAAGCCAAGCAAACCGAGTCCGACAAACAATGCCAATACGCGGACCAGCGTGCGACCGGCGGGCCTGCTCTTGCCACCGGCCGAGCCACCCGGGAAGGTCGCCAGAAGTGCTGGCAATACGATGAGCGTACAAACCAGCGACAGGCATATGGCAATGGTCAGCAGGATGCCCATGCCGGCGGTTCCGCGGTGGCTGGACAACGCCAGAGCGCCGAACGAGCCAATGGTGGTGAGCGCACTATAGAGCACGGCGCGCGGTGTACTGGTCGCCGTGAGGCTGCTGCCGCTGGCCCCGCGTCCGCGCACGACAATATGAATGGCGCCGGCAACCCCCAAGCCAAAAAGCAACGGCAGAACGATGACGTTGGCAAAGTTGAATGGAACGGCCAGAAGCACGGTCGCCGCCACTGTTAGCGCAGCGGCAAGAAGTAACGGTGCTAACACCAGCGCCGTTTCACGCAGGCTGCGCAGGATTACAAGCAGCAACAGGACGATCAGTGAGACGGCATAAATCGCCGCTTCGGCAAAGGCCCGGACAACCGCTCGCCCGGCTTCGGTAATGGTAATTGGCGGACCGGTGGCGGCGGGTGCTATCCCGGTCACCGCATCAACGAAACGGCGGCGCCGATCCGAATCGTGCAGGTTTCCTTCCGGCACCACATCGACCAATGCACGCCCGTCGGCGGCGACCATGCGTGCCTGTACCTGCGCCGGCAGATCCTCGAGCGTAACCGGCCCGGCCTGTAGTGCCTCGTCAAGATCGTCCAGGCGTTGCGGTAGGCCACTCAGGAGAACTCGCTGCAACTCGGCGATGGCCGACTCGTCGCTGCCGAGCCGATCCAAGGCAGTGGCAAACCGGGCAGCGCTGGCGCGCAACGATGCAGGCGCCTCATCCAGACTCTTACGTAGCCCCGATAGCACTTGGGCAAGTTCCAGCGGTGTTGGCGGCGCCGGGTGTTCTTGGGGTACTAGGATAGGTGTCAAAAACAGCGCCATGTCGTCGACGATCGCGAGTTTTTCGTCCTGAACCTGCGGCACGAGGTCGGCCAGGGTCGTCGCGCTTTCCACCTCTGGTAGTTCATCAAGCCGCGCCGCCAAACGCGCGCCCTCCGACAAGTCCGATGCAAGCACCTGGGCCCGATATGGCTGCAAACGCGGATCGTCGAGCAGATCAAGAAGCGTCGCCACGGACTCCGTCTCAAGGTCGCGCAAATTCAGCGGATCGTCATCGAACCAAACGAAAGGCGCTGATGCCGCGGCACCCAGACCCAACACAAGCGCCACACCGACGACCCATCGTCGATGGGTAACCACCGCGCCTTGTAACCAGTCCCCGGCGCGGTTGCGTGGCAGCGCCAATCCTGGCCGCAACGGAAATAGGACCAGGATCGCCGGCAGAATCGTCAAGTTGGCAAACAAGGCGATAAACATGCCGACCCCGGAAATGAGGCCGAGTTCAGAGACCCCGCGGTAGTCGGTGGGCAGGAACGAAAAAAATCCGATCGCCGCGGCAACGGCGCAGAGTGCCAGCGATCCGCCCACGCCACTGGCCGCATCGGCCAGCGCTTGACCAGGCGCGCGCTGTGCCCGCACTTCGTTGCTGCTCCCATCCAGCGCCTCGCGATAACGCAAGGCGAAGTGAATTCCAAAATCGACACTAAGACCGATAAACAGCACCGCAAAGGCAACCGAGATCAGGTTCAACTCGCCGATTGCCAGGGTTGCAAAACAGGCGGTCCAAACGAGGCCCATGACCAACGTCAGTAAGGTGGCCGCGACCAACCGCACCGACCGCAGGGCCATGGCAAGCAGACCGGCCACCAGCAACGCCGAGATCAGCCCGACCAACCCCATGCTGTCCCGCAGGGTCTCCAGTTCTTCTTGGAATAGGACGGGCGAGCCGGTTAGGCGCACACGCACCCCGTGCGCTTCATCCAACTGCATATCCACGGCAAGGCGGCGCACTGTCTCGATCGCCGTGGCCGCGGGCGACAATGAACCGAAATCGAGAACAGGCTGCACGGCGATGAAACGGCGTCTTGTCTCCGGCGTCGGCGCCTCGTCCGCAAGCAACTCGTGCCAGGATAGCGGAGTGGCGACGCCGGACCCGGCGCGCGCATCGGCCAGCGATTCAACCGCCGCCGCCATTTTGTCCAGGGCCGGCGCTACAGCGGCCCGCGCGGTTCCGCTTCCCGCGTCATCCGTAAGCGCCTGAGTCAGCACCCCGGCCAAACCGCGCAGGGACGGGTCTTCGCTCAATGCCGAGAGCAACGGCTGTGCCTCCGCCAAGCGGTCGGAGAGCGCTTGTAACTCGACGATATCCAAGTACAGCAGGCCGTTGCGGCGGAAAAAAGGATCGCCTTCCGCAAAAAACACCTCGCGGAACACCTGCGAGCGCGCGGCCATGCCATCGGCCAGTGCCATGGCTGCGTCTGCCGCCAGGTCCGCGGTATCGCCATCTATGACAACGATCAAGGTGTCGCTCAGTTGCGGAAAGGCGCGCGATAACACCGCATCGTGGCGGCGAAACGGCAGCTCCGGCGAGAGCATGTCCGTGGTGCTGGTATTAATGCCGATCTTGGCGATCGTAACGTAGCCGGCCCCACCGGTCGCCAGCACCGCCAAGACAAGCACCAACGGCGCGATGCGCTCGACGAGGCGAATCCATCGGGCCAAGAGGTGTCCCACGCGCACAGCGGAGAAAATCACAGGAGAACCACAGTCGGCTGGCCAGGAACGGTTTTTGCGGAACGGTCTGGTTTGTATATCCGGTGTGGGCGTTTTACAACGGTCACCAACGAATCTTGCCGGCAGTTCCCGGTTCCGCTACTGATTCATCCCATCCCGACGCGAAAATTTGAATTGGCCGAACCATATATGATGCCCGTGACCTACCCTAGCCGATTTACGTGGGCGGCGCTGTCATGACGACGACACCGTACGATCAAAGAATTGCCCGCGTCATGGTCCGGCCGCTGGCGAAAGTCGGGATAACGCCGAACCAGGTGACCGCCTTCACGCTGGTATTGGCGCTTGCCGCCGCTTGGTTGTATGCACTCGGCGATGCCGGGTTGGCGCATTGGGCGGCGGGGATGTTCGTTCTCGCCCGTTTTCTGGACCATTTCGACGGCGAGTTGGCACGTTTGACCAACAAGACGTCGCGCTTTGGCTATTACTTCGACTATGTCACCGGCGGCGTGAGCTACGCGGCGCTCTTCTTCGGGATCGGTTTCGGTCTTACGGACGGTTTTCTGGGCTATTGGGCAATTGGCCTTGGCACTGCCGGCGCCATTGCCTCGTTGCTTTCCATGCTCCTCAATCTCGGCCTCGATTCGCGCATGGAGTTCGCGGAGGGCGACCGAGTCGGGTATCCAAGTTACGGGGGATTTGAGCTTGAGGATGGAATCTATCTGATCGCCCCCATTACCTGGCTTGGCTGGATGCCGGAATTTTTCGTCGTGGTCGGAATTGGCTCAACTGCTTATTGCGTATGGACGCTCAGCCGCCTGGTAGGACTGCGACGGGCACCGGCAACACACGACACGCAACCGGGGTCAGGACCCGGCGCCGCGTAAGAGGCTGCGGAATTTAGCCAACATCAGAAGAGCGAAGCCCGGAGCGCCAACGGCTGCTGCCAGCAAGAGCCAATCGGCCCCGCCAAACCATACGGCGAGCGGCAGAATCAGCATCGCATCGTCCGGATCGAATCCGCCTACTCCCCCCAGTTCACCAGCCCGCGCGCCGTGAAGATCCTCCAGCCGGACAATCAGCAATAGGATCGCCGCAATCGCCGCACCGGCGGCAAACCCCATAGGCGAGGCCCAGACGCCAAACATACCGTCCCGCAAGCCAACGCCCAGGCCCAGAAACGCCAAGGCGTTCGAGACGGAATCGCTGACCAGGTCATAGGTATGGCCCCACGGACTCGTCTTGCCGCTTAGCCGCGCCAGCTCGCCGTCGGCTCGGTCCAGAAACATAGAAAAAAGGAAAATGCCCGCACCCCACTGGCGCCAGACCTCGTCGCCATGGGCGAGGGCGCCCGCCGCGGCAAATCCCGCCACCAGACGAAGGGTTGTGACGTGATTGGGCGAGAGGCGAGTGGTCGCCAGCGGCCGGACGGCTAGGCGGACCACCCGGTGAATCCAGGTGTTATGGCTCATGCGGCGGGAGCTTATAGCAAATCTCGCAGATGTGGACCCCCCAGCCACACCAGGAACAAATCATGAATAACGGCCCCATTGCGCCCCTCGCACCGAATCGCCGATGTGGCCTGATCGTCCAATGAATCAAGTTGTTAGCGGGAAATTACCATTAATCCGTAGTTAATCTCTCATGCGGCAAAATGCCGCTTCCTGCTTCAGACAGTGAGATGGGCACCTTGCGCTACAAGAACGGCAAACCCGTGAAGTCAAAGCGTGTCGGCAAAAAGCCGGCCGCGGCCTCGCCGCGCGCCAGCCGTAAGGCCACGCCGCAGTCGAGCCCGGCTCAAGAATCGCCTGCCGCCAAGGCGGTCGAACCGACGCCGACCAAGCGCGAGCGCCGCCGGGTGACCACGCCGCCACCTCTTTCGACGGGCGCTGCTGCTGCCGCGCCGCAAAACTCAGCGGAACACGGGCCCACCGGCCCAACCCTGTCTGGCGCGGCCAGTGCTGTTACCGGCGAACGGCGGCGGTGGTCGGACCGGCCGGGCCCGGCGACCAACACCAGCGAAGCCAAGCGCAGTGAATCCGGCGACTCTGGTGAAACGCCAGTGCGCGCCAACAAGCTGATGCCGACCAACGCGGTGCATCCGACGGAAAGGCGCATCAAGCGGCGCATGCACAAGAACGGCGCGCTCGTCGCCGCTGCCGGCGCCGCATTGCTAGGCGTATTGATCCTCAGCAATCAGAGCGAACCGCCCGAGCTGGTCCTTAGCGATCGGCAGATAGCCTCGCGCCTGCCAGCGGGCCAGGATTGGCAAAGCGACACCACAGCACCCGCGTCCGAAGCCGCCAGCCGCGCCGGCATCCCCGATAGCGACAGCCCTCGGGTCACCGCGCCCGCACCGCCCGTAGCCCTAACCGATGGGCTGAGCGCCGGCGAAATCATCGAAATGGAACGTATGCTCGGCCGCCTGGATCTGGCTGCTGGCACACCTGACGGCATCATCGATGGCGACACCACTCAAGCCATCCGCCTATACCAACAGATTGCCGGTCTTCCTGTCGACGGCGAGGCATCGCCGGATCTGCTCGCCGACATGCGCGAAGTGGTGAAGATTCTCGACAGCAGTAACTAGGCCATAGTCCGACCCAGGACAGGCGCCGCGGCAACCCACCACGTTGACCTTTGCTCTCCGATCATAGCGGCGGCGGCGCGCGCCGACGCCGGATCGGCATAGAGACCAAAGCATGTCGCCCCGCTTCCCGACATACGGGCCAGGAGACAGCCATCGGTCGCCTGGAGCACCGCCAGCACATCGTCGATCTCGGGCGTCAAGCATCGCGCCGCCGGTTCCAAATCGTTGCGGTACATAGCCAGCCGCGCCGCTAGGTCCGTGGCCTCGGCAATCGGCTCGGTCCAAGGCTGCGGCGGCGAAAAATTACCCTCGCGGGCGGCAAAGACGGCGCCGGTCGCCAATGCTCGGCCCGGATTAGCCAAAACCAGCCAAACCGGCGGCAGGTCCGGCACCGGGGCGATACGCTCGCCAATTCCTGAAACATAGCTGGGTCCGCCGGCCAGGCAGACCGGCACATCGGCGCCGAGGCCAAGGCCAACCTCGCTCAACAACGCCGCATCGCCGGCGCCCCAGAATTCAACCAGACCGAGGAGCGTAGCCGCCGCGTCGGCAGAGCCACCGCCAATACCGGCCGCAACGGGCAGGTGCTTATCCAGACGGATATGGGCGCCATCGGCAATGCCAAGGCGCCCCCGAAGCGACCGCGCCGCGCGCAGCACCAGGTTGTCCTCGTCCGCACTTCCGGTTGCGGCAATCGCCGGCGCGAATGGACCCGTTATCGAGAGTGTTAGGTCGGCGGCGGGGGTAAACTCCAACGTGTCACCGACTCCGGCGAAGGCCACCAAGCTTTCCAACTCGTGATAGCCGTCGGCACGGCGTCCAGTGATATGGAGGGTCAGGTTGACCTTGGCCCAGGCGAGGCACCGGTGCATCGGGGCGATTATCTAGTGCGCATCGGCAAGATCAGATGTCTTTTCCTGAATCTTTCAGGCCGTTTTGAATCTTACCTTCGATTGTCGGCACCGTGTCCACCTCGGGCTCCAGGCTCAAGGCACGGCGCCACTGGAAGCGTGCCTCTTGGTGGCGGCCGACGCGCCAGTAGATGTCGCCCAGGTGGTCGTTGATGACCGGGTCTTGCGGCCGCAGTTCGACAGCGCGTTCCAGAAATTGCACCCCTTCCTGATACTCGCCAAGGCGGTAGTGAACCCAACCCAGGCTGTCGACGATGAAACCGTCATCGGGGCGCAACTCAACAGCGCGCGCAAGCATGCTTTTGGCTTTGTCGAGATTGAGCTTTTTCTCGACCCATGAGTACGCCAGGTAGTTGAGGACAAATGGCTGGTCGGGCTCGAGTTCCAGGGCGAACAGCAAATCCTTCTCCGCCCGCGACCATTTCGACAGCCGCTCGAGGGCGATGCCACGGAAGTAAAAAAGGCTCCAGTGACGGCGATCCGGTGCGTCAAGGCGCGCCTCCGCGCGGTCATAGGCCGAGGCCGCCTCTGCAAAACGCTCCTTGCTGCGAAACAGGTTGCCAAGACGGTACAAAGGCTCAAAGCGCGCCGGGCGGGCGACCGCCAACCTTTCAAGCTCCACCGCCGCCTCGTCTACCCGCTCCAAGGTCTCCAATTCCTCGGCAATACGTAGCCCGGCCATCCAGGAGAATGGCGATTGGGTCGGAATTTCCCGGTAGACGGCAATGGCGTCGGCACCGCGCCCTTGGCCTTGCAGCACTTCGCCAACGAGAATGCGCGCAATCTCGAAATCCGACTTCAGCCACAAAGCCAGATGCGCATGCACCAAGGCAATCTCTTCCGCCCGCTCTTGCGAGAGCAGACTGGCCAGGTTGAACAGGGCCTCCGCCATACCTTCTGCCGGCGTGGCGACCGATGGTTGCGGCTTGCCGCCGGTCGCAAGGCGCTCAAGGGCAACCTCGAACAATGTCGAATCCGGGGTGCGTTCGAGCATGCTTCGGTAAAGTTCCGCGGCGCGGTCCACATCGCCTATGCGTTCGAAGAAATTGCCGACGACCCAGGCCAAACGCAGGGTCGGCCTGCCGCTGGCCTCAAGGACTTCCTCATAAGCAACCTTCGCCGCATCTACCTTCCCGGCCACATCGTTGATCAGCGCCACGTGCAGACTGTAGAACACACCGAAGCCATTGCGATTACGCAACGGCGCCGCACGCTCGATAGCCGCATCGAGATCGCCCTTGGCAACCTGCACCCAGGACAACAAAAGCGGTGCGGTAACCGTATTCAGGCCCTTTTCCGGCAACTGAGTAAGGAAATCCTCCGCCTCGTCCATGGCCCCGCGCGCGGCGGCATCGACGGTAAGGGTAAGGCCAGCCAATCCTTGATCCGGATTCGCCGAGCCGATGCGCCGCGCCAACTCCACCGCCTCGGGCCGGCGCCCGTCCGCCGCGTTGAGCACGAAGGCGCGCTCGAGAAGTTGCTCGTTTTCCGGGTCCGAGGCCAGCGCCTGCAGCATATAGTCCGCGGCGCTCGATATATCTTGCTGGCGCCCGGCATGAAGGCCGGCCAAATAAGCTCCGAACGGCGAACTCGGCTGCGCGGTAGCGTCCGTGCTCACATCGCTGGACGCCGCGGCGAGACGAAGGATGGGGGGGGGTGGCGGCGACTCGGCAGCAAGCTCGGTAATCTCGGCACACCCGGGAAGCAGCATGACCGCGCCCATCAATACCGACCATGCCGTATACATCTTGGACCGCACTAATCTGCCCTCCTTCGGGCTTATCTAAGCGCCGTTGCCCGCCCACAGCAACGGGCGAATCTGCTCTTGGCGGCTGCTTTCCCCCAAATTGATACGCCACGCCCGTGCAAGCAAGGGCGAAGCGGCCTCCTAAAGCCGGTTATCCCTACATATTGGGATAGTTCGGCCCCCCGCCACCTTCCGGCGTTACCCAGGTGATGTTTTGCTCCGGATCTTTGATATCGCAGGTTTTACAGTGCACGCAGTTCTGGGCGTTGATCTGTAGCCGCGCGTTGCCGCCGTCCGCATCGCGAATAATCTCGTATACTCCCGCCGGGCAATAACGCTGCTCCGGCGCGTCATACAGCGCCAGATTGTGCGCCACCGGCACATTCGGGTCGGTCAGGCGCAAGTGAACCTGCTGATCTTCTTCATGGTTCGTGCCCGAAAGGAAGACCGACGAGGGTTTGTCGAAACTGACAACCCCGTCCGGCTTCGGATAGTCGATTTTCGGGGCCTCGGCGGCCGGCCGTAGGCTGCGGTGGTCGGGCTCGCTATGGCGCAAAGTCCACGGCGCGCGGCCACCCAGCAACTTGAGATCGAGGCCGGCATAAAGCATGGAACCATAGAGGCCCCAGCGAGCAAAGGCGGGGCGGAAGTTACGCGCTTTGTGCAATTCCTCGTAAATCCAAGATCCACGCACTTTCTCCGGATAGCTCGCCAGTTCGCCGTATCCCGCATCGCCGGTCGAAAGGGCCTCATAGACCGACTCGGCGGCCAGCATGCCGCTTTTGAGGGCATTGTGGCTGCCCTTGATCTTGGGCACGTTGAGCATGCCCGCGGCACAGCCAAGCAAAAGCCCGCCGGGGAAGACCAGTTTCGGCAAGGCTTGCACCCCGCCCTCGTTGAGGGCGCGGGCGCCGTAGGCAATACGCTTGCCGCCGGCGAACATGGGCCGAATCGCCGGGTGCGTCTTAAAGCGCTGGAACTCGTCGAACGGCGATAGGTGCGGGTTCTTGTAATCCAAGCCGATCACATAGCCGATCGCCGCCTGGTTATCCTCCAAGTGATAAATGAAGGAGCCGCCCCAGGTCCGGCGGTCCATCGGCCAGCCCGCGGTGTGCATGACCAGGCCCTGGCGGTGCTGCGCCGGATCCAGCTGCCAAAGCTCCTTGAGGCCAATGCCATAGGTCTGCGGGTCCGCGTCCTCGCGCAGCGAGAAGCGTTGCATCAGGGTCTTGCTCAGCGACCCCCGGCAGCCCTCGCCAAACAGCGTATATTTGGCGCGCAGTTCCATGCCGGGCTGATAGGTCTCTTTTTTCGTGCCGTCCTTGGCTACCCCCATATCGCCGGTAGCCACACCGCAGACACGCCCGGCATCGTCGTAGAGGACCTCAGCGGCGGCAAAGCCGGGAAAAACCTCCACGCCCAGCGCCTCCGCCTGCTCGCCCAACCAGCGACACAGGTTGCCCAGCGAGACGATGTAGTTGCCGTGATTCTGGAACTGCGCCGGCATCAACCCGACGGGCAAGCCGTAGGCCCGCGTCGCCGTGAGCAGCTTGAATTTATCCTCGCCCACCGGCGTGTTCAGCGGTGCGCCCTTGTCCTTCCAGTCGGGGATGAGCTCGTCCAGGGCGCGCGGCTCGAAGACGGCGCCGGAGAGAATGTGGGCGCCTACCTCGGAGCCCTTTTCCAGCACGCAGACGGAGATCTCGTGGCCACCCTCAGCGGCCAGTTGCCGCAGCCGGATCGCCGCTGCCAGGCCCGATGGTCCGGCGCCGACGATCACGACGTCGTAATCCATTGACTCCCGTTCCATGGCTCCGGCCCCCCGCTGTCATCGCCAGCCAGCCCCCGGCTGGGTGCGAGCGCCTAGACATAGTACAGATGATAGGCCACAGCCAACGCGAATCCATCGCGTGGGGCGGGTATATATTGAGTATATATTGAGTATATATCGGGTGTATTCGCGGTCTAGATCAGGCGACTCGCGACGGTTTTTTGATACATACCGGCGAAATAGGTTTGCTTGGACCAGGAGAATGCCTCCGGCTCGCCGGCAAAATCGCTGACCTCGCGGCCCCACAGGGCCTTGGCGAACGGCTCCAGGGTTTCGAATACCAGATTCATGACGGGTTTCAGGGGGTGTGCTCCGTGCGGCCGATGGTAGTCGACGAAAATGACCTTGCCGCCGGGGACGACACTGCCCAGCAGGGCGTCGATGACCTTGCGCTTATAAGCATCCGGCAACTCGTGCAGCAGGAAGAAGCAGCACACGGCATCATAGTCACCGCCTAGATTGGCGGCATCGCGAACGCAGGCCCGCGCATTCGGAAACGGCTTCAGCTTGCGCCGGCAATTGGCAACTTGCAAAGGTGCTACGTCCGCCACGTGTAGGGTGCCGGCCGGGCCCACATGAGCGGCAAGGCGCGGCGAGAAATCGCCATAGACGCAGGCCGGCTGCAACACGCGCGTACCGGGCAACACCTCGGCCAAGGTGGCGCGCAGAAGCTTGCGATAGTTACCCCACAAGATCGCCGAGACAATCCAGGGCCGATCGAGCAAGAGCAGATTGCGCGGGTTCAGATAGGCCCACGAATAAACCTCTTCGAGATAGGCTGGGACGCCGGGGACGATTTCCCGCAAACGCAGCGACGGGTGCCCGGCCCTATCGATTGCAAGGGGCTTGTCGGTCATTGTGCTGTGCCCCCCTGCCAGGCTGATTGAAAAAGCTTTCTCGCGGCGGTGCTTCATCATGTACCAGATTGCAGTGACGGTCGATGCGGAACATGTTGGCCTCGCCCCCTTCGCCATACCGCCTCATATTTAGTGTCAAAAAGCGTTTGCGTGGCAATGATGTAGATCAAGGGTCCGTTGTCCATGCGCCACGCAATTCGACATCGACAGCATAAAGCCCGCACTCAATCCCGTCCTCGGACAAGACGTTCTTTCAGACTCGATCACTCGGTCAATATCGGACGCAGATCAACTTCGCGGTGGACGAGATTGTAGTGGCACTCGATACAGGTTTCCTTGTTCTTGAGGGCATTGGTATGGGCCTTTTGCCCGCGCTTACGTTTCGGCTTGATCTCGGTTTCGATGTGGCAGGTCCGGCAGGGGGCGCTGTCGTATTCCATCAGCGCGTCACGCACGCTGTATGCCTTTTTGCCGATGGGCGTCACCTCAGCCGGAAAGCGCGCCCTCTTGATATCCCGGGGGCGGCCCAAAAGGTCGGTTCCGTCCAGGTAATGGGTGAAGACAAAGGCCGAATTCACCAATCCCGTGGCCACATGACAGTCGACGCAAAGGGCATCGCCGCCTTCTGGCGTCGCGGGGTGCCGTTTGGATGGCGAGTTTGCCTCACGAAAATCGTATTCCGAGTTGGTATGGCAGCCGAGGCACGCGAACTGGCTGGCAACGACCGTGCGCGTAATCGGCTCAAACGCCAGCGC
This sequence comes from Kiloniellaceae bacterium, assembly GCA_021776055.1. Lineage (GTDB taxonomy): Bacteria > Pseudomonadota > Alphaproteobacteria > Kiloniellales > J153 > JAJFGI01. The sequence continues at coordinate 13,997 of JAJFGP010000182.1, forward strand.
AATGCCGATTGCGACCGCAACCACGATAGCAGTGGTTATGGCAGCGCGTCGTGAAACAGATTTGGGAACCTGCATTTCGCCTTTTCCGACTTCTGGTGGTGAAATGGTATCAGAGGTATTGGCCAGCGGCACCCGGCCGGCCACACAAACCGGCCGGGTTTTATCCGCGTGACGGTTACTTGATCTGGACCGACTGAATGTCCGCCTCAGCACCAACTCCAACGGTCAACGGCCAGGAAACGTGGTGTCCCCGGGTCGTGATATTGTCGTCATGGACGGCGAAGCCAAAGGTATAGACGCCGCCGACCTTCATGATCTTGTCGTCCTGAGGATTGCCGGTATCCAGCTTGCGGGTCCACAGCACCGTCCACGTGCCATCCTTCCAGGTCCCTTGGACGTCGCTATTATCGGCGGCCGAGCCCTCTGCACCCGCGCGGGTGAGGTAGTATTCAGGGATCATATCCCCTTCCTTCCAGCCGGCATTGGGATCAAAGGCGGCTGCGTTCTCCTCGGCAATGAGCGAGCTCGGCTTCGAGGTATCGCGAATCTCGTCCAAGGTCCGCGATTTGAAGCCAACCTTTGTTTCGTCGAACATGTACTTTGGCTGCTTCGCCGCCTTGTCCCAGTTTTTGCTGAACATCTTCTTGCCGGAATCGAACAAGCGGTATTCCAGCACATAGCCGTCATCGGCCATGTTAACCGGGTTCGAACGATGGCCACGCCACTGCACGAGATCGACGAAACCGCCGCTCGCCTTGATCTGCGCGATCTCCTCGGCCGATTTAGTCTTATCCCAGGACAGGTTGCTATCGCTGCGCGAGGCAGGCAGATATTTGCGAACGTCCTTCTTTTTTAGGCTCTTTCCCAGTAACGGATGTGCCTTGACGCTATCCGTCGGGGCAAGATCCTGCATGTCGCGCATGCCATCGTGGCAGCTAAGCCAGCAGCCCTGTTCGGCGAACATGGGCACCGATCCGTCGTCGATCATCATCGACAGGCGGTCTTCATAAATGGCCGGCTGCCCCTCGCCCCACACTTTCTTGTGCAACTGCGGCCAACCGAGTGCCTTCCATTCCTTGCCATCATACTGCCAATGCGGATGCGCGCTACCGGGGTAGGGATTGCGCGTCTTCCACTGAAAGCGAAAGTACAGGTTGTCGCTATCGTGGGCAGCTTGCACCGCCAAATCGATGACCGCCTGCTTGCCCTCGATCGGATTGGGCTCCAGCCGCTGGCCGCTAACGATCAGCTCTCCGATTTCCTGTTCCTCGTCCTCGTGGCAGGAAATGCAGCTATCACCCTTCTGAGTCTTCCGGTCCGCCCGCTTGTGTTCGGAGCTTCGGAGCCACTGGTAACTGGACTGCCCAGGATAGAATAATTTCACCGTCTTTGCCGGAACGCCGGACCAATCGTTCGGCGGCGCTGCCATCGTAGGCAACGTGAGAGTTGCCACCGAAGCAATTACCGCGCCGACGATCAAAAACCGCCAATGTGATCGTGTCATGAGATTCTCCCCTGTCACGGCCGAGCTAAGGCCGGTAAATACCAGTTTCATGACCTTTATATGATGGAGGTGTAGTCGAGCGGCCATGATCTAAATCAACAGTCGGTTGTCGACACGAAGCGTGGTGATAGACTGGTCGCATGCAAACTGACCGTGATGAATCGCTTGCTGCCCTAAACTGGTTGATCCAGGCCGGCGCCGACGAGGCGATCGGTGATTCTCCCCGCGACCGCATGGCGCCACCGCCCCCCGCGCCGCCCCCCGCGCCGGCCGAAACGGCACCGCGCGTGTCGGCGGTCCCGGCCGGAGACGGCGCGTTGATTTCAAACGATGCGGCGCTGGCCTCGGCGCAGTCGTTGGCAAGAGCCGCCGCCACTTTGGACGATTTGCGGGCGGCGCTGACGACCTTCGACGGCTGCCCTTTGAAGCAGACAGCGATGAACCTGGTCTTCGCCGACGGCAATCCGCAGGCCAAGGTCATGGTGATTGGTGAGGGTCCCGGCGCCGAAGAAGACCGGCAAGGTCTGCCCTTCGTCGGTGTCTCCGGGCAATTGCTCGACCGGATGCTGGCCTGCATCGGTTTGGACCGCACCACGGCCTACATCACCAACCTGCTGTTCTGGCGACCGCCGGGCAACCGGAGCCCCACGCCGAGCGAAATCGCCGCCTGCCTGCCGTTCGTCGAGCGGCATATCGAACTGGTCGACCCCAATTATCTGCTCTTCGTCGGCGGTATTTCGGCCAAGACCCTGCTTGGGCGCCGCGAGGGCATCCTGAAGCTGCGCGGACACTGGGCCCACTACCAGCACGTTGGCCTGACGCGGCCAATCCCGGCAATGGCCAGCCTGCATCCCGCCTACCTGCTGCGTCAGCCGGCCCAGAAACGCCTGGCTTGGCGCGACCTTCTAGCTCTGAAGGCAGCAATACGCTCGGGCAAGGATCCCCTGCTCGCCAGTTAAGTATTAACGCGATCTTCACCCGTACCGCCGATTCTGGCGGTAACGGCGCGCGGACGCCTTGTTGCCCCGGCCGCGCGTGTTGGGTAACGTGAGTATTGCTTCAGGGGGGCGTTCGTGAAAATGGCTCGAATTGCCCGCAAGCGTTTGTCGCTAAGCGGGCTCGCCATATTATTGACCGTTTCGGTCCTGGCCACCGTAACACCGGCCGCGGCCGAGCCAACGCCATCCGTACAGCGGGTGGCGCGGTCTACCGTGGACCTGCCGGCGGTCCTCTCCGATACGGATGTGCTGCTTTACCGCGACATCTTTGCCCTGCAGAAACAAGGCAAATGGAAGGCTGCGGACAAGCGGATAGCGACGCTCGCCGACCGGCGGCTGCTCGGCCATGTGCTCGCACAACGCTATCTGCATCCGACCGCCTACCGGTCCAAATACACTGAGTTGCGGGATTGGCTAGCCGACTACGCCGACCATCCGAACGCCCGCCGGATCTACAAGCTGGCACTCAAGCGCCGTCCGGCGAACTACAAAATGCCGCGCGCGCCGATCGCCCCACGGTTCAGCACGCCACCGGCCAGCGCCAGCCGCGAGGGCCCCTATCGCTCAACCAAGAAGCTAAACCGGTCCGACCGGCGCAAGGCGCGGCAAATCAAACGGCAGATACGGCGCAATGTCTTACGCACCCGTCTGACCGCCAGCGAAAAGCTGCTGGCCAGCCGGAAAACCAAGCGCCTTCTCGATCAGGTCGAGATTGACGACAGCTATTCAGATATCGCCGCCGCCTGGTTCTATTATGGCGAAGATCAGCACGCTTACGACATTGCCGACGCGGCGGCACGGCGGTCCGGCGAATTGGCGCCGATGACGCACTGGTCAGCCGGACTGGCCGCATGGCGCCTGGGGCGGATCGAGGAGTCGGCCTGGCATTTTTCGCGCCTGGCCCTATCGGACAAGGTATCCAGATGGAACGCGGCGGCGGGCGCCTATTGGGCGGCCCGGGCCAGCCTGCGCTTGCGCAACCCGGCGGGCATGAGCGAGTGGCTGACCCGCGCGGCCCGTTATCCGCGCACTTTCTATGGCCTGATGGCGCAACGGGCGCTAGGTCAGCAGCCGACCTTCGATTTTCATGTACACCCCCTGGACAAGGCCGCGTTGTCGCGCCTGGAATCGGCACCGGATGCGGCGCGAGCCATGGCCTTGCTGCAAGTCGGCGAGCGCCGCCGTGCCGAACTTGAGCTACGCCGGCTCAACACCTGGGCTGATGTCGAATTTACCAGCGCCCTGCTCGCACTAGCGGAGCGCGCCGGTATGCCGGAGTTGGCCTTCCGCATCGGCCGGCGGCTGGCGGACTCGGACCATCCGGTTGCCGATAGTGGGGCGCTCGATGTGGCGCTCTATCCCATTCCGCCGTGGCAGCCGCGATCGGGTTTCACTGTCGACCGGGCGCTGGTCTATGCCTTGGTCCGCCAGGAGTCGGGCTTCAATCCGACGGCCAAGAGCCCTGACGGGGCGCGAGGCCTGATGCAACTGTTGCCGAGCACGGCCAGCTTCATCGCCCGCGACCGCCGCCTGCGCAGCCGCAAGAACCGGCAGCTTTACGATCCGGCGACGAACCTGGATTTGGGTCAGCGTTACATCGCGCATCTGCTGGAGAATCCGGTGGTGCAGGGCGACCTGTTTCGCCTCACGACGGCCTACAATGGCGGGCCGGGTAATCTGAACAAGTGGCAGCGGCGCATGGATTTTCAGGGCGATCCGCTGCTTTTCATCGAGAGCTTGCCCTCCCGCGAGACGCGTTTGTTTATCGAACGGGTCTTGACCAATTTCTGGATTTACCGCATGCGTCTGGGGCAGCGGGTACCATCGCTGGATGAAATCGCCGCCGGCGACTGGCCGCGCTATGTCGCCCTCGACCGCGAACCGCGGGATCTAGCCAGGAATACAACGACCCCCAATGACGCGTATTGATGACAGCAAACCGTTCCTACCGGTCAACATCGCCGTCCTGACCGTCTCCGATTCCCGTACTCTTGAAGACGACAAGTCCGGCCGCACGTTGGCCGAGATGATCGCCGCCGACGGGCACACCGTGGCGCACCGCGAGATCGTACGCGACGAGATCGCGGCCATTACCGCCTGTCTGCGCACCCACATCGCCGATGCCGCCGTGGACGTGGTGATTAGCACCGGCGGTACCGGTGTGACCGGCCGCGACGTGACGCCCGAGGCGTTCAAGCAGGTGTTGGAAAAAGAGATCGAGGGCTTTGGCGAGATGTTCCGCTGGCTGAGCTATCAGAAGATCGGCACCTCCACCATGCAAAGCCGCGCCATCGGCGGCGTTGCCGGTGGTACCTACCTTTTTGCCCTACCCGGCTCTCCCTCCGCCTGCCGCGACGGTTGGCAGGATATTCTGCGCCACCAACTCGATTCGCGCCTGCGGCCATGCAACCTGGTGGAGTTGATGCCCCGCCTCATGGAGCATCTGAAGGGCGACTAGGCTCAGGACTCATTCATCAGAGCCAGAAGATAATTGTGTTGAGCCAGCAATTATCAGGCATGGGCAGGTCATCAGCTTTGCTTGAACCACGACTTGCGCAAGTTTGGAGTTCCAGTGACAACGAATGGCTGTTTTGCGGACAAAGCAGACATTTCATGACAAATCTGTCGCCGTATGTTACCCGGCTCTATGCGCACTTCCTACGATACCATCGGTGTCAATTATTCTGATCTCAGGAAACCTGACTCCCGGATTGAGATGGTGATCGGAAGGGCTCTGGGATCGGCAAAAACTGTCCTGAATGTTGGAGCCGGAACGGGTTCGTATGAGCCCACCGACAGGAAAGTTACGGCTATCGAGCCTTCGGTGGAAATGATCCGACAGCGTGGTACCTCAGCAGCTCCGGTTATTCAGGGTTATGCAGAAGACTTACCTTTCGACGACAATTCCTTTGATGCGTCGATGGCGATCCTGACGGTTCACCATTGGGCCGACAAAGAAAAGGGCCTCAGAGAGATGCGTCGCGTGACGCGGGGCCAAGTCGTCCTACTTACATTCGACCCTTCGCATCGGGGGTTCTGGCTTGCGGATTACATTCCGGAACTTGTGGCGTTGGACGAGGAGCAAATGCCAAGGATGACAGATTATGAGGAGTGGCTTGGGTCAGTAGAGATTTCGGCCGTTCCAATTCCGCATGACTGTACTGACGGTTTCTTGTGCGCCTATTGGCGGCGGCCTGCGGCCTATCTCGATCCCAGAATTCGGGCCGCCATGTCATCCTTCTGGGTGGTAGACAACATATCTGAGGCGTTGAAAAAACTTGCGAGCGACCTGGATACCGGTGCATGGGAGCAGCGGTATTCTAAACTGCTCGACCTCGATGAGTGCGACTATGGCTACCGCCTCGTCACGACGAAATGACACGCTCTTAAGATCGAAAGTCTCACCCAAGTTAAAGATCCGTTTTGGGCTCGAAGCGGTCGCGACGCTTCACCGATTAACAGACCCTGTGCCTAGGTTCCTTGCCGCCAGCGGCGCAGATCGGCGCCGGTATCCACATCCTGCAATTCTTCCAAAAAAGCTACGCGTGCAAGAGATAGATTGGCCAAAGTGTCCGATAGGGCGTGCGGGCTCGACCAGCGCACGCCGGCAAACGGGTCGCGCCGCGCCGGGCGGCGGCGGGCGCCGATCAGCCAATAGCCGCCATCGCCGGCCGGCCCGAATACCCAGTCATGATCGCCGAGCAACGCAAAGGCGCGGGCGATGTGCGCCGGCCCAAGATCCGGAATGTCGGAGCCGACGATCACCACCGGACCTGGCGGCAGGCCTTGGAAAAGCCGCCCCATGCGCGCGCCTAGGTCACCGCGGCCCTGTGGGATCACCTGCCATGCCGCCGGCCATGGCCCCCGCAGCGCCCGGTCGGGTGTTACCGCCAGCCAGCAACGCCAGCGCCCGCCGCCGCGCAGGCGGCGGGCTAGTGCGACGAGCCCGTGCCGATAGAATCGCCACGCGGCCAGCGCCCCCACGTCACGCGCCAAACGCCGCTTCACCGCCCCCAATCGCGGGGCGCGCGCCATGATGACCACATGCCGCGCCGACCGCATTAGCCGTACAGTCGACGCAGAATACGCGGCGGCACACCGGCAAAATAGAGCGCAAGAATCGATAGATTGCGCAGCGGCCGCAACCACCAGCCCCCGGCCCGATAACGCTCCGCCGATGTTTTGGCCGCCACCTCCAGATGCACCAGGCGATCACGACCGATGCGGCGGACAAAATCCACATCCTCCATGAGAGGCAGCGGCCGATAACCGCCCACGTCGCGATAGAAGTCGGCACCGATCAACAAGCCCTGATCGCCGTAGGGCAGGCCAAGGGTGCGTCCGCGCCAGCGCGCCAAACGCTCGATCCGCCGCGCCCGCGGGTACGCATCATCAAGCTCTAAACGAAAGACCGCGGCCTGCGTCTTGTTGGCGGGATCGGCAATGAACGCCGTGGCGGCCTCCGCCCACCCTGGGGCAAGCACCGTATCCGCGTGCAGGAACAGCAGCCATGGCCCAACCGCGCGCGCGGCCCCGGCCACAAGTTGCGCGCCGCGCCCGGCCGGCCCGACCAACACCTCGGCCCCGGCGGCTTCGGCTCGCCGAACCGTGAAATCCGTGGACCCGCCATCGGCCAACAGAATCTCGCGCACTAGTCCGGTGCGACGTCCCTCATCCAAGGCGGTTAGCACGGCGGGCAGAGTGCCAGCGGCATTGCGGGCCAGAATGACGATACTCAGCAGAGGTGTGTCCATGACCCGCGTCATAGCACAACCAGCCTTTCTTCGGATATCTACCCCGTGATACCGCTAGAACATGAGTCACGGACCTGACCTCGAAGCGCTTGCCGCCGCCGTTGCGGCGTTGCCCGGTTATGCGGAGATCACCCGTGCCGATCTCTCGCCGATGGCGGTCAAAGGGCTGGCCCATGACCATCTGGCCATTCGCGGCCGGGAACAAATTCTGCGCGTGCCCAAGCAAAGCCAATTTGCCCTCTCCGCCGCGGACAACCTGGCCTATCAGGCCGCCTGTTTCGCGCGTGTGGCCGCATCGGGGCACAGCCCGCGCCTATACGGTGTCATCGATCCGGCGCCGCGCGTGCCCATGGGCGCCCTTGTTGTCGCGCACATCCATGGCCGCCCGCCGCGCCTGCCCAACGACTTGCCGGCGCTGGCCGAGGCCATGGCGGCGATCCATTCCCTGCCGCTGCCTACAACCGCCGCGCGGCCACCCTTGGCCGATCACACCGATCCGGTCGGCGGGGCTATGGCCGAGATCGGGGCACAGGCACGCCTGCTCGACGAAGCAGCATTGGATCCCGCGGCGCGCGCCGAGATCGACGATGAGCTGGCCTGGGCCCGCGATTTTCAGCGGCAGGCAAGCGCCCGCTCCCAGCCGGTTTCCCTGGTGCTCACCGACACCCATCCGGGCAATTTCCTGATCGAGACAACCGGCCGCGCCGTCATCGTCGATCTGGAGAAGGCGCTTTACGGCTCGCCGGCGACCGATTTGGCGCACGCCACGATCTACTCGTCCACGACCTGGGACCCGGATACCTGGGCCGATCTGAACCCGGCACAGGTGGCCGGGTTTTACCGGGATTATCTTAGCCGCGCCGCGCCAGCATTGGCCGAGGCGTTGCGCCCGTGGTTGATCCCGCTGCGCCGGATCACTCTATTGCGCGCCATAACCTGGTGCGCCAAATGGCAAGTTCTGCACGGCCGCGCCGGCACGCGCGGCAAGGAAAATGCCGACAGCACCGAGGATTGGTCGGCGGAAAACAGCGATCCGGTCCTGATCGCCCACGTCGCCGGCCGCGTTGCCGAGTACCTGACCCCCGCCACCCTGCGCCACATGCGCGCGGAGTGGCTCGGCAAGCCAAGTGTGGACGAGCTGATTTGACATGATTATTTGTTCTTGTTTCGTTCTATTCCATTCGCTAATCTGGCCGGATGGTCGATGTTCTTCCCGATCGGGCGCGTAAAGGGCGCGGGGCTGTCAGCAACCAGTCGGGTCGCTATGAAGCGCACCAGCGGGTTGCCATCGACGATGGATGGGCCCGTGAACTCGATGGCCAGGTGGCCGGCCATCGGTTAGCCGTGGAGATTGACGACGAGGCACTGCCGCCGATGGCCACGACGGTGGGAACCGATGCCAGCCGCACGGTCATCGCCCGCAACACCTCGCCGGACCTGCCCTTCGACCGCTCCATCAACCCTTACCGAGGCTGCGAGCATGGCTGTGTCTATTGCTTTGCCCGGCCAACGCACGCCTGGCTGGGTCTTTCGCCCGGCCTCGACTTCGAGACGAAGCTATTCGCCAAGCCGGACGCGCCGCGCCTGCTGGAGATCGAGCTGGCCAAGCCGTCCTATCGGCCGGCAACCATCGCGCTCGGCACCAATACCGATCCGTACCAACCGATCGAACGGCGGTTGGAAATTACCCGTGGCATTCTCGAGGTGCTGCTACGCGCCCGCCATCCGGTGGCCATCGTCACCAAGTCGCAACTGGTACTGCGCGATCTGGATCTGCTCGGCGCCTTGGCCGCGGCGCAGCTAGTTCAGGTCATGGTCTCGGTCACGACCCTGGACCCGGTGCTGGCCCGGCGGATGGAGCCTCGAGCTACCGCACCGGCCCGGCGTATCGAAACCATTCGCGCCCTCAACCGCGCCGGCGTGCCGGCGAGTGTCATGACGGCGCCCATGATCCCCGGCCTCAACGACGACGAGTTGGAGACGATACTCGAGGCGGCGGCCGACGCCGGCGCCCATACCGCCAATTACGTGCTGCTGCGCCTGCCGCTGGAGATCAAGCACCTGTTCCTCGAATGGCTAGCGGCGCACTATCCGGAGCGTAAGAGCCGTGTCATAAGCCTTCTGCGCGAGGCGCGAGGCGGTAAGCTGTACGATTCCGCCTGGGGCACGCGAATGAAGGGACGCGGCGTTCATGCCGAGTTGCTAGCGCGCCGCTTTGCGTTGGCTTGCAAACGTCTGCATCTGGAGAAAACCGGTTGGGAACTGGACAACAACGCCTTTCGCCGCCCAATGCTAGCGGGGGAGCAGTTGCATTTGCTGTGAGGGCGGGTGGTGCAAAACAGAACAATCTGACTTGAACGAAGGTCGCTCCGCATGGGACGCTGCCGAAGCCAATTATCGAAGGAGCCTGCCTAAAAATGATTGATCAGCTCATAATAATTGTCGGCCTGACCATCCTCGTGATGATCAGTCCCGGTCCCGATATGGTCATCGTGGCGCGTAATACGATGCTGGGCGATCGAGGCGATGGCCTGCTGACTTCGGCTGGCGTTCTCACGGGCAACTTGGTTCATATAACGTATTGCGCCGTTGGAATCGGGTGGCTGATCTCACAGAGTATTTTGGCGTTTAGTGTGCTGAAGTACGCAGGAGCGGCCTACTTAATCTATCTTGGGATTATGAGCATCAGGGCAAAAACAACGCCGCTTCAATCGATCTCCACGGGAACGCGCGGCGGCGGCAGAGGATATTTTCTTCAAGGGTTTCTGAACAATATTTTGAACCCAAAAGGCACCCTCTTTTACCTCGGTGTATTCACCGTTGTCATTGATCCGCAAACGTCGATTGGAGAAACGGCCGTGCTGGTTATCACCATGATGCTCGTCAGCGCGGCATTTTGGCTTTTGTTTGTGTTCATGCTCGACAGAAAAACGGTTCGCGAGTTTTTCGATAAGAGCCAGAAAGCGGTCAATCGTATTTTCGGCGCCCTGCTTATTATGCTTGGGATCAGGGTCGCTTTTTTGGAAAGATAGCCCTCAAAGGCCCGACAGTTGCAAAGCGGACCCTTTTTGCATCATCGGATACGCGAAGTACCAAGGAGATAGCATTGTGAGAGAACTCGCTATTTTGACATTCGTAACGCTCGATGGCGTGATGCAGGGGCCCAGTTCTCCGGAAGTAGACCCTTCGGGTCAATTTACGCGCGGTGGTTGGGCCGCGGATTATTGGGAAGATGTCATGGCTCAGGTAAGACAAGAGGCCATGGCGAAGCCCTATGACATTTTGTTCGGCCGGAAGACCTACGAACTGTTCGCAGCCCATTGGCCCAATGCCGGTGATGACAATCCAGTCGCCAAAATGATGAACAATGCGACGAAATATGTCGCGTCATCTACCTTGACCACGCTGGAGTGGAAAAACTCGACCCTCCTAACAGGCGACATAGTCTCGGAGGTTTCTCGGCTCAAGGAACAAGACGGCCCCTTGCTACAAATCCACGGCAGTTGGCAGTTGATTCAGACCCTTCTTGCACACGAGCTGATCGATGAGTTTCGGCTGTGGACCTTTCCTGTCGTCGTGGGTTCGGGGAGGCGCCTGTTCGATCAGGGCACCGCGCTGACACAATTGAAGCTCGTTAAGACAGCCCCATGCGTGAATGGCGCGGTGATGAGCATCTACCGGCTTAACCAGTAGTCCAAGACTGAGATACGCCCCGCCCCCGCGTTGACCCGAATCGAGCCATAACGTTAAGCGCACAGGCTAGTGTCCCGAATCTGAAATTCGATGCATCGAATTTCAAATCCAAAGGGACACTAGCTATTTGAGTCTAGTGTGACGCTTCCAAAGTTCGTCACACTAGGGCGTTTAGGTGGTAGATTCGGGCGATGCAGGAGTACGGTCAAAGTCTGACGGGTCTGGCCATTGTCGCCTTGGCCGCGTTGGTCTGTGGCGCGGCGATGCATCGCCTGAAGCAGCCGCCGGTCATGGGCTATATTCTGGCCGGGGCGATCCTCGGCCCGACCGGCGTCGGGCTGGTTGAAAACCGCGAATTCATCTCCCTGCTCGCCGAGTTGGGCGTGCTGATGTTGCTGTTCCTCATCGGCATGGAATTATCGCTGCGCGCCGTGCGCGATGTTTGGCGCGTCGCCTTGGTCACCACCGCGGCGCAGATTCTGGCCGGCGTGTTGGCCATGTCGGCCCTCGGCGCACTTTTAGACTGGCCGCTGCCGCGCACCCTTCTGCTTGGCTTCGTGGTCGCCCTGTCGAGCACCGCGGTCGCCATCAAAATGCTCCAGGAAATCGGCGAGCTGCGCACCCGCACGGGACAAATCACCATCGGCATCCTGGTCGCCCAGGACCTGGCGGTGGTCCCCATGATGCTGGTCATCGGCGCTTTCCGCGGCGGCGGTGAGTTTGGCCTGGAGGCGCTGCTCAAGATTGCTCTGTCGATCGGCTTCCTGGCCGCCCTTATCGTCTACCTGCTACGCCGCCAGCGCCTTCGCCTACCCTTCGCCAAGGCCGTCGGCAATAACCCCGATTTGATTCCTCTGGCCGGGCTTGGCTTCTGCTTCGGCGCCGCCGCCCTGTCCGGCCTGCTCGGCCTCTCGGCCGCCTACGGCGCTTTCCTCGCCGGGCTGATCATCGGCAATTCGACCAGCCGTCGGGTCATGATCCATCACACGGCGCCCATCCAGGCGATCCTGCTGATGGTCTTCTTTCTCTCCATCGGCCTGCTGATCGATTTCGCCTATATCCTGGATAATCTCGTCACCGTGCTCTTGATCGTCGCCTTTGTCGCGGTGCTGAAGACCGGTCTCAACATCCTGGTCATCGGGCTCCTGGGTCAGCCGTGGCCGCGCGCCATTCTCACCGGCGCCTTGCTGGCGCAACTCGGCGAATTTTCCTTCGTTCTTGCCGCCCTCGGGCTAGAGGCCGGTGCGATCGAAGACGGAACGCATCGCCTGATCGTCGCTGTCACGGTTCTCTCCCTGCTCGGCAGTCCGTTCTGGCTGGAGACAGCGCGGCGCCTGCACCGCGTCGCTCTGCTGGGCGTTACCTCCGGGCGCGAGACGATGCGGGTGACTTTCGGCTCCGAAGCCACGGCGCTTGTCAGTTCGGCCGGGCGCGCCAAAATCTTGCTCGCGCGCTGGGCGGGTGCTCTATGGCAGCGTGGCACCGAGTGGCGACAACCGCGCCGCAAGGATCCACCCCCCAAATAGAGAAGCACCGAATAGGTGGCCCCCAATGCCGGACTTTGCCCACGAGACCAGACTGACGGCGGCCGGCGGCGCGTCGTACGTCATCGGCCTGGACGAGGCCGGACGCGGGCCGTGGGCCGGGCCTGTTACCGCCGCCGCCGTCTGGCTGGACCCGGACCGTTGCCCGGCTGGCTTGCTCACCGAAATCGACGACAGCAAGGCGCTCAATCCCGCCGCGCGCGCCCGTGTCTTTGCGGGATTGCACGAGGCCGTGGCGACCGGCGGGGCGGCCATCGGTGTCGGCGAGGCGGGGGTGGACGAGATCGACACCCTAAATATCCTGCGCGCCAGCCTGCTGGCCATGCAGCGCGCCGCCGAGGATTTACAGCACCGCGCCACCATCCTGCCAACCGCTGCTCTGGTCGACGGCAATCACTTGCCGGCGCTGCCGTACCCGGCGGAAGCGGTCATCGGCGGCGACCGGCACAGCCTATCCATCGCCGCTGCCTCGATCATCGCCAAGGTGACGCGCGACGACCAGATGGACAAACTGGCCAAGGACTACCCCGGCTATGGCTGGGAACATAACCGCGGTTACGGGACGCAGGCGCACAAGACCGCGCTCGCGGCGTTGGGTGTCACCCCCGAGCACCGCCGTTCATTTCGGCCAATTCGCGAAGCACTCTCCCTAACCATTTGACTCAGAAGACTCTTGACGGCGAGTCCCTGTTGAATCAGGATGCGCGCTTTGCCACCACGCGGGGGGTGGAACCCATGCAAACCAACGTTATCGAGGTCGGTGACTGTGTCGAGTTGATGGAGCGGCTGCCGGAAGGCTCCGTCGACATGGTCTTTGCCGACCCGCCTTATAACCTACAGCTGGCAAGCGAACTGCTGCGCCCCAACAACACGCGGGTCGACGGCGTTGATGAGGATTGGGACCGTTTCGACGGCTTCGCCGCCTATGACGAGTTCACCCGCCGCTGGCTGCGGGCCGCCCGCCGGGTCTTGCGGGACGACGGCACCCTGTGGGTCATCGGCAGTTACCACAACATTTTCCGCGTGGGCGCCTCGTTGCAGGATTTGGAGTATTGGATTCTCAACGACGTCATCTGGCGCAAAACCAATCCCATGCCCAATTTCCGGGGCCGCCGCTTTACCAACGCCCATGAGACGATGATCTGGGCGGCCAAGGACAAGGATGCCCGATATACCTTCAACTATTCGGCCATGAAGGCGCTGAACGACGATCTGCAGATGCGCAGCGATTGGCTGTTTCCTCTATGCACCGGTGGGGAGCGCCTACGCGACGACGAGGGGCGCAAGGCGCACCCGACGCAAAAGCCGGAAGCCCTGCTTCACCGGGTCATCCTGGCGGCGAGCAAGCCCGGCCACATCATTCTCGACCCCTTCGCCGGCACCGGCACCACGGCCGCGGTTGCCAAGCGCCTGGGCCGCCGTTACATCGGTTTCGAGCGCGAAGAGGCGTATGCCGAGATAGCCCGGACGCGCGTTGCCAAGGTGCGCCCCGCCGACGACCTGGAGGTTATCGATACGCCCTCGCCGCGCGAACAGCCCCGCATCCCCTTCGGCTCCCTGGTCGAGCGCGGCCTGCTGGAGCCGGGCACCATTCTGTTCAGCACGAACCGCCGCTGGCAGGCCAAGGTGCGCGCCGACGGCACCCTGATCACCGCTGACTTCAAGGGGTCCATCCACCAGGTGGGTGCCCACGTGCAGGGCGCCCCGGCATGCAACGGTTGGCAATTTTGGTGCGTGCCGGTCGAGGGCAAGCTGATGTCCATCGACGTTCTACGGCAAAAGGTCCGCGCCGAGTTGAACTAATCGCCGACAGCCGGCCGTTTCGATATGCGGCGCCGCAGCCAGGCCGGCGGCCCCGCCATATGCAGATAGGCACTCTCGAAGTCGAGGGCTTGTTCCAGCCCCGCTTGGTTTAGAATCACGACTCGACGGTCGCTGACCGCCACGAACCCGTCTTTGCGCAGGCGCTGCAGGGTTCGATTGACGTGCACCTGGCTTAGACCCAGGGCGTCGGCCAAGACTGCCTGGTTGACGGGAAAATCGAAGGCCCGGTGGTCGGCGTGGCCGACCACCTGCAGGCGGAACAACAGCTCGAGGAACAGATTGCCCAGGCGCTCATAGGCGGTGCGCCGGCCGACATTCACCAGGTGCTCGGCGATCATTGCTTCTTCTTGTGCCGCGGTCCAATAGATCGCAAGGCCGAGTCTAGGATGAGACTGGAAGAGAGCGCTCAAATCCCGCAGGGAAAGCGTGGCGACGACGGCATCCGTCACCGCCGTGACCGCATGATCCGATTCAGGAAACATCAGCGCGGTTAGCCCTGCCCAGTCGCCCGGCACCAGGAAATGCAGCACTTGCCGCCGTCCGTCCGCCAGTTGCCGGTGACGCAGAGCCCATCCATCATGGATGAGAAAGGCACACTCATCCACCTCGCCTTGCAGGATGATATCGGCGCCGCGAGCCACCCGGGTTCCACGCGTCGAGATGGCCGCCAGCGCGGCGCTCTCCTCTCGCGTGAGGTCGATGATTTGGCTCATTTTTTCGACAGCCGGATTTGTCACTATCCACCTTGTTCCAATGACGGGAAACTTTGGAAATGGCGCGAGGGACTTCCTCAAAACGCCTTGTGGCGGTTTCCTGCCGCGTCCGGCGTTGAAACACAGGCTAGCGAACATAGGTTAATGCCGCAACAAACGGCGTGCCCCATCATGCGGCGGTGCATCAGGACCTTACATCGACAGCAGCCGCGCCGTGCCTGCCCCGCAAACAACAGGCATGGGCCCTGACTTGTCTCGAGCTGGCAGACTACGTTCCGCTCGGTGGCGACGAATTATCCCGGCTGATGGCCATCGCGCAACCCATGGAAATCGGTGGAAATCGGGCCTTATTCCTAAGTGGCGAGGCGGCCGACGGTGCTTTCCTAGTCATCACAGGCGCGGTACGCGCCTTTCGATTGCTGCCGGACGGGCGACGGATGATTACCGCGTTCATGTTCGGGGGCGATTTTCTGGGCTTTGCCGTCGGCGGAAGGTACGAATTCGCGGCGGAGGCTATCACACCCGCCCGTCTTTGCCGCTTTTCCCGGCGCCATCTCAACGCCTTGCTCGACGACTGCCCGCGACTGAGGAACACCCTGCTTCACCTCGCTACCGAGGAGTTGCGCCTGGCCCAGGACCACATGGTTCTGCTTGGCTGCAAGAGTGCGACGGAAAAGCTCGCGTCGTTTCTTCTCCATCTGGCACGGCGTAACGCGCGTGGCGGCACGCAGGCCAACCCAGCCCTGGTACCGTTGCCGATGGCCCGAAGCGACATTGCCGACCATCTCGGCTTAACCACCGAAACGGCTAG
Organism: Kiloniellaceae bacterium; assembly: GCA_021776055.1. Lineage (GTDB taxonomy): Bacteria > Pseudomonadota > Alphaproteobacteria > Kiloniellales > J153 > JAJFGI01. The sequence continues at coordinate 29,838 of JAJFGP010000182.1, forward strand.
CCGCGCCCTTACACAGTTGCGAGCAAAGGGTATGATCGATCTTCCGACCCCGCGCAGCGTCGCTCTGCTGCGCCCCCACGAACTCGCTATGCTTGCCGGCGGCGGGTGACGCCGCCCGCCTGAACGCCGGCGAACTCACCTAATTATCAGCCACCAGAGCGTGCGCCACGGCTTTGCGCATGAGCGTGGGTAGGGCCAGACCGTCCAGTTCCTCACGCCGCACCCAGAGTCCCGCGTTGTTATCGGTCGCCGATCCAGCCCAAACGACCAGTTCCAGATGAAAATGGGTAAAAGTGTGGCGAACGATCCCCGGTAACGGCCGCCAATCCGCCCGCACCGGCGCCGCCGTGCGGGCCTCGGCCGGGGGCCAATCGGTCTCGCGCCAATCGGTCGACGGCAGTTCCAGCATGCCGCCAAGCAACCCGCGCGGCGGCCGGCGGCGCAGCAGAATCGCACCGTCCGACCTTTCGATCCAGAAGGCAACGCCCCGACGGGTCGGACGCGGGGCCTTCGCCGCCTGGCGCGGCAGGGTATCGGCGATACCCGCGCTCCGCCCGGCGCACCCCTGCCTCAATGGGCACAGATCGCAGCGCGGTGCCCGAGGCAGACACACGGTCGCACCCAGATCCATCATTGCCTGAGCAAAATCGCCATAGCGGAAATCCGTTGGCGAATCGGCGGGCAGCAATCCCGCCGCCAGGTCTCGCAGGTGAGCCTTGGCAGCGGGCAACGGCGTTTCCACGGCAAACAGGCGGGCAACCACCCGCTCCACGTTGCCATCGACGACGCTGGCCCGCTGGCCGAAGGCGATGGCGGCAACCGCGGCCGCCGTATAGGGCCCGATACCGGGCAATTGGCGTAACCGCGCCTCGTCATCAGGAAAGTCACCGGCAAAATCGCGGCAGATGACTTGGGCACAGCGATGCATGTTGCGGGCTCGGGCGTAGTAGCCCAACCCCGCCCAGGCATCCAACACCGCCTCCACCGGTGCCGCGGCCATATCCGCAACCGTCGGCCAACGTTGTAGGAAAGCGCGGAAATACGGCCCCACGGTTGCAACCGTCGTCTGCTGCAACATAATCTCGGATAGCCACACCCGGTACGGATCCGGGCGTTCGGCGCCACGCACCCGCCACGGCAGATCGCGCCCATACCGGTCGTACCAAGCCAACAGGCGGTCGTGCCTTGGCGCTTGCAGTTTCCGGCGATCCAGGGTTGTTCCCTTGCCCATCCCCACCTCTATACTCCGCCTACTCGATACGAGATACTCGATACCTGGCCAACAAGGAAAGTATCCCAGCGGATGGCTAGCAAGAGTGACGAAAGCCGCACCCCCGCCCGACGGCGTGGCGGTATGCGGGTCCTGGCCGCGACGTTGCCGGCGATTACCCAGCGCGCGCTGGGACGGCGCGGATTCGCAGAGGGCGGCTTGATCGCGGAATGGCCAAGCATTGTCGGTGCCGCCATCGCCGCCCGCTGCCAGCCGGCCAAGCTCTCCCTGGCCCGGCCCGGCCGCCGGCAGGACGGCGCCCTGATGCTCCGCGTCGAGCCGGGATTTGCGCTCGAATTGCAGCACCTTGCGCCACAGATCATCGAGCGCATCAATGGCCACTATGGCTATGCCGCCATTGCCCGCCTGACCTTTCAGCAGGGGCCGCTCAGGGCGTCCCGACGCCAGCCACCGCCGCCCTTGCGCCGGTTGGGCGCCGCCGAGGAAGCCGAGCTACGGCAGCAGGTAGCGACCGTGGAGGACGAGGAGCTGCGCGGCGCCCTGGAGCGCCTGGGCCGGGCCATGCGCCAACGTGCCGGCCAGTGATTTTCGGGGGCGAAAAGTCGCGACGACAGCGCTTGTGAATCGGCTGTCGCCTGAGTAGCATGCACAACATATGGTAGGTCATGATATGAAACGTCGGCAGATACTGTTGGGTTCTCTCGCTGTAACAGCTTTGGCTATCCCGCTTGTCGCAGGGATTGACGGGGGGATCGGCGGCTCGGCCCATGCGCAATCGGTGGAGATTTTCCCGGACGACCGGATTCTCGGCGCGGCCGAGGCGCCGCTCACGATTATCGAGTATTCCTCGCTCACGTGCCCCCATTGCGCGGCCCTGCACGAAAATGCTCTGCCGCGCATCAAGAAAACCTGGATTGCCGATGGCCGGGCCAAGCTGGTGTTCCGGCACTTTCCGCTTGATGGGCTGGCCTTGCGCGCCGCGGCGGTGGCCAACTGTATCGACGGCGAGCGTTTTTTCGGCTTCCTGGACTTGCTGTTCCAAACCCAGCAGCGCTGGGCTCGGGCTCAGGACCCGATACAGGCCATTAGTCAAACGGCGCGCCTTGCCGGCATGAGCCAAGCCCAGTTCGATGCCTGCGTCGCCGACGAAGCCGAAATGGACAAAATCCTCGCGCGCCGCCAGCACGGCGGCGAGACATTCAATGTGGAATCGACCCCCACCCTGGTCGTGAACGGCCGGAAGGTAGAGGGCGCCCGTAGCTTCGAGGAATTCGACGAGATATTCGCCAAGATCGCCGCGGGATCGTAGCCGGCTAGACGAAAGGGGATAGAGTACACGTGGTACGTTTTACCAAGCTGCAACTGGCTGGCTTCAAATCATTCGTCGATTCGACGGAGTTGCTGGTCGAGCCTGGCGTAACCGGCATTGTCGGGCCAAATGGCTGCGGCAAATCCAATTTGGTCGAGGCGCTACGCTGGGTTATGGGCGAAACATCGGCCAAGCGCATGCGTGGCGGCGAAATGGACGATGTGATCTTCGCCGGCAGTGCCTCGCGGCCGTCGCGCAACCTGGCGGAGGTAATCCTCAACCTCGACAACGCGGACCGGACGGCGCCGGCCATGTTCAACGACCACGATCATCTAGAGGTCGTGCGCCGGATCGAGCGCGGCTCCGGATCGAGCTACCGGGTCAACGGCAAGGAAGTACGCGCCCGCGACGTACAGTTGTTGTTCGCCGACTCGGCGACCGGCGCGCACTCGACAGCGCTGGTTTCGCAAGGCCGCATCGGCGCCTTGATCAGCGCCAAGCCGACCGACCGCCGTACTATTCTAGAGGAAGCCGCGGGCATCACCGGCCTGCATTCACGCCGGCACGAAGCGGAATTGCGGCTGCGCGCCGCCGAGACCAACCTGGAGCGTCTTGACGACGTGATTGCCGCCCTCGAGGCACAGCACCAAAGCCTGAAAAAACAGGCCCGCCAAGCCACCCGGTACCGCAACATCGCCGACCAGATTCGCCGCACCGAGGCACTTGCTATCCATCTCGAAGCCGAGGCCGCGCGCCAAGAATTGACCACGGCGCGGGAGCGCTTGACGGCAGCCGAAGGCGATGTAGCCAAGCACACCCAGGAAACGGCCGGGCGCGCCACCACACAAGCCGAGGCCGCCGCGACCCTGCCCGATCTGCGCGCCGCCGAAGCAACCGCGGCCGCGGCTTTGCAGCGCTTACTGGTGGATCGCGACAACCTGGCGCGCGAGGCGGCTCAGGCAACCGCGGCAAAGGAACAGGCTGAACATCGGCTGAGTCAACTAGAGGGCGATCGATCACGGGCCCAGGCGTTGGCCCGGGACGCCGCCGAGGCGCGCGAACGCCTGGACGCGGAGCGTGTGGCACTGGAAACGGCGACGGCGGAAGAGGAATCGACCGCTCAGGCGGCGCAGTCGGCCCTGGCCGAGACGTCGGATACCACCGCCGAGCGCGAAACGGCCCTAAGCGCCCTGGCCGAAAGAATCGCCGCCGATGAGGCACGCGCCGCCGCGCAAACCCGGCGCCTCGCCGAGCTTGACCAACGCTTGACCCGACTGCGGACGCAAGCGGAAACCGCGTCCCGCGAACGTGAGGCGTTGGCCGCCGAGCGGATATCTGACGACGGCTTGCAGGCAGCCGAGATTGCCGTACAAGCGGCGGAGGCGGCGCTGGAAAAAGGCCGTACCGAGTCGGAAAACGCGGAGGTCGCGCACGGCAAGGCGCTAGCCCGGCACGGCACGGCGCGCGAGGCATTGCAGCAAGCCGAAGCCGCGCGCGCCAAGCTTGAAGCGGAAGCAGCGGCCTTGACCGCGATTCTTGAGCCGGCATCGGGCGGCGATTGGCCGCCTATCGAAGATGCGGTCTCGGTTGAGGCCGGTTACGAGGCGGCTCTCGGTACGGCATTGGGCGATGATATCGCCGCCTCCATGGAGGCGGATGCCCCGGCGCATTGGGCGACGCTGCCGCCTTATAGTCCCGCCGCACTGCTGCCCAACGGCGCCGAACCCCTTAGCGCCCGGGTGCGTGGACCGGCGGCCCTGGCACGCCGGCTGTCGCAGATCGGCGTCGTCCCCGATGCAGCGACCGGCGCCCGTTTACAGCCTTTGCTTGCGCCTGGCCAACGTCTGGTCACGGCCGATGGCGCGCTTTGGCGTTGGGACGGGTTCACGGCCAAGGCCGACGCACGTACCGCCGCCGGCAAACGGTTGGCACAACGGAACCGTCTGAACGAGCTACGGACGATCCTAGCCGAGGCGGCAAAGACCGCCGCCGAAGCCCGCGCCGAGCACGACACGGCTCGCACCGAATCCGAGACCAGCGCCGCCGCCGAGCGGGCGGCCCGCGCCACCGTCAGCACCGCCTTCGGCGATCTGAACACGGCCCGTCAAACCCATAGCACGCTGGTTCAGCGCGCCGCCGGTCTGGTCTCCCGCCTTGCGGCGCAGGAGGAAGCGGCCCACCGCATCGCCACGGACATCGCCGAGAGCGAATCGGCCCTGGCCGCCGCCCGCACCGAGGCAAGCCAACTGCCCGATCTGGCGGCGGATCGCGCCTCTCTGGACCAGTTGCGGGCGGATCTAGCCGAGAGTCGGCGCGAGTTGGCGCAACGGCAAAGCGCGGTGGACCGTCTGGCGCGCGAAGCCGAGACGCGCGTCAACCGTCTGGCCACGATCGCGGACGAGAAATCCTCCTGGGCCCGCCGCAGCAGCGAGTCTGAGCAGCATATCGCCGAGTTGGAAGAACGCTTGCAGGCAACCGTCCAGGAAATCGATGTTCTAGCGGCGCGGCCGAGGGAATTGGCTGAAAAGGGCGAAGCCCTGGCGACCCACATCGAAACGGCCGAACAGCGGCGCAAGGACGCAGCCGATGCCCTGGCCGTGGGCGAGACCAGCCTGAATGTGGCGGACCGCGAATTGAAGGCGGCGGAACACGTGCTGGCCCAGGCGCGTGAGGACCGGGTGCGCGCCGAAGCCGCAGTCACCCAGGCCGATATGACCCTAAACGGCATTGTCGAAAAGGCGCGCGACCGCTTGCAATGCGGGCTCGATCAGCTGCTGGAAACGGCCGCGTTCGATACCAACAAGGAGTTGCCGGCACACGCCGATATCGAGGCGAAGCTACATCGCCTGACCCGCGAGCGCGACAACATGGGACCGGTCAACCTGCGCGCCGAGGCGGAAGCCAAGGAATTGGACGAACAGATCACCGGCATGCAGACCGAGCGGGCCGATCTGATCGCCGCCATCGGCCGCCTGCGGCAAGGCATTTCCAGCTTGAACCGCGAGGGGCGCGAGCGGCTGCTGGCCGCCTTTACCCAGGTGGACGCGCATTTTTCCGAGCTTTTCGTCCGCCTGTTCGGCGGCGGCCGAGCGCATTTGAAGCTAACCGGCTCCGACGATCCCCTGGAAGCCGGCCTGGAAATCCTGGCAAGCCCCCCGGGCAAACGGATGCAGATCATGTCCCTGCTTTCCGGTGGCGAGCAGGCGCTAACAGCTCTTTCCCTGCTTTTTGCGGTCTTCCTGACCAATCCGGCACCGATCTGCGTCCTCGACGAGGTGGACGCACCGCTTGATGATGCCAACGTCGACCGATTTTGCACCTTGCTGGATGAATTAAGCCACGGCGGCGCCACCCGTTTCCTGGTGATCACGCATCACCGCATGACTATGGCCCGGGTGGACCGCCTGTTCGGTGTGACCATGGCCGAGCGCGGTGTCAGCCGCCTGGTTTCGGTCGATCTGGGCATCGCCGAGGGCCTGCGCGAAAGCGCGTGACCAGAGGACCCAAATAGGGCGCGCCAAGACCTCGAAAAGGGCCGAAATCGGCGCCTCTCATCGCCTTGACACACCTACAAGCGCTCACTATGGTGCGCGCGATCTTGGGCCTGAAAGCGGCCTTGGATGGGGAATTTGAGATCGGGGGATATTCGAAAGGGGCGCGCGCTCATGAGCGATGAAACGCCCCCATCATCCCGGAAAGATCTCGGCACGCGGATCCGTGAGGCCAGGGCGAAACGGTCCAGTGAAACGGACCAGGCCGGGCAGATATCTCGCGGTGCCGGTTTATCGCTTGCTCTTCGTCTGACGATGGAGCTGGTGGTCGGGTTCGCCGTCGGCGTTGGCATTGGGTTCGGGTTGGATTATTGGCTTAACACCTTACCGCTGTTTCTGATCATTTTCTTCTTTCTCGGGGCCGGAGCCGGGATGTTGAACGTTTACCGGATAGCGACTGGCGCGGGCCAGAGTATCGGCTACAAAAAGCCCCCGCCCGATCAGAACCAGGGATAAGCTTGGACAGAACGAGAGCATCACGTGGCAGCCGAAGAACATAGCCCCCTAGCGCAATTCGAGATCAAACCCTTGCTGTCGTTGCAAGTGGGCGATCTCGATCTGTCGTATACTAATTCGGCACTGTTCATGACGATTACGCTGGTCCTTGCCTCGTCCTTTCTGCTGCTGGCGACGCGCCGCAGCGCGCTGATTCCCGGCCGCTGGCAGTCGATGGCCGAAATCAGCTATGAATTCGTGGCGAACATGATTCGCGACAACGTGGGTCAGGAAGGGCGGAAGTATTTCCCCTTTATCTTCACCCTGTTCATGTTCGTGCTGTTCGGCAACCTGTTGGGTATGATCCCGTACAGCTTCACCTATACGAGCCACATCGTCGTCACCTTTGCCATGGCCGCAGTGGTCTTCATCGGCGTGACGGCAATCGGCTTTAAGAAACACGGCCTGCATTTTCTCAGTTTTCTGATGCCAGCGGGCGTTCCCATTTTCATGGCGCCGCTGATCATCCCGATCGAAATCCTGTCTTATTTCACGCGCCCCGTCAGCTTAGCACTTCGCCTGTTCGCGAACATGACCGCCGGGCATACCATGCTGAAAGTGTTCGCCGGGTTCGTGACCTTGCTGGGCGTCTTTGGCGTCGTGCCGCTGATGCTTGTGGCCGCCTTGACCGGATTGGAACTGATCATCGCCTTCTTGCAGGCATACGTCTTTACGATCCTAACTTGCGTCTACCTCAATGACGCGCTGCATTTGCACTAATACCAAGGAGTGAGAAATGGAAGTCGAAGCCGCAAAATTGATTGGTGCCGGCCTCGCCGTCGTCGGACTGGGTGGCGTTGGCGCGGGTATCGGGAACATCTTTTCCTCGATGATTTCCTCGGGCGCGCGTAATCCGTCCGCTATTCCCATGGTGACGCTGTATATGTGGATCGGCTTCGCCTTGGTCGAGGCGGTCGCGCTGTATGCGTTGCTGATCGCGCTCTTGCTCATGTTCGTCTTCTAAGCAAGACGAAGCCAGTAGCGCGAGGGCCTGCCGATGCCCCAATTCGATACGTCGACGTTTCTGCCGCAGTTGTTCTGGTTGGCGATCATCTTCGTCATCCTGTTCGCCGTTATGCGGCGCCATGCCTTGCCGCGGATATCCGACATACTGGAAGCGCGGCAGTTGCGGATCACCAGCGACCTTGAGAAGGCAGGCGGCCTGAAAGAGGAAGCAGATCAGGTAATGGCGGACTACGAGAAGGCGTTGGCGGAGACACGGGCCCAAGCAACCGTCCTCATCAAGCAAGCCGGCGAAGAGATGGCGGCCGAAAGTACCCGGCGCCTGCAAGCCATCGCCGTTGACTTGGCGGCGAAAACCAAAGCCGCCGAGGCACGCATCGCCACTGCCAAGGACGAAGCCCTCGCCGGCCTCAAAGCCGTCGCCGCCGATACGGCACAGGCAGCGACCGCGAAGCTCATTGGCATCGAGCCACGGACCGAACAAGTGCAGCAGGCCGTGACCAAGGCAATGGGAGGGCACGGCTAATGTTTTCTAGCCCGGAATTCTGGGTTGCCGTCGCCTTCGTCATCTTCGTGGCCGCCGTATTCCGCCCCATGAGCCGCCAGGTCGCCGCCGCACTCGATGCACGGGGTACGCGAATTCGGACCGAGATCGAGGAAGCCCAGACCCTGCGCGAAGAGGCACAGAAACTACTCGCCGATTCCAAACGCAAGCATCGCGATGCGATCAAGGAATCCGAGGAAATTCTAGCGCATGCCAAGGTAGAGGCCGAGCGCCTGCGCGAACAGGCACAAGCGGACATGGACGCCGCTTTGCGTCGGCGCGAACAATCGGCCATGGACAAGATCGCCCAAGCCGAGGCCAATGCGTTGCGGGATGTGCGTAACCAGGCTGTTGAAGTCGCGCTAGCCGCAACCGCCAGCCTCATCGCGGCTAATCTGGATCACGAGAAACACGCCGCCATTGTCGACCAATCTATCCGCAACGTGGCCGATAAGCTTCGCTAAGCGGGCCGTCTAACCGTCACCTTCCCTCACTAGTTGTATTTATCTTCTCCGTGCAATCATACATTGATGCGGCCGCTATTTCTGCGCCGACAAGTGTTTGATTAATCTCCAGTTTACCAATACCCCCCATCCTCAAAGTCAATTAGGACCGATCCCGGTATCCCATCGCAGTACGCCTTCCTCAAAGTGGAGCGCACACGCGATCGTGATCTCGGGATAAAGAGGACCGAGGTTATGTCCGATCCGACCGCGCCGAGCGGTAATACGCCTCTAGCGAAACTCAACGCGACTCAGATCGCTGAAATCCTGCGCCGTCACGGCCGCTTTCTGGCCAGGGAAACGGGCGGCATGCGCGCCGCGCTGCACTTCTATGACCTTTCGGGTCACGATCTGAGCAACTGCGATCTTTCGGAAGCTGATCTGACCGGCATTAAGTTGAGCCAAGCGCGCTTGATGGGCGCATCGTTTCGGCGTGCCAATCTCTTTTGCGCCGATCTGCGTATGGCCAACCTCAGCCATGCCGATTTCACCAAGTCCGATCTGCGCGGCGTGTGCATGCGCGGAGCCGAGCTTTCGGATGCCATACTGGTCGGGGCCGACATTCGGGCCGCCTCTCTTGCCAAGTACGATGGCAAAGGCGAGATGCAGTTTGTCGAATTCGAGGAAACACCATCCCAGCTTGCCGCCATCGTCGCGAAACGCGCTGACATGACCGGCGCCAAACTCTCGGACTCATTTGTATTGCAGGCGGATCTAACCGACGCCGTCCTGGACAATGCGGACCTGCGGGGCGCCGATTTGCGCAACTCGGTCATGATCGGGACGAGCCTGTCCGGCACGGACCTTAGCGGCGCGAAACTC
>JAJFGP010000183.1 GCA_021776055.1 Kiloniellaceae bacterium
TCGCAGCGCGAGGTTGCCCATGCCGAGGAAGAGGGTGTCGAGTTTGTCTGGCTGTCCGTATCCGATGCCTTTACCGGTGACGACACGCTGGGCGCTGTGCGCGCCAGCCGCATGTATCTGGGTGTGGCCGACGCCACCGGCCGGCAGACGCCGCAACCGGTGGAAGGCTCCGACTTTTCCTTGAATGCCGACATGGCGATTACGGCGCTTGGCTTCGATCCGGAGGACCTGCCGGCGCACTTCCAGACGCCGGAGTTGAAGGTGACCCGCTGGGGTACCCTGAGCACAAATTTCCGCAGCATGATGACCAGCCTGGACGGTGTTTTCGCCGCCGGCGACATCGTGCGCGGGGCTTCGTTGGTGGTCTGGGCGATCCGCGACGGGCGCGACGCGGCGGAACAAATTCACAACTACATCGCGGCGCACCAGGCCCGAGATAGCCCAACCCGGGATAGCCAAGTCAGCAGCAAGGGCACCCGCGCGCGGGTGGCGGCCGAATGAGCGAGATGGCTAATGAGCGAGATGGCTAAGGATTTTATCGACAATTACCCGCGCGAGGCGGCTCGCCTGGCGCGCGATGGACTCTACGATCCGGCGGACGAGCACGAGTCGTGCGGCGTTGGCCTGGTTGCGGCCCTGGACGGCCGGCCGCGCCGCGAGGTTGTCGAGGCCGGCATCGCCGCCTTGCGCGCGGTCTGGCATCGCGGCGCCGTGGATGCGGACGGCAAGACCGGTGACGGTGCCGGCATCCATGTGGAAATTCCACAGGACTTCTTCCACGAACACGTCGCCCGCACGGGCCACCAACCGGGGCCGGGGCGCATCGCGGTGGGCATGGTCTTCCTGCCGCGCACAGACTTCGCGGCGCAGGAGCGCTGCCGGGTTTTGGTTGAGCGCGAGATTCTGAATTACGGCTATACGATCTATGGCTGGCGCCAGGTGCCGGTAAACACCCAGTTGATCGGCGAGAAGGCGGAGCTGACGCGGCCCGAGATCGAGCAGATCATGATCGCGAATAGCCGCAATGCCGAGGATTCGCAATTCGACATCGATCTCTACATCATCCGCCGCCGCATCGAGAAAGCGGCGGAGGCGGAATCGATCAAGGATTTCTACATCTGCTCGCTCTCCTGCCGTTCGGTCATCTACAAGGGCATGTTCCTGGCCGAGCAGCTGGCCGCGTTCTACCCGGATTTGCTCGACGAGCGTTTCGTCTCCTCATTCGCCATTTTCCATCAACGCTATTCGACCAACACATTCCCCACCTGGCGCTTGGCGCAGCCGTTCCGGGTGTTGGCGCACAACGGCGAGATCAATACCGTCAAAGGCAACATCAACTGGATGAAGGCGCACGAGTGCCGTATGGCCTCGGCCTCGTTCGGTAACAACATCGAAGATCTGAAACCGGTGATTCAGGCCGGCGCCTCGGATTCGGCGTCGTTGGATGCGGTCTTCGAGTTAGCGGTGCGCGCCGGGCGCGATCTGCCCATGGTCAAGACCATGCTCATTCCCGAAGCCTGGCGCGACGACAGCCCGATCCCGGATGCCTACAAGGACCTCTATAGCTACTGCAACGCGGTGATGGAACCGTGGGACGGTCCGGCCGCCGTGTGTGCCTATGGTGGCCGCTGGGTGCTCGCCGGTATGGACCGCAACGGCCTCCGGCCCTTGCGCTATACGATCACCAAGGATGGCCTTCTGTTCGCCGGTTCCGAGACCGGCATGGTCCGTCTGGAAGAACCCGACATCATCGAAAAAGGGCGCCTCGGGCCCGGACAAATGATCGCCGTCGATTTGCGCGAGGGTCGGCTCTATCACGACCACGAAATCAAGGACCACATGGCCGCCCAGCGCCCCTACGGCAGTTGGGTTAGCCACATCACCCGCATCGACGACCTCATCAAACCAGACCACGGCGAGCCGACCCTTTACGACCGGGACGAGTTGCGCCGGCGGCAGCTTAGCTATGGCCTGACCATGGAGGATTTGGAGCTCATTCTCCATCCCATGGTCGAGGATGCCAAGGAGGCCGTCGGCTCCATGGGCGACGATACGCCGCTGGCCGTTCTCTCCGACCAGTACCGGGGCCTGCACCACTTCCTCCGTCAGAACTTCAGTCAGGTGACCAACCCGCCCATCGACTCCTTGCGCGAGCGGCGGGTGATGACCTTGAAAACCCGGTTGGGCAATCTGGGCAACATCCTGGCCGAGGACGAAACTCAGTGCCGGCTGCTGCAGCTCGATTCGCCGGTGCTGTCGAACGCCGAGTTCGCCGCCATGCAGGCCCACATGGGCGCGACCGTGGCGGCCATCGACTGCACCTTCGATGTCGGTGAGGCCGACGGCCTAGGCAATGCCATCGAGCGCATCCGCCGCGAGGTGGAGGATGCGGTGCGCGGTGGCTGCGAGCATGTGACGCTGAGCGACGAGCAAGCCGGGCCGGGGCGTGCGGCCATCCCCATGATTTTGGCCACCGGTGCCGTGCATGCGCACCTGGTGCGGCAGAACTTGCGCACCTTCACGTCGCTGAACGTGCGGACCGGCGAATGTCTGGACGTCCATTACTTCGCCGTCCTGATCGGGGTCGGCGCCACGACGGTGAATGCTTATCTGGCGCAGGAGTCCATTGCCGACCGGCACCGCCGTGGCTTGTTCGGCGACATGGGGCTGGAGATGTGCATCCGCCGTTACAAGACGGCGGTCGACGATGGCCTGCTGAAGATCATGTCGAAGATGGGCATCTCGGTGCTCTCGTCGTATCGCGGCGGCTCCAACTTCGAGGCGGTGGGCCTGTCGCGCACCTTGGTGGACGAATATTTCCCGGCCATGCCCAGCCGGCTTTCGGGCATCGGCTTGACCGGCATTCAGCGGAAGGTTCTGAATCTGCACACCCGCGCCTGGTCGGCGGATTTCATCGCCCTGCCGGTGGGCGGCTTCTATCGCTATCGTAAAGGCGGCGAGACGCACGCCTGGGAAGCGGGTCTGATTCATACCCTACAGGCGGCGGTGGCCGGCGATTCCTATTTCACCTACAAGAAATTCAGCGAGGCGGTGACCAAGCTGCCGCCAACCACCTTGCGTGATCTGCTCGATTTCAAGCGCGACGATGTAATACCGCTGCCGCTCGAGGAGGTGGAATCGATCACCGCCATCCGCAAGCGCTTCGTCACGCCCGGCATGTCCCTAGGTGCGCTGGGTCCGGAGGCACACGGGACCCTGAACATCGCCATGAACCGGATCGGTGCCAAGTCGGATTCCGGCGAGGGCGGCGAGGACCCTGAGCGCTATGTCCCGCGGGCCAACGGCGACAACGAAAATTCGGCGATCAAGCAGATCGCCTCCGGCCGCTTTGGCGTGACCGCCGAATACCTGAACAACTGCCGCGAGATCGAGATCAAGGTCGCGCAGGGCGCCAAGCCGGGCGAGGGCGGTCAGCTTCCCGGTTTCAAGGTTACCGAGATGATCGCCAAGTTGCGTCATGCGACACCGGGCGTGATGCTCATCTCGCCCCCGCCGCACCACGACATCTATTCGATCGAGGATCTAGCCCAACTCATTTACGATCTCAAGCAGATCAATCCGGATGCGCGGGTGTGCGTAAAGTTGGTGGCCCGTTCCGGCATCGGCACCATCGCCGCCGGCGTCGCCAAGGCCAAGGCGGATGTGATCTTGATCTCCGGTCATTCCGGCGGCACCGGGGCCAGTCCGCAGACCTCGCTCAAGTACGCCGGCGTGCCCTGGGAGATGGGCCTCTCCGAGGTCCATCAAGTGCTCACCCTCAACCGCCTGCGGCAGAATTTACGGCTGCGCACCGATGGTGGCATCAAGACCGGGCGGGACGTGGTGATCGCCGCCCTGCTGGGTGCCGAGGAGTTCGGCGTGGGCACCGCCTCGCTGGTGGCCATGGGCTGCATCATGGTGCGCCAGTGCCATTCCAACACCTGTCCCGTGGGCGTGTGCACCCAGAACCCGGCCTTGCGCGAGAAGTTTACCGGCTCACCCGAGAAGGTGGTCAACCTGTTCAGCTTCATCGCCGAGGAGGTGCGCGAGATTCTCGCGTCGCTTGGTGTCCGCTCACTGCTGGACGTGATCGGCCGCACGGATCTGTTGGTGCAGGTCAGCCGGGGTGCCGCACACCTGGACGATCTCGATCTCAATCCACTGCTCACCAAGGCGGATGCGGGCGATCAGCCGGTGCATTGCACGGTCAAGGGCCGCATCGAGGTGCCTGAAACCCTGGATGCGCAAATCATCGAAGATGCCCGGCCCCTATTCGAGGTCGGCGAGAAAATGCAACTGCAATACACCATCCGCAATACGCACCGGGCCATCGGCACCAAGCTATCGTCGAAGATCACCCGCCGCTTCGGTATGACCGGCCTGAAGCCGGGGCATGTGACCGTGCGCTTGCGTGGCTCCGCCGGCCAGTCGCTGGGTGCCTTCGCCGTGCAGGGCCTGAAGCTGGAAGTCTTCGGCGATGCCAACGACTACGTGGGCAAGGGCCTCTCGGGGGGCACCATCGTGGTGCGGCCGATGACGTCGAGCACCCTGGCGACCAACGAGAATACGATCATCGGCAACACGGCGCTCTACGGGGCCACGGCGGGCCGCTTGTTCGCCGCCGGCCAGGCGGGCGAGCGTTTCTGCGTGCGCAACTCGGATGCGGTGGCGGTGGTCGAGGGCTGCGGTTCCAACGGCTGCGAATACATGACCGGCGGCACCGCGGTGATCCTCGGTCCGGTGGGCGGCAACTTTGCCGCCGGAATGACCGGCGGCATGGCCTTTATCTATGACCCCGACGAGGCGCTACCGACGCGCCTTAACCAGGACGGTGTCGTCTATCAGCGGATCGAGAGCAAGCACTGGGAAGACGTGGTGCGCGAGCTGATCGCCGAGCACGTGCGCGAAACCCAATCGCGTTTCGCCGAGCGCCTGCTCATCGACTGGCGGCGCGAGCGGGGAAAATTCTGGCAGGTCGTGCCGAAGGAAATGCTGGCCCATCTCGCGCATCCCTTGAGCGACGAGACCGAGATCAAGCGGGCGTAATGCCAAACCTCCCTAGGTCATGGGTTCATAAATAAGTGTTCGCAAGATGATGACCGTTTGTGGGCCGATACTAGATCGCCTCGACTGAGTATGTTTTAGTCCGGGTATGACCCAGAGCGGACATCCACGAGGAGGCGGGATCAATCTGACGCAATCGTTTGTAGCCGAATCCACCCTTTCGCCAGGATTTCGGCGCCACCCGAAACTCTAGGTGACTTGGTGTGCACTGAACGTTTCGAAAATATTCACCACATCAGCGAAGGGATCGGTAGACGCCTCCTCTGCCGCTTTCAAATAAGCCAGTTTGAACCGCCCGATATCCATGTTCGCGCCTTGCGAGCCGCAGAAGGTTTGCAGGATAGGCCTGCCAGGAATCCCTCTTTTCCATTTGCCTTCTTCGCCAAAGCTTGCCTCCAACTTGGCGATGGTGTCTTGAATGGTCGCCTTAATTTCTTCAGGATCAATCGCATCATTGATCCTTGCACTCTCTTGCTCCGTCTTACCGCAAATGGCCTCTGCGAGTTCGGACGCGCTCATCGAGTGGGCGCCTTTGGGCATAATATCGAGGTTTCCTGCGCGTTCCCTGAATGTTGAAGAGACGATCAGGGCGGCTGCGTATGAAACGTATTCTCGCGCAATCTCCTGCAGTTTTATGCGGATGGCCACTGGGTCACGCAGCCACGAATTCTCCGCTTCAAGCGGCGCGAAAATTTGCGCAATCACATTTTCGTCGAGAAAGTAGTTTTCGAGGTGATACCTCGGTAACACCCGCAGCCGGCCTTGGGACGATTGTTCAATTGCGCTCCGTTTCGCGCCTACGGGTAATGCGTCGAGGTCGCATAGCATGAAAAAGTCCACGCCCCACATCGCGTGGGTTAAGACCTTCTCTTGAATTTGCGAGAACGATTGGATTGTTGACTTCCCCCCGCTCGGCACAAGAACTAGATTCGGAAATCGGTTTCTAAGGATCGCGCCATAAGTTTGTTTGTCTAAGCTACTGTGTTCGCCTTCAACAAGCACAATTCTCCGACCAAGCGCGACAATGCCGATGGATTGGCCGACAAGCTTGAGAGCTTGATGGGTCTCGTCATCCTCACGAACTATCACAGCTTGGTTGCTCAGATCAGCATGCGCTGGCGTGATAAAAACGACTGAATTGTCCAAGGACGCTGAGATGATATCCGCCGAGTGTGTGGAGAAGATGAATTGGTTCCTCCGGCCCACCGCTTTGAGAGTCTGTATTAGCTTATAGCTAAGCTCCGGGTGTAAATGCAGTTCCGGCTCATCAAATAAGACAATACAATCGGACGGACTGCGAAGGATAAAGTCGAAAACGATGTTCACCACTTCACGCTCGCCAGAGCTAAGCGATGTAATCGGAAATTCGTTATCGCCCTCGGTATATCGCAAGCTTTGGTTCTGGAGGTCCGGCTCCGATAGCTCCTTAGGGGCCAATAACTGCGAGAACGCGTCCCGGAAAGGGGCAATCGGGTCCGGGTATCGCTTTGGGTGCATCTCTACGGGGGCCAAAGATTCGCACGCTTCCGCTGCCTTTTCAGCCTCACGAAACAGGATTTCTGCGTCCTCGGCGATGGACTCGCGACGGCTGCGCACTTTGCGGAAGATCGAGTGTTGCGTGTCTTTAAAACGGTCACGTAAGAACGAAAGACCAAAATCCCAGCCAACTTCCTCTTCAAAGGGGTCTAACGCCGCCCAAGTGAAGGCATAGGGCTTAATCTGGGCAATCGACCGATCACTCTCGAAGTTAAGCACCGTACTTCGCTGGTCAGCACGCTTTCGGTTTCTCTGTAACGAATGCCTCAACATATTGGCGTCCGCCGGTTCCCTCGTATCGAGCGTCGACTTTCCCCAATTTTCTCTTTCATAGCTGTAGGTTGCATCAACCGTGATCCATTGGTCATGATTCGACGGTATAGAGCGTATGAATTGGATGAGCCATTCGAGTAGACGGGTCTTGCCCACACCGTTTGCCCCGGCGAGCACGACAACGTCAGACAGCCCGTCGACTTCGAATCGTCGGATTGGCATAACGTCTTTCGTGTGAATCGCGGTGATACGCATTTCTTTCCGGCGCGCTTTGACCCCAACCTTCTGGTGAATTCTAGATCACCTGTCAACTTGCGTCTCCCCCATTCTATGTCCAGTTGGCGACGGACGGTCGCGAGCTACTATCGGATGCCGATCAAAACTGGGATAGGTTGTGAGGTCAGTTCTTGGCTAGATTCGGTCGTTCGGTCGGTCATCCTAAAATGACCGCCTCTGGTCGGGAAGCAGACTAAGGTAGGGGCGAAGCTCTCAGTTATTACGAACCCGAAGCCATATCCTTACAGGTTCTAACTTCACCATGACCAGATAGTTTGCGGCGAGTTTCTCAAATCGGGTCGCACCCGGCGAATCTCTGATCCAGTCGGCATCATAGGCTCTATCTCCATGAAGAACCCGTCCCATCGTGTCCCTTCCGATTAGCGGAAAAGATCGCACCATCAAAGTCTGGGGAGAGCGCCGCGTGCTAGCCTGTTCTGCGCGTAACGAGGGCGCTATAGTCCGCTCATATGCGCACCCTGTATCATTTGCCGCTCGACCCGTCCTGCCGTGCCGTCCGCATTTTGCTGGGCGAAAAGCGGCTGCCCTTTGCCCTCAAGACCGAGGACATGGGGGAAGGGCGGGAAAGTATTTTGCAGCTCAATCCGGCCGGTTCGGTGCCGGTGCTGGTCGACGAGGACGGCACCTCCATCCCCGGAGCACGGGTTATCGCCGAGTATTTGGACGAGGTTTATCCGGAGCCGCCGCTGATCGGCGGTACGCCGGTTGATCGGGCCGAGACCCGCCGTCTGGCCGACTGGTTCGACGGCAAATTCCAGCGCGAGGTAAGCGCTGGGCTGATC
>JAJFGP010000020.1 GCA_021776055.1 Kiloniellaceae bacterium
AGGCGCGCGAGAGTTCTTTTTTGGGCGGATTCCAAGTGAGCGACAAGCGCCGCGGCGGCCGCGTCGATGGAGTTCTTCAGCAGCAGTTCGAGCACCAGGCGGTGTTCGGAAAGGGTCGCACTTTCATCGGAGAGGCCGAGATATTGCTGAAACGTTTGGGCTGTTGCGAGCGGCAGTTGATTTTGACGGATGATGGAAACCAGCCGCTCACTATCGATCCTCAGGATACATTCCACATGCAAGAACCGGTCGAACTGGTGCAGTAGCTCCGGAGTCAGGTTCGAATGGTCGAGTTCGAGTGTCAGCATGTGATCCCGCATGCCGGATAAGGCCGCGCGGTCGAGACGGGGCGCGGCACGGATCAACGCGGCAGGCTCGAGTAACTTCCGGATCTCGTATATTTCCTTCATTGCGGCGGCGGTGAGAGGGCCGGCAATCCACCGGGAACTCGAACTTTTTTGTACCAAGCCCCGTTCATGAAGTCGGCCCAGGACGTCTCGGGCGACCGTTCGGCTAACGTGAAACAAGCTTGCCAGCCGCGCTTCATGAATACGATAGCGCCCGAATGCGGCGGCGGTGGCGACTTCCTGTTCGACCCGGCCATAGATACGCTGCCACGAGGATCGCGACCTGATCGCCTCATCGATATCCTGGGGCAGAGAGAGTCCTGCCTGCCGGATGTCCATGCGAATGGGGATGGTGCGGCCGTTGCGTTGGGGAATGACGTAACCTCGGCCTTCGAAACGACGTATCAAATTCTCTTCATTAAGCATCTGAAGAGCCTTCTGGATCGGTGCGCGGCTGGTGCCGAAAAAATCGGCGATCGGCCCTTCGAGTAGAACCAGTCCTTCTGGAAGACCGTTGGCTTCCATGTGATCGCGCAGCACCCTGTAGACGAGCTCGTAGAGCCGCTCCGGCGCCCTTTGGGTCGTCGGCATCGGCGCTTTACCCGTCGGCCGGGCGATGCCCGGTCAATTGCCGCCGGACCATGACCGTGTGGGGACACGCGCCGGTCGGCTGGGCAGGCTTTTTAAAGAGAGTCGGGGGAGGTCCGCTCACTGTGACGTCGGGCAAAATGAGAAATGAGAGCCTGCCGCACTCTAGCGGGGGAGCTTCGAACCTACCAGTGTCGGATGCACGCATGAGCGGCAGTTTAAATCAAAAATGTTGTTTGTATACAAAAATCATTTCTGATGTTTAAAGCGCGAATCATTAGCAAGGAATATTGCGTGGAATCGCGCTGACGCGAGCAAAAAGATCGTGAAACGCCAAAAAGAGCAATACCATCGAATTGAAAAAGACTATTGCATGCAAAAACCATCTACGCTACCGTTTTGATAATCAAAGACGCCCGCACCGAGAGGAGCAGGCGTCGCAAAAAAATGATGTCGCGTCGCAAGGCGTCATCGACGAACAGCGGGAGGGGCAGCCGTGAAAACGGGGCTCGTGAATCTTCGCTCGTGTCCTGGATCGGGACAGGGTGTGGCATGTCGGAGGGCTGGTGCAGCCGGTGCGCAGTCAATGCTGTGCTTGGCTTGTAAGGGCCGACCCTCGAAATGACCGCCATCCTCGAAATAAGAAACGTAACCAAGCTTTATGGAAACGAGCTGGCCCTCGATGGCTTGTCTGTTGGGTTGCAAGCCAATGAGTACATATCGCTTCTCGGGCCCAGCGGTTCGGGCAAATCGACGTTGCTTCGGATCATTGCCGGTTTCGAGAAACCCGACGCCGGCGATATTTTTCTTGAAGGTAAATCCGTCGCCGGGGTTCCGGCTCACAAACGCGGTATCGGTTTCGTCTCCCAGAGTTTCGCCCTGTTTCCCCATATGTCGGTCTTCGATAACGTCGCCTTCGGTTTGCGGCACAGGGAAGAAGAGCCGGTTCGTGACGAAGGCGAGATTACGCGCCGCGTTAATGACATGCTCGATCTCGTCGGTCTGGTGGATCTTGGAGACCGCCGCATCAGCCAGATTTCCGGCGGCCAGAAGCAGCGGGTAGCCTTAGCTCGGACGCTGGTTGCCGATCCCAAAATCATTCTCTTGGATGAGCCGCTTGGCGCTCTGGATGCCAATCTGAGGTCACGTATGCGCGCCGAACTCAGGCGCATTCGTCAGCAGTTGGGCATCACCTTCATGCACGTGACCGGCAACGAGCAGGAAGCGCTGGCCATGGGAGATCGAGTTGCCGTGCTGGATAGTGGCCGCCTGATACAGGTCGCCGATCCGGATACGGTATACAACCGCCCGGCGTCGGCGCGGGTGGCGAGATTTCTGGATTGCTACAACATGTTCGAGGGGAGATGCGAAGACGGCGAGCGTTTCATCGCCGGCGATACCAGCTTCCCGTGTCTCGCCAACCAGAACGCTCAGGCAGGGCCGGGATTTTACTGTGTGCGGTTCGACAAAATCCGAGTGGCGCCGGCGTCCGAGGCGCCGCAGCCGGGTGAGGTCGGGGTCCGGGCAACCTTCATCACCAGCGAATATTCGGGACCCAGCGTCATGTATTTCTTCGAGGGCCAAGGGAACAAGGTGCTCGAGGTGGAGTACCACCTGAGCCACCGGCAGCCTGAGGAATTTTCTCTCGGCGGCGAATACGCGCTCTTGTGGTCGCCGGGAGATGCACTCGTTTACGCTTGATAGGAAACCGTAAGTCCGATGGCAGAGGTTAGGCACAGAATTCAGGACGGCACTGGGACTTCCACCGTAGCTCGAGTGGCCGCGGAGAGGAAAGATCCGCACGCCCGCCGGATCACAGCCCTGCTGATTGCTCCTGGAACTATCTGGATGATTCTGTTTCTCGTCGTGCCGATGCTGATGATGGTTTATGTCAGTTTCTGGACGCAGAAGACATTCACGATCGAACCGACGTTGACGCTGAATAGCTGGATTGCGTTCTTCTCCAGTGAAACCTATTTCGGTGCGTTGCTCAGGACGATCAGGATTTGGTTGATCGTTCTCGCCGCGACCTTCTTTCTGGGTTATCCCACGGCTCTCTTTATCGGCCTTTTCATCAAGAACAAGACACTCCAGACCATTGTTCTCGTACTTTGTGTCGTGCCGTTCTGGACGTCGTTTCTGATCCGCGTACTGGCCTGGCGCCCGATGCTTGGCAAGGAGGGCGCGGTCAATATCGTGCTGCAGAAGATCGGTTTGATCAGTCAACCGATCGAGGTTTTGCTGTTCACCGAATTTAGCGTCGTCATCGGCATGACGCAGATCTATGTG
This sequence comes from Kiloniellaceae bacterium, assembly GCA_021776055.1. Taxonomy (GTDB): domain Bacteria; phylum Pseudomonadota; class Alphaproteobacteria; order Kiloniellales; family J153; genus JAJFGI01. The sequence goes on from JAJFGP010000020.1 coordinate 3,225, forward strand.
GTGTTCATGGTCGGGCCGATCGCCTTTATGCTGTCCCGCATCGATCCTAGTCTCATCGAGGCGGCGCGGGATCTCGGCGCAAGCACCTGGCGTATTTTCCGCACGATCATCTTTCCCTTGAGCCTTCCCGGCGTGGTCGTCGGCGCCATCTTCGTCTCGGTCATGGTATTGGGCGAATTCGCCACATCGGCGGCATTGTCCGGGCGCAAGGTGAATTTGCTCGGGAATATCATCGTAACTCAGGTCGGCTCCCTGAAATGGGCGTTCGCCGCCGTGGTCGGGGTGATCTTGACCGTCGTCATAGCCTTCATCGTTGCCGCGTTGCTCAAGATCGTGGACCTGAGGAAGGAGCTCTGAGCGTGGAAAACAGGCCCGCTCTTCGCTCCGCTCTTGCGATCTACACGATGCTTTTCATCGGGTTTCTTTATGCCCCGTTCGTGGTTCTCGGAATACTGAGCTTCCAGTCCGGACCCGAAGGCGGCCCGCAATTCCCGATCATCGAATGGTCGACCTATTGGTATGAGCATATCTTCGGTCTGACGCCCCCGTCGCGAGTAGCACCGCTGCCAATAGGCGAAGCTCTTGTGCGGTCGATGACCTTGGCTTTCGTAACCATGGTGACGTCGACCGTTCTGGGGACGATGACGGCACAGGCGTTTCGGCGACGTTTCAAGGGGTCGGGGTTCGTCTTCTATCTTGTGGTTCTGGGCATGATCGTGCCCGGCGTTCTGGTTGGGCTGGGTATCGCCCTGGTCGCCAATGATCTGAGCATCGCCCGGGCGTGGTGGGGCACGGCGTTTGTGACGCATGTGCTTTACACCTTCCCATTTGCCTTCCTCGTCATGCTGGCGATCTTCAATCGCTTCGACAAGTCGATTGAAGAGGCAGCCTGGAGCTTGGGGGTTCCGCCAATTCGCACCTTCCGGAAGGTGACGTTCCCGTTGATTTTCCCGGGTATTCTGAGTTCGATGCTGTTCGCCTTTACGCTCAGCTATGACGAATTCCCGCGAACTTTGTTCGCAGCCGGCGCCGATCTGACGTTACCGCTGGCGATCTACGGCACTTTCTCCGTGGAGATTCACCCGAACATTTTCGCGTTCGGCGTGCTGACGACGTTGTTCTCTTTTTCCCTTCTCGCGGTCTACGGAGTCCTCATGGCCGCCTCCGTACGCAGCGCGAAGAAAATCGCCATCCAGGAAGACATCGAGTGAAGCACCTATCCGAACATATCGCCGTGGTGACGGGCGCCGGCAACGGAATCGGCCGGGCGATCGCCCTGCGCCTTGCCCATGAAGGGGCGCGGATTGTCGTCAATGATCTGCGTTCCGAGGCGGCAGACGAAGTGGTGGCTGCGATCAACGCCGGCGGCGGCAAGGCTGTTGCCGCGCCGGGCGATGTCTCCTCGCCCGAGGACGTCGCGGGTATGTTCGAATGCTGCCACGGTGCCTTTGGGGACTGCTCGCTGTTGGTCAATAACGCCGGATTTGTTCATCAGGCCCTGTTCGAAAGCCTGACGGTTGACGAGTGGGACCGGATGATTGCCGTTCATTTGCGCGGCACCTTCCTGTGTGCGCGGCAGGCTATCACCGCGATGCTGGAGCGCGGCGAAGGCGTTATCGTCAACATCGCCTCGCAACTCGGGCAGATCGGCGGCATCGAGCTTTGCCACTACAGCGCGGCGAAGGCCGGCATCATCGGTCTGACCAAGGCGCTGGCGCGTGAAGTGAGTGAGCGTGGCGTTCGCGTCAATGCCGTCGCACCGGGACCGATCAATACGGAATTAGTCCGCAACCTGTCGGAACAATGGCGCGCAGCCAAGGCGACAGAACTACCTCTTGGGCATTTCGGCGAGCCGGAGGACGTGGCCAATACGGTGGCCTTCCTTGCCTCGCCACAAGCGCGCATTTACGTGGGGCAAACACTGGGACCGAATTCTGGAGATGTGATGCTCTGACCGGTATCCGGCGATTCCAGCCGGTCGATGAAGGGGCAAAAACGAGGAAACCTGAGCCATGGCGGATCACAAGAGCGTACTCATTACCGGTGGTGGTATCGGTATCGGACGAGCCACGGCGTTCGCCTTCGCGGATGCCGGTTGCCATGTGATCGTCACCGACGTGCTTGAGAAACAAGGCGGCGAGGTTGCCGATCAGATTCGCGCTAACGACGGATCGGCGGAGTTTCATCGCCTGGACGTTACGGATACGAAAAACACCGATGATGTTGTCGCTGCCGTGGAGGCGAAGCACGGCGCGTTGGACGTTATCGTCGCCAATGCGGGTATCGCTCACAAGGTTCCGTTGGCCCAGATGACCGATGAGAAATGGGATCATACGTTCGAGGTCGACCTTAAGGGCATCATGCGCGTCGTGCGCGCTGCCGCACCCGCCATGAAGGCGCGGAAGTCGGGCGCCGTGATCGCGCTGTCCTCGATCATGGGCGTCGCCTATGGCTGGGACGAGCACGTTCACTACTCCGCCGCCAAGTCGGGTGTCGTCGGGCTGGTGCGTGGCTTGGCTGTCGAATTGGCGAAAGACGGCATTCGCGTGAACGGCGTTGCGCCGGGCTATATCCGTACGGCCCAGGCGCTTTCCGAAGAGCATTCACTTGGGCCGGCCGGCCTGGACAAGGCAGCCGAGTTCATTCCCATAGGTCGGGTTGGGGAACCCGATGATATTGCCGACGTCATCGTTTTCTTGGCGTCGCATGCTGCCCGATACATGACCGGGCAGACAGTCGTGGTCGACGGCGGTCTTCTTGTCGGGAGGTACTGATACGTAAGAAGTTTGTCTAGATCATCAACTAACTAAACGAGCGTCATTGAAGGGAGACACCACAGATGTCTGTGAAAAATGAGTACTCTCGCCGCGATATTCTGAGCACGGCGTTGATGGGGTCGGTTGCCACCACGGCGCTGGCCCTGGGCGGCGGCACGCCGTTCATGAGCTCGCGCAAGGCTTATGCGGCTGCCATGGATATTTCGAAGCAGCAGTTGCGTACGATCGGCCTGTCGGTGACGGTGCAGGAGCGCATCCTCGATGATTTCCGGGCCAAATCCGGCGTCGGCAGCACTACGGGGACCGCGGCTACTTTCCCCGATGCCCAGACCAAAATTCTCTCCGGCTCCAAGGATTTCGATTGCTGGGAGACCATCGGCGAGCGTTTGCCTGCCGTGGTGATGACCAACAACATCGACCCGGTTCCGACGTCGAGCCTGAAGAACTGGGGCAACATTCGGGATACCTTTACCAAGGTAAATCCCAAGTGGGAGAAAAGGGCGCAGATCACTGGTCAGATTTGGGCGGACGATGCCCAGACCAAGCTGTGGATGGTGCCGACCGTCTATAACTACGATTCGATCGGCTACAACCCGTCCGTGGTCAGCGCCGAAGAGGCCAACACCTGGACAGCCATCTTCGACAAAAAGTGGAAAGGCCGTTCGGGTCTCAACACCGATCCGTTGATTGCCCTGGGCCAGGCCGTTCTGGCGATGAACAGCTGGGGCATGTCGGACGTCAAGAACCCCGGCAACCCGAACAAGGCCCAAATCGACGAGGCCATGAAGTTCCTCATCTCCAAGAAGAAGGAAGGTCAGTTCCGGGCCTTGTGGGGTGATTTCGGCGAGCTGGTGAACCTTCTCGCTTCGGGCGAGATGGTCGTCGTCGACGCCTGGCAGCCGGCCGTGATGGCTGTGAAGGCGCAGGGCACGCCCTGCAGTTACGCGGTGCCGAAGGAAGGCTACCGTGCCTGGTCGATCGGCATTTCTCCGATTGTCGGCACACCGAACAAGGATGCCGTCAACGCCTATGCCGACTACTGGCTGTCTGGGCCGCCGGCGATCACCGTGTCCGAGCAGGGCTATTATTCGCCGACGACCAACGTCAAGGACGCCATGGATCCAGACCGCTATGCCTTCTGGTACGAGGGCAAACCCTGGAAGGGCGAGTCATCCCGCGGCATCAATGAAGGTGATCTGCGCGATGGTGGTTCGCTCGAAGAGCGCGCCTCGACCGTGGCCTACTGGCATCAGTGGCCGGACGAATATGACTACGTGACTGCGAAGTGGGACGAATTCCTCAGCGCCTGAGGACCTTCCCGCGCGATCTGGTGCGGAGACGGGCCGGGGCTGTTCGCAGCTCCGGTCTGCTCCATCTTCCTAAGTTCTAAAGGGCATACTATTCGTGGCATACGATCTGGAACTGACCGGCGTCGAGAAGGTCTACGATAACGGCACGATGGCCGTTCGGAATTTTGACCTTCAAGTCGAGAAGGGTGAGTTCATTTCGTTCGTCGGTCCGTCCGGCTGCGGCAAAACGACCACCTTGCGCATGATCGCCGGATTCGAATCGATCACATCGGGTGAAATCCAGATTCGGGGTCGCCGTATTAACGAGTTGCCGGCGGAGCAGCGGCCGACCTCCACGATTTTTCAGAACTACGCGCTGTTTCCTCACATGACGGTGCGACAGAACATCGAATATGGCCTTTCGGTAAAGGGCTTTAAGGCGGCGCAACGCCGGGAAAAAGCGGAAGGGATCATGGCGAAGCTCGAGCTTCTCGAGGTCGCCGACCGCCGGCATGACGTTCTCTCGGGCGGGCAGCGGCAGCGCATCGCCTTGGCGCGGGGGTTGGCTGTTGAGCCGGATATCCTTTTGCTCGACGAACCGTTGGGCTCGCTCGATGCCAACTTGCGTAAGTCGATTCAGAACGAACTCAAGTTGCTGCAACGCAACCTCGGCATCACCTTTATTTTTGTCACCCATGCGCAGTCGGAGGCGCTGGTGCTATCCGATCGCGTCGTCGTCATGAATCGGGGCGAGGTCGAACAGATCAGCCCGCCTTACGAGCTATACACCCGCCCCAAGACAAGTTTCGTGGCCCAGTTCATCGGACGTAACACCAACATTCCCGGCACAATCAAAGACCGTGATGGAGACATCGTGGTCGTTGATACGATCTACGGAGCTTTGCGAGGGTTTCTGACCGACGGTGCCCTTGAAGACGGTGCGCAGGTCATCGCCGTGGTGCCATCGGAGGCGATCGACGTCCATCCCGACAGCATCGACCGGGAAGAATTGGTCGGCCGCTATCAGGGCAATGTGGTGGAGGGGCAGGTTCGGGCCGCTTACGTGGTCGGCCACACCGTGTTCAATGCCATTGAACTCTCCGATGGCCGGGAGGTGAACATAGAGAGCCATATCGAGAAATACCGGAACGTATTCGAGACCGGCACATCGCGCGTCCACCTGACCTGGTTGCCCAACGAGGCAACAGTCATTGGCAAGGGTTGAGATACGAAAGTGGATAGGTTTTTCCAAGAGGAGATGAGCGGATGACCGATCTAGATACACTGTCGCGAGCCTCGGCGGCGGGTGTCGGTCGTCTTCTCGCCGGTGGCGCGTTGGATCCTGTCGAGGTCACGGAGTTTTTCCTCGGGCGGATTGATGAGGCGGCGAAACGGAACGTGTTTCTGTGCGTTACCGGAGAGCGTGCGAGGCGCGAGGCCGAGGCCAGCCGGGCGCGTTACCGGGAGGGTCGCGCTCTGGGTCCGTTGGACGGCGTGCCCGTCTCGTGGAAGGACCTGTTCGATGTCGCCGGCAGCCCGACGACGGCGGGGTCCGCATTGTTCCGGGACAGCACACCTGCCAAGCGGGACGCACCTGTTGTTGCCAATCTTGCCGCCGCCGGCATGGTCAGCCTGGGCAAGGTAAATCTCACGGAGTTCGCCTTTTCGGGATTGGGTCTCAACCCCCACTACGGAACACCGGCCAATCCTCACGACGCGACCGTCGCGCGTGCACCGGGGGGGTCAAGCTCAGGATCGGGAGTTTCGGTGGCCAGCGGGTTGTGCCCCTGTTCCATCGGCAGCGATACCGGAGGATCGGTTCGCGTTCCGGCTGCTTTCAATGGCCTGGTCGGCTACAAGACCTCGGAGCGGCGTATCGATAAGACCGGGGTCTTTCCCCTGTCCGATACTCTCGACACGGTTGGACCGCTGGCGAAATCGGTCGAAGATGTTGTTCTTCTCGATATGGCGATGCGGGGCGAGGCGACGACGGATGTCCGGCGCGCCGATCTGTCCGCGCTGGCCATCGTCGTTCCGGACAACGTGGTCCACGACGGTGTCGACGATGCGGTGGGGGCCAACTTTGAGACCGCAATCGAACATCTCTTGCAGGCGGGTGCGAAAGTAGTCTGGCGGCCTCTGCCGCTGCTCGACGAGGTGCAGGCTGTCACGGCGGCCCACGGGTCGATTACCGCCGCCGAGTCTTATTTTGTCCACAAGGACAGGGTCGATGGCCCGGATTGCGACAAGATCGACCGCCGTGTCGTGGCCCGGATCTTGGGCGGCAAGCGGATGTCCGCCGACGACCTAACCGTCATCACGGGCGCTCGAAAACGGCTCATTCGTGACCTGGAAAGAGAACTCGACGGCGGGCTTCTGGCGATGCCGACGACGCCGTACACGGCGCCCGAGATCGCGCCGCTGGAAGCCGACGACGATCTTTTCCACAAGATTAATCTTGAGACCCTGCGAAACACCATGCTCGGCAATTTTCTCGCCACGTGCGGACTTGCTCTGCCATCGGGGCGGGATGCCAAGGGACTGCCCACCAGCATTCTTTTCTCTGCGCCTTGGGGGGCGGACGAGACGCTTCTGTCATATGGGCTTGCGATTGAGTCGGCGCTTGCCGGCGCGTCGCCGTGATTTTTTGGATAACACCCGGCGTAACGGGTTACGAAAAAAGTAGAGGGAGCGGCACGTGGCAAAGATCGGAGTAGACGTCGGCGGGACCTTTACCGACCTGATTCTCGAGACCGAGGTGGAAGGCGAGAGTCGGGTCTATGTCCACAAGGTGCCAAGCACACCGGAGGATCAATCCAAGGGAGTGCTCAAGGGGATCAATGAGATTTGCCGGATGGGGAGCGTCGCCCCCCCGGACGTCAAGCTGGTCGTGCACGGAACGACCATCGCCACCAATATCACCCTCGAGCACACCGGTGCTGAAGTCGGCATGCTGACGACGCGGGGGTTTCGCGACATCCTGCACATCGCTCGCCACAAGCGGCCGCATAATTTTTCCATGCAGTTCGATGTTCCCTGGCAGTCGAAACCGTTGGTAAAGCGTCGTAATCGGATTCCGATTTCCGAACGTCTTCTGCCGCCGTCGGGCAACGTGGATACAGCACTTGCCGAAGACGAGGTTCGCGAGGCGGCGGCGTTGTTCCAGGCGCGCGGGATCGAGGCGGTCGTTATTGCCTTCTTGTTCTCCTTTCTTAACAACGCGCATGAGCGCCGCGCCAAGGAAATCATCCAGGAAACGCTGCCCGACGCCTACGTCTGCTGCTCGTCGGAAGTGGTCGATGTGATCCGTGAATACGAGCGGTTCTCGACGACGGCGATGAATGCTTATGTGGGGCCGAAAACGGCATACTACCTGCGCAATCTGGAGCGAAGCCTCAAACAAGAGGGGTTCGACACCCCGTTGCGCATCATGCAATCGAACGGCGGAATCGGCACCGTCGATACCTGTTCCGAGAAGGCCGTGACGATCCTGACATCGGGCCCCGCCGGCGGCGTAATCGGGGGCCGGTGGGCCGGTGCCCTTTCCGGGATCGATAATATTATCACGGTGGATATCGGTGGCACGTCGGCCGATATCAGCACCATTCCCGGCGGTGAGATCAAGATAAAGAACCCGCGTGACACCTATGTCGGCGACTATCCCGTCCTGGCGCCGATGATCGATCTGACGACGATCGGTGCCGGTGGCGGTTCAATCGCCTATATCGACGAAGGGGGTGCGTTCCGCGTGGGCCCACGTTCTGCCGGGGCTGATCCGGGGCCGGTATGTTACGCCAAGGGGGGAACCGAGCCGACGGTAACCGACGCCCAGGTCGTGCTCGGCCGGCTCGATGCCGACAAGCTTCTGGGTGGGGAGCTTGCGGCCGACCGGGATTTGGCGGGCAAGGCCATCGAGGACAAGATCGCCAAGCCGTTGGGACTTTCGGTCGAGGAAGCGGCGCTCGGCATCATCAAGATCATCAACAACAACATGGCCCTGGCAATCCGCGTCAATTCGGTGGCGCGGGGGCTCGATCCCCGCAACTTTGCGCTGATGCCCTTTGGTGGGGCCGGACCGCTGCACGGCGTGGCGCTCGCCCGCGTCGTGTCCGCCAAAGAGGTGATCGTTCCGCCGGCCCCCGGTATCACGGCGGCGGTCGGTCTGCTGGTCACGGACATGCAATACGAGTTTACCCGCTCGGTGCTGACCGTCCTTAATGCGGCCGACCAAAAGGCGCTGGACAATATCAACGTCCAGGTCGAGAAGCTCGAACAATTGTGCCGCGAACGACTGCAGGCCGATGGCGTATCGCCGGAGAAACACCGTTTTGTCAGGATTGCCGAGTGTCGCTATCAGGGACAGGGATTCGAGTTGCGGGCCGAAATGCCCAACGGACCCCTAACTCTGGAAAACAAGGATGTGGTGATGGAGAATTTCCATCAGCAACATCAGCAGGATTATGGCTATGCGTTCGAGGGGTCTCTGGTGGAGATCGTCACCCTGCGTGTTGTCGGCGTGGCCGAGGTGAAGAGCCTGGAATGGCCCAAGCTCGCGGCGACCGATAGCGCGGGTATCGAGGATGCCTATCTTTTCAGTCGGCCGACCACCTTCGATGATGGCCAGACGTTGGACGCCCCGCGCTACGCCCGCGGCAAGCTGCGGGCCGGCGACGAGGTAACGGGGCCGGCGATCATCATCCAGCACAATTCAACGACCCTTGTGCCGCCGGACTCCACGGCCCGTGTGCACGAATCCGGCAACCTACACATTTCAGTCTGATCGCAGGCCAGGGAGACATAGTGATGAGCATCAAGGAAGTCGATCCGATCACCCTGCAAGTGATTGGCGGGGCGTTCGACACCATCGCGCAGGAGATGGGACACGTGCTCTATCGCATGTCGTTCTCATCCATCATCCGGGAGTCCCAGGACCTCGGCGCGGGGCTGTTCGATGCCAACTTCAACACCCTGTGCGAGTCGGATTCGACACCGCTGCACATCGGCTCCATTCCCGGCTATCTGCGCGGCATTCAGGAATCCCTGCAGGGCGGGGAGTGGAACGAAGGCGACATCGTCATTCACAATCATCCCTATTACGGGGCAAGCCATTCCCCGGATATCGCCGTTGTCATACCGATCTTTTGGAAGGGCGAGTTAGTCGGCTTCTCGGCCAACACCGCCCATCATGTCGACATCGGTTCGGCAACGCCGGGCCTGATCATCGACATTCCCGACGTCTTCGCCGAAGGCATGCTGTTTGCCGGGATTAAGCTCTATGAGAAGGGCAAACGGAACGAAGCGATCTGGCAGTTCCTTGGCTACAACAGCCGCATGCCGAAGCAATTACAGGACGATATCGAAGCGCAGATCGCCTCGACCAAGCTTGGCGCCCGACGATTCATTGAACTGATCGAAAGCTACGGCAAGGACACGGTTATGGCCGCATCGAACCAGTTGATGGATTACTCGGAACGCATCCTACGCAGCAGGATCGCGGAAATTCCCGATGGCGAATACTACGCCGAGGGTTTTCTGGACGACGATGGGCGCAATCGCGATAAGCGTTTGCCCATCAAAGTTTGTGTCCGCATCAAGGGTGATTCGGTTGAGGTCGATTTGACCGGGTCGGCCGACCAGGTTCCCACCGGTTTTAACGTCCCCTTCGAGGGGTCCACCAAGGTCGCCTGCTACTTCGCTTTCCGAGCGCTGCTCCTGGACACGGCAACATCGGACGAATACGTCCCGCAGAACGAGGGTTCTTTCCGGCCGATCAATGTGATTGCGCCCAAGGGATCAATCTTCAATCCCAAATTTCCCGCGGCGGCCGAGGCGCGGTTCACCCAGTGTAACCGCGTCATTGATCTTATCGTGAAGGCGCTGTCGCCGGTACTGCCGGAGCGGGTCACCGCGGGCAATTCGGCGAGTCTCTCGTTTGTCGCCTATTCGGGCATTCGTCCGAGTGGCGATTACTGGGTGTTCCTCGAGGTGAACGAGGGGGCCTACGGCGGCAGGCTGCGCTCCGATGGCCCCGATTCCATCGACAATTTGATGTGCAATACCCGCAACAATCCCATCGAGGATCTCGGCATGCATCTGCCGATGATCTGCGACCGCTACGAACTGCGCGATGACGTCATGCCGGGTGCCGGCAAATATCGCGGCGGGATCGGCGTGGTCAAGGCCCAGCGGCTCCTCACGGACGGGTCGATCACTCATGAGAACGAGCGCCATCTCGATACGCCGTGGGGCGCCTTCGGCGGCAAGCCGGGCGCCGTCGGAAAGGTCGAGGTCTACAACACCCTGGAAGATCGGGGCGTGAAACAGCTGCCGGCCAAGTTCTCGGGGGTGCAGGTGAAGGCCGGCGACGTGATGGCGTTCTATGCACCCTGCGGCGGCGGCTTCGGGAATCCGCTCGAACGTTCGCCCGAACAGCTGCGCGAGGATGTGCTGGACGGTTTCTGTACGCGCGAGCACGCCCGGCAGGCCTACGGGGTTGTCCTGACGGACGACGAGGAGATCGATGACATGGCAACCGCCGACCTGCGTGAAAAAATGCGGCAGAAAGTGGCCTGAAGGCCAAAAAGGGAGCGTCACATTGGCAGAGTTTTTCCCAACGCTTTTCTCCGAGGCCCGGCTTGGCAAGCTGACGTTGCGCAATCGTATCGTCATGGCGCCCCTAACCCGGCAGATGGCCGAGCCGGACGGAACGCCGACAGAGGAGATGGTTGCGTACTATGCCCGGCGGGCCCGTGGCGGGGTCGGGTTGGTCATCACCGAGGGCACGTATCAGAACGATGAGTTGGGCTGTAAAGGATATCTCGACCAGCCCGGCATCGCGAACGCGAAGCATGTTGAGGCATGGCGGAAGGTCGCAGATGCCGTCCACGAGCAGGGCGCAGCCTGCATTCTCCAGCTCATGCACGGCGGCCGGGTGGTCGACCCACGCTGCCTAAAACCCGGAGAGTCACCGGTAAGCGCTAGCGATACCCACAGCGCGGGCTGGGTGCTTTATACGGACACCGACGACGAGAAGAATATCCGTGGCATCGAAGGGGACTGGCCTAAAGTTACCTTCCCGCCTGCAAGAGCGCTGTCTCACGAGGAAATCGGGCGCGTCGCCGACGGATTTGCCGAGGGCGCCGTACGCGCTGTCGAGGCCGGATTCGACGGTGTCGAGATCCACGGCGCCAACGGATATCTGCTCTGCCAGTTCATTCACCCGTCGACCAATCTGCGCGACGACGAATACGGTGGTTCGGCGGAAAACCGCGTGCGCTTTGTCAAGCTGGTCTGTCGCAAGGTGCGTGAGGCTATCGGCCCCGACAAGATCATCACGCTTCGGTTGTCCCAGAATGGCGTCGACGATTTTGCCGGAAGGTGGCCGGAGGGTATCGAGGACGCCAAGCAGATCGGCGCGGCCCTAGCGGATGCGCCGATCGATGCGCTGCACTGGGCGAGTTTCGATTACACCGATAATCAAGACCCGAGCAGCGACGTTCCGATGCCCGAGGCTCTGCGTAACACCAGCGGGCTGGCCATGATCGTCAATGGCGGTATCGAAGACGGCGGCAAGGCGGAAAAGGCTCTAACCCGTGGCGCCGCCGATTTCGTCGCTATCGGCCGGCCGCTGTTTGCTCAGCCGGACTGGCCTTACATCGTTCGTTCGGGCCAACCGTACCCGTGGGCCGAGTTTGATCGGAAATACGTGGTGCAACCGCCCCTCGACTGGCGCTGGGCGTACCCGGTGCCGCCGAAGGTTTCGGATTGGCCGACGAAATGGTGAGAAGCACGCCGGCAAACGTTTTTTGAGAGCAGGAAAACTGATGGCATTGGATATCAACTGCGACATGGGCGAGAGCTTCGGGCTCTACAAGATGGGCGACGACGAAGGCATCATGCCCTACATCACGGTGGCCAACGTCGCCTGTGGATTTCATGCCTCCGATCCTGTGGTGATGCAGCAAACCGTGCGCTTGGCCAAGGCCCATGGCGTACGCGTGGGGGCGCACCCCTCGCTGCCGGACTTGCAGGGCTTTGGCCGCCGCGAGATGAAGATGCGCCCCGACGAGCTGACAGCCTGCATTATCTATCAGGTCGGCGCGCTGAAGGCGTTTCTCGATGCCGAGGGCCTGGCGCTCAACCACATCAAGCCGCACGGTTCGCTTTATGGCATGGCGGCCCGCGACAAGGAGGTGGCGGGCGCTGTAGCGGATGCCGCCCTGATATTCGGCGTGCCGGTGTTCGGGATGGCGGGCACGGCTCACGAGGAAGTCTATAGCGAGCGCGGGCTCGCGTTCATACCCGAATTCTATGCCGATCTCGGCTACGCCAAGAATGGCGGCCTGATCATTACGCGCGAACATGACGCGGTGGAGCCCGCGGAATCCGCCGCCAGGTGCGTGCGGGCTCTGACGGATGGTTTGGTTGCGAGTGTCGAGGGACCCGACGTCCCGGTGCGGGCCGAGACAGTCTGTATTCACTCCGATACCCCCAATGCCGTCGACGTTGCAAAGGCTGTCCGTGAAGCTCTACGTCCGTTTATTGAAGCCGCGTAGCGGCCCGGCTTCGTAAGAACTATTGGGAATAGTCGAAATAGGGGCATGGCAATGAAACAAATTCTCTCTCCGCTGCCGGGTACGTTTTATCGCAAACCGGCACCCGACCAGCCGGTTTACAAGTCGGAGGGCGATAGCGTCGCGCCGGGAGACGTCATTGGCCTCGTGGAAGTGATGAAATCTTTTCATGAGGTGAAGTCGGAGACCGAAGGCAAGGTGAAGGCTTTTCTGGTTGAGAACGAGGGTCCGGTAACGGCCGGACAGCCGCTGGTCGATCTCGAAGACTGACGTAGGCAAGGGCTGGGTTTTACGAGAATGGGCATACGCACTCTTTTGATCGCCAACCGCGGGGAAATTGCCGTCCGGATCATCCGGGCTGCGCGCGAACTGGGCATCCGCACCGTCCAGGTCCACAGCGATGCCGATACCGATTCCCTGGCGGTGCACATGGCGGACGAAGCGGTGAACATCGGCCCGGCGCAGGCGGCGAAATCATATCTCAATGCCACGGCTATTCTTGAGGCCGCCGCCAAGACCGGCGCTGATGCCGTTCATCCCGGCTACGGCTTTTTCGCGGAGAATGCGGCTTTCGCGGATGCGGTCGCTAAGGCGGACCTGATCTTTGTTGGTCCGGATGGCGATACGATTCGCTTGATGGGCGATAAGGCCGCGGCGCGTGCGGCCGCGGCAGCGGCCGGTGTCCCCACGGTGCCCGGCAGTGATGGGCGGCTCGACGATCTTGTGGCCGCGCGGCGTCTGGTCGAGGAGATCGGCTTCCCGGTCATGATCAAAGCCGCGGCCGGCGGTGGCGGTCGGGGAATTCGGGTCGTTGCTGACATAGCGGAGTTCGACCGGATGGCGCCTCAGGCCCAGGCAGAGGCAAAAGCGGCGTTCGGAGACGGCGGAATCTATATCGAAAAGTTTGTCGAGAAAGCGCGCCATATCGAGGTGCAGGTATTGGGCGACGGGAAGGACGTCATCCATTGTTACGAGCGCGAATGTTCGCTTCAGCGGCGGCGTCAGAAGGTCTGGGAAGAAGCGCCCTCCGCGACGCTACCACAGAACGTCCGGGAAAAATTGTGTGCGGCTGCGGTGAAACTTGCCTCGGCGGTTAACTACCGCGGCGCCGGTACGATTGAATTTCTGTATGACGACGAAACCGGCGATTTCAGTTTCATCGAGATGAACACCCGGATCCAGGTCGAGCATCCGGTGACCGAGATGATCACCGGGATCGATCTGGTGCGTGAGATGATTCGGGTTGCGGCGGGAGAGCCGCTTCGTTTGAGCCAGGACGAGGTGCGCCTGCAAGGTCATGCGATCGAGGTCAGAATCAATGCCGAGGACCCGTCGAAAGACTTCATGCCGTTCCCCGGCGTGGTCGAAACGCTCACCGTTCCGGGCGGGCCGGGCGTTCGCTTCGACAGTATGCTTTACAGTGGTTATGCCATCCCCCCGTTCTACGACTCGCTGCTCGCCAAGCTGATCGTCCACGACGAAACGCGGGAGGCCGCGATTGAACGCCTGCGCCGCGCCCTCATGGAATTTGACGTAGGCGACCTCAAAACGACGAAGCCCCTATTCACAGCACTAGTGCGCGATGAAAACGTGCGGACGGGGGCGTTTCATACGCGCTGGCTTGAGCAATGGTTGGATACGAATACAAGCCGGTTGGCATGACAGGGAGAATGGTTGAGCGATGAAAACCAGATACAGCTTCGGAGGAGACGAGCACATTTTCGTCGTGATGGACGAAGAGATGTCGCTCGATGCGTTTTTCAAAAGCCTTTCCATGACCAATGCTGTCCGTGCGGCGCAGATCGATGGTGTCACCGAGATATGCCCGTCCAACGCCAGTTTCCAGGTCAAGTTCGATCCGGACAAGATCGCGCCGGACGACATGCTGGCGGAGCTGAAGACTCTGGAAACCGCGGCGGAGAGCGCAGAGAGGCGCATGAACACGCGGATCATCGAGGTTCCCGTGTTCTATCAAGATCCTTGGACGCACGAGACACTGATGCGGTTCCGCGAGCGGCATCAGGATCCGAACGGTACGGATCTGGACTATGCGGCGCGCATCAACGGCTTCGATAGTGCCGCGGAGTTTATCACCGCGCACCATTCGTCGCCGTGGTTCGTGTCGATGGTCGGTTTCGTCGCCGGGTTGCCTTTCCTCTATCAGTTGGTGGAGCGCGCGCGCCAACTCGAGGTACCGAAGTACCTGCGGCCACGCACCGATACACCAAAGCAGACCGTTGGGTATGGCGGCTGCTTTTCCTGCGTCTATTCGGTGCGCGGTGCCGGTGGCTACCAGATGTTCGGCATTACGCCGATGACCATTTACGACCCCACGCAGACGACCTCGTACCTGCGGGACTTCCTGGTGTTCTTTAATCCAGGCGACATCGTCAAGTGGAAGCCGATTGACCGGGAAGAATACGACTCGATTCTGGCTGACGTTGAATCGAACCGCTACGAGCCGTTGGTCAAGGAGGTGGAGTTTGATCTAACCGCCTTCAATGCGGACATCGATGGCTACAACGCAAAGCTGATGGAGGCTCTCCATGGCGTTTAAAGTCCTCAATCCAGGCCTTTTCACAACCGTTCAAGATCTCGGGCGGCCGGGATACTTCCATCTTGGCATTCCCATATCCGGTGCGATGGATCGTTTCGCCCTGCGCGCCGCCAACCTCCTCGTCGGCAACGACGAAGGTGCGGCCGCCCTCGAAAGCGTCTTCATGGGACCGCAGCTTGAATTCGAGGTCGATGCGACGGTCGCCGTCACCGGTGCCGACATGCCCGCCCGCGTGGATGGCGAGGCGAAACCGGGTTGGACCGCGTTTAAGGTTCGTGCCGGACAGGTGCTCACCTTCGACTATTTGAAGGGCGGAGCGCGAATCTACATAGCGATATCCGGTGGCGTCGATACGCCGCCGTCGCTGGACAGCCGCTCCACCTATCCGATCGGTGCCCTCGGCGGTGTGGAGGGTCGCCCCTTGGCGATTGGTGACATTGTGCCGCTGGGGAATGGCGTGGGCATCAAGGAAGGTCGAAGCGTTCCGGAAAATTTACGGCGCCTGCCGGGATCGCCGGTGGAGCTTCGGGTGCTGCCCGGCTTGTATTGGCGCTTGATTACGGAAGAGGCCGGACGAAATTTTTTCGGCGACGAATGGACCGTAGCACCGGAGGCGGATCGAATGGGATATCGCTTCCGGGGTGGGCGACCCATCCAGTTCGAGGAGCGGAAACAACCGTTCGGCGCCGGTTCCGATCCGTCGAACATCGTCGACGGTTGTTATCCGTACGGATCGATTCAGGTGCCGGGTGGAACGGAGCCAATCGTCCTGCACCGCGATGCCGTATCGGGTGGCGGGTATTTCACGCTCGGTGCGGTTATTTCGGCGGACATGGATCTTATCGGTCAACTTCAACCGCACACGCCGACGCGTTTTGTCAAAGTCGATATGAAGACGGCGCTGACCGCCCGGCACGACAGGCAATCTCTGCTTGGCAAAGTGCGAGCATCGCTAAGCTAATTCGAAACACAATAGGGAGGGACTTGTGATGAACACTGTCCTCGTATCGGCCTTTTGGCCCCAGAAAAGTCAGTCATTGATATTCAAGGTGGGGTTCGTCCTCGTCGGGTCACTCTTGCTCGCCGTCTCGAGCAAAATTCAGGTGCCGTTCTGGCCCATTCCAATGACCATGCAGACTTTTGTCGTGTTGGTTATCGGCATGGCCTTCGGGCCGGGTCTTGGGTTGGCCACGGTGGGGCTATATCTCGTCGAAGGGGCGTTCGGTCTCCCGGTTTTCGCGGGCACGCCGGAGAAGGGACTGGGCCTCGCTTACATGGTCGGCCCGACGGGAGGGTATCTCGCCGGATTCGTTGTCGCCACAATGCTTGTTGGCACGCTTGCGGCACGTCGATGGGACCGGCATCCGATGACCACGGCGGCGGCGATGTTGGTTGGTATGGTGGCGATTTACGCCCTCGGCGCGGCGTGGCTGGCCACCTTTATCGGTATTGAGAAAGCGCTTCAATTCGGTGTTGTGCCGTTCCTGTTGGCGGACGCTCTGAAGATCCTTCTGGCGACAGCGCTCATGCCGTTGGCATGGAAAGCTGTTCGCGGGTTTCGGGGGGATGATCATGTCCGCTGAGCGTCCCCGGGCAAGGGCCACGGTTCAGGTCGACGATGCTCATGTCAAGGTCACCGAGTGGCGATTTTCGCCTGGTGCGGCGACCGGATATCACCGGCACGAGATGGATTATGTGGTGGTGCCGATGACATCCGGAAGCCTGCTCCTGAAAGGCCCCGATGGTGAGGCGACGGCCAATCTCACGGCGGGGCAATCCTATGCGCGGAACGCCGGCGTCGAACATGACGTCATTAACGCCAACGAATACGACTTCGTTTTTGTCGAAGTTGAAATCAAAAATGAGGAAAGGAAATAGGCCGATGGCCAAGGAAATTCTCTGCGCTTTTGGCGTCGATGTCGACGCAGTCGCCGGTTGGCTTGGATCGTATGCCGGCGAGGACTCGCCTGATGATATTTCGCGCGGCTTGTTTGCCGGCGAAGTGGGGTCCATGCGCCTACTCGAACTGTTCGACCGTCTGAATATCAAAACAACCTGGTTCATTCCGGGACATTCGGTGGAGACGTTTCCCGAGCAGATGAAGGCCGTGGTGCAAGCCGGACATGAAGTCGGCATGCACGGTTATTCTCACGAGAATCCCATTGCCATGACTCCTGAGCAGGAGGAAGCGGTCATGGATAAGTGTATCGACGTCATCACCGATCTCTCCGGCAAACGCCCTACCGGTTATGTGGCGCCGTGGTGGGAGTTTAGCCCGGTCAGCAATGAACTTCTTCTGAAGAAAGGCATCAAGTACGACCACAGTCTGATGCACAAAGATTTCTCGCCCTACTATGTGCGTGTCGGCGATACCTGGACAAAGATCGATTATTCGAAGAAACCCAAGGACTGGATGAAGCCACTTGTCCGCGGCGAGGAAACGGATCTCGTCGAGATTCCGGCGAACTGGTATCTCGATGATCTGCCGCCGATGATGTTCATCAAGAAGGCTCCGAACAGTCACGGTTTCGTCAGTCCCCGCCATCTCGAGGAAATGTGGCGCGACCAATTCGACTGGGTGTACCGCGAAATGGACTATGCGGTGTTTACCATGACCATCCACCCGGATGTGTCGGGTCGCCCGCAAGTTTTGATGATGTTGGAGCGTCTATACAACCACATCATTCGGCATCCCGGTGTCAAGTTCTTGACATTCGACGAGATCGCCGATGACTTCGCCCGCCGCTCCCCCCGCAAGTAGGTGGGCAACACGGTGCCGGATTAGGCCATAGATATGTGCAGCTTATGTGGACTCCTGGGGGAAGATCATTGGACCGACATGTCGGCCAACCCCGAGGCGTTTGGCGGGCGACAGGGCGTTATGCCACGGCGTCAGGAACGCTTCTACCGGGTGAAACTCATCAACGAAATTCTCAAGAGTTTCGCGCTACGCCTCGACGACTGGCAGGGCCAATCCTTCATTTTGAGCAACCGGACCGGCAAAACCGAAATCGTCGACGATCTCATGGCGGTGTGGCCGGCGGCGGAGAAGATGATCGGGCGCCAGCTTGACCCGACGGACCCGGCGCTGTTGGCACATCTTCGGCAACAGACGATGGGGCACTGAACGGTGATGACGGAGTTGAGCCATATTCCCGTCAACATTATCACGGGATTTCTGGGGAGCGGCAAAACCACATTGTTGCAATGCCTACTCAACTCCGACGAATTTGCCGATACGGCTGTTCTGATCAATGAGTTCGGTGAGGTCGGTTTAGACCATCATCTTCTCGAGAAAATCGATGAGAATACGCTGCTTCTGCAAAGCGGCTGCATTTGCTGCACGATACGGGGCGATCTGCAGGATGCGATCCGGGATCTCTACTCGCGCCGCGAGCGTGGAGAGATTCCGGCGTTTCGGCGCCTGGTGATAGAGACAACAGGACTGGCGGACCCGGCACCCATCCTTGCCACCATCACCTCCGAGCCCGTGATCCGGCATCATTTTCGGTTGGGCAACGTGATCACCACGGTCGATGCCGTGAACGTCGCGATGCAGCTACGGCGTCAGCCCGAATCGATCAAGCAGGTGGCGGTCGCGGACCGGATTGTTCTAACCAAGACCGACCTTGCCGAACCAGACGTGGCGGTGGCGGCCAAGGAAGCGATCAGGAGGATTAATCCAGCGGTCCCTTTGGTCGAATCGGCCAACGCGCCAGTCGACCCATCGTTGCTTTTGGTGCACGACATTCATGATGACAACCATAAGTCAGCCGAGGTCGTGCGTTGGCTTGGAGAAATTCCGCAGGACACCCCTCACGAGAGACCGCATCATCACGACGTAAACAGACATGACGCGCGGATCGCGGCATTCGCCTTGGTATTCGAAAAGCCGATGGATTGGACCGCCTTCGGTATCTGGTTGACGATGCTGTTGCAAAGCCGTGGCGAGGATGTCCTGCGGGTCAAAGGAATACTGAACGTTATAGGGGTTGCGACACCGGTGGTGATCCACGGCGTGCAACACATCGTTCATCCCCCGGTTCACATGAAGGCATGGCCTGATAGCGACCGTCGGTCGCGCGTCGTTTTCATCGTTCGCGATATCGCGAAAACGGAAATCGAGCAGTCGCTTTCAGCCTTTAACGATCTCGCGCTGGGGATGAGCAGCGCGTCGGATGCGGCTTAGGGTGAAATCTATTCGCTAGGGCATAAGACAGCGAGGAGCATGGCAATGTCGAGAAAAGTCGATCCCATTACACTGTCGGTGGTTCGTGGAGTCTTGGAAACAACGCAACGCGAAATGACAGTGGCGCTGGAGAAGACCGCTCGGTCCAGCGTCTTTAACCTGGCGCATGACTACTCGAATGCGATTTTCAATCACACCCCCGAGATGATTATGCAGGGGCAGGATATTCCTATCCACCTTGGCTCACTGATTCCAGCGATGAAATGCGTGGCCGGGTATTTCGGGGACGACATCCATCCCGGAGATGTGATTCTGCATAACGACCCCGCCTACATGGGGTCGCACATGATCGACACCTGTATGTACAAGCCGGTGTACTACAACGACGAACTCGTTTTCTGGACGGTGTGCAAAGGACACCTTACGGATATCGGCGGTCCTGTTCCGGCGGGCTACAACCCGGATGCCAAGGAACTCTATGCCGAGGGACTTCGTATCCCCCCGGTGAAGATATTCGATAAGGGAGTGAAGCGCTACGACGTGATGAATCTTATTCTCACGAACCTGCGTGCGCGCCGCGATCAAGAAGGCGATTTCAATGCGCAGCTTGGTGCCGTGCAGGTGGGCGAGCGGAACCTAATTGCCCTGCTCGATAAATACGGCATCGACGTCGTGCGCGCCTGTATCGACGAGCTCATGGCGATGGCGGACAGGCAAATGCGTTCGCTGATGCGCAGCGTTCCCGACGGCGTTTATGTCGGTAAGGCGATCGTTGAGGATGCCGGACATGGCCTTGGTGACATGGAGATTACCGGGACGGTAACCATCAAGGACGACACCTGCCATATCGATATCGTTAGCCCACCGCAGGTGCCGTACTTCATCAATTCCTATGAGGGTAACTCGTACTCGGGTGTTTATCTCGGGGTGATGATGTTTGCCCAGTTACCGCCACCCTACAACGAAGGTCTCTATCGTTGCGTCAGTGTCGACATGGGTCCGAAGGGCACGCTCTGCAATGCTAAGGAACCGGCCCCTCATATGAACTGTACGACAACGCCAATGGAGACTTTGGCGGATGCCGTGCGTCTCGCCTTCGAACAGGCGGCGCCTGAGCATGTCTCCGCATCCTGGGGGCACGCCAACGGCTGCAATATCGCCGGCTGGGATACGCGCCACGACGAAGAGTACGTAACGATGGTTCTTGCCTCTATCATCTCGGGGGCAGGAGCGACGCCGCTGCAGGACGGTTGGCATGCGTGCGGTCCGGAATGTTGCTTCGGGGCTCTAACGTCGGGCGATGTCGAGCTTCTCGAATATTCCTATCCCATCATCATTCACCGCTACGGCCTGATGACCGATTCGGGCGGTGCGGGAAAGTTTCGGGGCGGTTCGGGAACCTGTTGGGAAGTCGAGCCTTTGGACAAGCCCATGACGTTTATCACTTTCGGCGAGGGCCGGCGTATCCCGGCGATGGGCGCGGCGGGCGCAACGTCCAAGCTTGTGGAATCCAAGGTGGGGCGCATCGAGATCAGCCGCGGCGGCGAGGTCGAGATCGTGAAGAAGAATATTATCGAGACCATAGAACCGGGTGAGCGGGCCGCGAACATGAACCCCGGTGGGGGCGGTTATGGCGAGGCCTTCGAACGACCCGTCGACAAGGTGGTTTGGGACGTCAAGAACGGCCTGGTTTCTCTTGAGGGAGCTCGAGGGGATTACGGAGTCGTAATCCTCGATCCCGAATCGCTTGAGGTCGATACGGCCGCGACCAGTGCGCTTCGCACGCAACCGGCCGCGGCCGAATAGTGGTGGGGGAAGGAGGTTAGTCATGCGTACAAAATACCGTTTGGGTGTTGACGCCGGAGGCACTTTCACCGACTTCGTGCTGGCCGATAACACGGGAAACGTCAGGCTCTACAAAGCGCTTTCGACACCAGATGACCCGACTAAAGCGATCAAGAACGGATTGGATTTGATTGCCGAAGATCTTTTGGCCAGTCCTCGCGACATCGTCTCCGGGTGCGATCTTTGCATCAACGGTACCACGGTCGGCCTTAACGCACTCATCCAGCACAAGGGCGTGAAAACCGGCCTGATCTGTACGTCCGGCCATGAGGACTCGATCGAGATTCGTCTCGGTCACAAGGAGGATGGGTATCGTTACGATGCCGAATACCCGCCGGCGGTGATGCTGGTCCCGCGATATCTGCGTGCCGCCATTCGCGAGCGCATACTTTCAACTGGAAAAACGCAAACGCCCCTCCATGAGGAGGACGTGCGGGCGGCGTGCGACCTCTTCATCAAGGAAGGTGTCCAGGCTGTCGCAATTTCCTTCGTCTGGTCCGTGCTAAATCCGGATCATGAGCGGCGCGCGGCGGAAATTGTCCGGGAAATGATGCCAGATGTCTTTCTCACCGTTGGAGGTGAGCTTTATCCTCAGGTGCGCGAATATACACGGACGTCCACGGCGATCACCAATGCGTATCTTGGGCCGATTCTCAAGAAGTACGTGAAATCCATCGACCACTACTTCGCCGAGCTTGGCGCAAAATATCCAGTCAGGTACTTTCAGTCGAACGGTGGTCTTGCGATTGGCCAGGCGATGAGTGACCGCTCGGTCTACGCGATCAATTCGGGCCCCGCGTCAGCGCCACAGGCGGGGCTTTACGTCGCCAATCCCTTCGACAAGAAGGACGTAATCACCGTCGATATGGGCGGCACGTCATTCGACATTACGCTTACCAAGGATGGCGTTACCAATCTCAACAAGAATATCGATTTCTTGCGGTACCGCATTGGCGTTCCGATGATTCAGGTTGAAACACTTGGTGCGGGCGGTGGCTCGATTGGGTGGATAGACGAGATGGGGCTGCTTCAGGTCGGACCGCAGAGTGCCGGCGCCGATCCGGGACCGGCTTGCTATGGCCAGGGAGGTGCGGAACCGACGGTGACCGATGCCAATGTGATCCTGGGCTATGTCAACCCCACCGCGTTGCTTGGCGGGCGCATGTCGCTCGATAAGCAAAAAGCGTATGACGCCGTTAAGGCGCGCATTGCGGATCCGCTGGATTTATCGGTCGAGCGAGCGGCTTATGGCATGTTTACGATCGTCAACAACAACATGGTCAACGGCATTCGCCGTGTGTCGGTGGAACGGGGCTATGATCCTCGCGATTTCGTCTTGGTTGCGGCCGGTGGCGCAGGGGCCGCGCACATCACGGCACTTGCCACCGAGATGGGTGTGGATACCGTGCTTGTCCCGAAACTTGCTTCGGGGCTGTGCGCTTTTGGTCAGATCATCTCCGATGTGAAATACAACTATATGGCTTCCGCGCCGCTCCGCCTGGAAGGCGTGGCGGCCTATGACCGCCTCAATAGTCTCTACAAGGAGATCGAGGGTCAGGGGGTGCAGCATCTCGAGGCGGACGGCTTCGAACGCGATCGCATAGACATTACGCGTAGCGTCGACATGCGTTATGTCGGTCAGGTTCATGAATGCACTGTGGAAATCGGTAATTTTGAGATTAGCGAAGACACGGTAGATAAGGTGAAGAACGCATTTCATGGCCGCCACGAGCAACTCTATACCTATTCCGAACCTCACAACGCGGTCGAGGTCGTCAATATCGAAAGCACGCTCTATGGCCGTGTCGACAAGCCACAGCCACCTCGGCTTGGCGGTGGTGGGAATGCGGAGGCGGCTATCATGTTACGCCGGCCGATGATTTTTTCTGCCGACGGATCGGCTATCGAAGGGCCTGTCTATAACGGTGGAATGCTGGGTGCAGGCGACGAGATTCCCGGTCCGGCAGTGATCGAGGAAGAGACGACCACGATCGTGATCGAGCCGGGTTGGCACGCCAAACTTCACGAGAGCGGTTCCTATGTTCTTCGACGCGACGCCTAAAAAACAACCACGAGAACCTGGATGGCGACGGCTTTCGCCCAGGAGAACGAATGGAAGCGGTCGTCAATGTGGTCATCCCGGTCTTCGCGGTGATCCTGAGTGGATATGGCGCGGGACGGTTTGGCATTCTGGGCCCGGCAAGTAGCGAGGCGCTCAATCGCTTCGTCTATTTTGGAGCGCTGCCGCCGCTTCTTTTTGTATCGATGGCCAGTGTCGCGCCCGCGGCAATTTTCAACTGGTCCTTTGTCAGCGCCTATCTGGGCGGAATTCTCATCGTCTCGGCATTATCGTTTTTCTTGTCGAAATTCCTGTTCGGGCACGATTTGCCGTCGTTGAGCATCCATGGAATGACGGCGATCTATGGAAACACCGGCTATATGGGCATCCCGCTTTCCCTGGTGGCGTTCGGCCCCGAAGCGGTGGTGCCGGCCGCGGTCGCCACGGTGATCAACAGTGCCATCGTCATCGGGGTTGTCACGGCGCTTGTCGAGGTCGGACAAAACAAGGCGCAAGGATTGACCGTCGGGCGTGACGTTCTGCGCGCCCTAATACGCAACCCCCTTCTTATTGCCTCTCTGGGGGGTATCGCCATATCGATCATCGGTTTGTCGCTGCCTACACCGATTGAGACTTTCTGCCGGATTCTTGGAGGTGCGGCCGGCCCTGGCGCCTTATTTGCCATCGGTCTTTTTCTTGTCGGCCGGTCATTCCGCGGGCATGCCGGTGAAGTTGCGACCATGGTCTTGCTGAAGCTTGTGGCGCAACCGATCGTCACATTGGCGCTTGTGATGGCATTTTTCCCCATGGACCCGTTGTGGGCTGGTATGGCGATACTTCTGGCAGCCCTGCCAAGTGGTGCAAATATTTTCGTTATTGCCCAACGCTATGGTACCTACGTTGAGCAGTCGTCGTCGGCGATCCTGTTTTCCACATGTGTTTCGGTCGTTTCCATAGCCTTGATCCTTGCACTCATGGGTGAGGGGTAAAGGAAATCCATGGACCACCGAGACTGCGGTTATCCGAAGGAGACCTGGGGATGGTGAAACGGGGCGAAAAGCAGAAGCTGGCTTCGCCCAACGTTCGGACCGCCGGCAAGCCGGTCCTCCGGGTGCTGGGCACCGGCGTGACGCTTATCGAGCAGATTAAACAAAGAGCCGAGAAAGACCTTGGTATCGGCTTACAGTTCGAGATTCTCGACGGTGTTGCGGCGCAAGCCAAGGGGGTGATGCAGCCGGGCAGTTATGACGTCTACGATCAGTGGTTTCACAGTGTCGAGTTGCTTTGGCTGTCCGGTGCCATTCAGCCCATAGATATCGGCCGAATCGAGCTTTGGAACGAGGTCAACACGCTGGCTAAGGAGGGGCGGTTGACGCCGGATGCCCGCTTCGGATACGGAGACAATCCGGTGAACCGACTCTACGTGCATCCAGGGCGCGGTTTGGGGCGGGAGCCCAACGGCAAGATTAGCATGCTGCCGGGTGCTCATAATGTGGACAGTTTCGCCTACAATCTGGAGGAGGTTTCCGCCGGCGTGCCGTATCAGACGGAAAGTTGGGGATGGTTGCTCGACGACCAATGGAGAGGCAAGGTTGCTCTGGTCAACGACCCGGCGATCGGAGTCATCGATGCCGCCCTGGCGGCCGAAGCGCAGGGGCTGATGAGCTTCGCGAATGCCGGCAATATGACGCTCGAGGAAATTGACTGCCTCATCGATATCCTATTGGAAAAAAAGAAGGCAGGGCATTTCAAAGCCTTTTGGAATTCTTTCGCGGAAGCGGACGAGTTCATGGCGCGTCGCGACGTGGTGATCGAGAGCATGTGGTCGCCGAGCGTGACGCGACTCAAGGCGCGCGGTATTCCGGTGCGATATGCCGCGCCTAAGGAAGGTTACAGGGCGTGGCAGGGCGGGATGTGCATCTCGTCGCGCACCGAAGGCCGTGTTCTAGATGCAGTCTATGATTACCTCAACTGGTGGATGTCCGGTTGGCCGGGCGCAATGATGGCGAAGCAGGGGTATTATTTTTCGGTCCCCGACCGTATCCGCGATCACCTGTCCGACAATGAATGGGCCTACTGGTACATGGGAGAGGAGGCCGCAAGCGATCTACCTGGTCCCAATGGCCTCGTTGTCGCGCGGGCCGGTGAGCGCCGGGACGGTGGGTCCTACTGGAAACGATTCGCCAACATCGGTGTGTGGAACTCGATCATGGACGAGCACAACTACCTCGTGCGACGTTGGCAGGAACTGACAGCGTCGAATGGTACGTCGGCAAGCCGCGCCAAAAGGTAGCGGGAAGATGGCTTGCCGCCTGCCCCTGAGTTAGAATCTCAATTCGGCATCTCTATGGTTATTTTGATGCTGGAATACCACTCCGCCACATTTTCGATATCGTCGTCGTTGAGCATTTTTGCGATTATGTTCATCTGCTCATGGCGCCGCTTACCCGCGCGATAGGCCTCGAGTTGGGCGACGATATACTCTTTCAGTTGGCCGCTTAGGTTCGCGGCCATGGGCGCGGTAGCTTGGCCATCTATGCCATGACACACTTGGCAGGTGGCCTCGACCTTCGCTTTTCCGGCCATCAGATCCCCGGCGAAAGCCTGATTGTCGGTTAATCCCCCGGCCAATCCCAATGCAAGAATTAGCGTGGCAGCAAGGATGGGTAGCATTCTTGTCACAACCATATTTATCCGATCAAAAGCATTTGGACCGGGTTCTCACCCGGTCCAAATCTCACATTACCTGTTCGCTAGGAGGCTAGTTGCCGCTGTAGGAGATACGGTAAATCGCCCCAGCCTTGTCGTCCGATACCAGGATTGAACCGTCGACATACTGCTGCACGTCAACCGGACGACCGAGGTAGACTCCGTTCTCGTTCATCCAACCTTCGGCAAAGGGCTCTGTGCTCGCGGCGTTCCCTTCGTCATCCAAGTACGTGACCATGACTCTGGCACCTCTGGGAACCACGGCGTTCCAAGACCCATGCTGAGCACTGAAGATCGCGTTGTGGTATTTCTTGGGAAACATCTTACCCGTGTAGAACATCATCCCCAGGTCCGCGGCGTGCGCGATCATTTCAACTTGAGGTGGCACATACTTGGCCGCCCGGTCGTCGGGAATCGCCTGATCCTGGTACTCATTCGTCCGGATGCTTCCACCGCCATAGTAGGGGTGGCCGTACCACATACCCATTTCAGGCATTTTGTTCAGCTCTCCCGGCGGGATCTCATCCCCCATACCGTCGACCTGATTGTCGGTGAACCAGAGGCTACCGTCTTGAGGATTGAAGGCATGACCGACCGAATTACGAATCCCGGTGGCCACCACTTCGCGCCCCGAGCCGTCCCTGTTCATGCGGATCATGCCACCGATCCCGATTTTGGCGTAAAGCTCCACTTTTTCAGGCGGCGTTACGTTGAACGGTTGGCCCATACTGACGTAAAGCTTATTGTCCGGGCCGATCGCACAGACGCGCGCGGTATGGTTGTAAGACTCTTCGTCTTCGGGAATCAGGTCGCCTTGTTTCACGATTGGGATGGCGACAGTATCTGACCCTTCCATGAAGTATTCCGCGGCCGGGAACATCATCACGCGGTTTCTCTCCGCGACGAATAGGAAACCGTCCGGCGAGTAGCAGACGCCGTTCGGGATATCGAATTTGACGCTCGGGCTGAAGGCTTCCACCGTGTCGGCGGCATTGTCCATATCCCGGTCCGTGACCGACCAGACCGCGGTTTTCCGCGTGCCCACCCAGACGGTGGCCTTGTTCCGGCTGACCGCCATGTTTCTGGCATCGGGTACGATCGCGAAAAGCTCGATCTTGAAGCCATCCGGCATTCTGATGTTTTGCAGGGCTTTCTTCAGGTTCTCCGCATACTTGCCGCCTTGCGGCACGCGCTCCATCGCACCGGTGTCGGTTTTCTTGAAGGCGCCCAATTTGGACAGATTTGCATCATCGCCCGCCGCGAAACTAGAATTTGCGGACATTAGTAATGTCAGGCCCATGGCCGACAAGATGAGACCACTCTTTTTCATCGCTTCCTCCCCTGATTTTATCGGTATTGAGCACCCGCTTTTTTAAACACGCTATATTGTGCGAGTGCCAAGAACATCGCAATCGGAGACAAATAAGAAGTAATTACCCTACTGCGCGGTATAAATAAGTGTCAACTCGATGGTTGGACGTTACCCCGATCAAGATCGAGGTGACGGTTCAAAAAATACCATTGGTATAAGGTCCTGGATGCCATGACCTACCGGGTGCTCCGAACGGCGATCTTCACGACCCTTTGCGCCGTATCGGTCGGCGCCGGCTGGGTCGGTGCGCAAGTGCCGCAGTCGCTGGTCTGCGACGAGGTCGAACAGAGTTATATCGTCAAGCAGACTCGATTGCAGGATCGGGATCTCGACTTTTTCCTCTTCGACGCGGCGGCGAGAGGTTGCGAAACGCTGGTTCGGCGTTTTCTCGATCTTGGCGCCTCGCCCATGGCGCGCGACCGGGTTGGCAACACAGCGCTTCTACTGGCGGCGAAAGCCGGCAAGGGCAAGATCGTTCAGACTCTGATCGACGAAGGTGCTCGCCACGACCATAAAAACCAGGCTGGCGAGACTGCCCTGTTGCTCGCCGCGACGGCGAACCGGCGTAGTATCGTAAAATTGCTTACGAAGATCGACGCCGATCCCAACGTCGGCAGCAAACGCGGCGTGACACCGCTCATGGCTGCTGCCTTTAACGGTAACGGGCCGATTTCCACGATCCTCCTGAACGCCAGCGCCGATCCCACCCCCACTGACGCGACCGGCAAAACCGCCACTATCTATGCAGCGGCTCGTGGCTTTTCCAAAGTTGTGGCGCTTTTGCTGGATGCCGGTGCGGACGTAAATCAGCGCGCCGGTAACGGCCTAACCGCGCTCATGTGGGCGGCGGGCCATAGCAACGACGTGCCGGAGAAAGACGCGCTCGCCACCGTGGATCTCTTGTTGGCGCGCGGTGCGGCCGTAAACCTTACCGATAACCGCGGCCGCACGGCACGCATGACGGCGGTGGCGCAAGGCCATGCGGGCATAGCGTCACGGCTTCTGGAAGCGGGCGCCCGCTAGACTATGATCTATAGACCCGCCAGGTAGTGCGCCATGGCGGCGATTTCGTCGTCGCCATAGGAGGCGAGAAGCGAGCCCTTCGCTGCCGAATTCAGGCGAACCTTGGTCTTGAACTCCAGCATAGTGCGCTCAAGATAGTCGGCCTGCTGGCCCGCCATACGCGGGATCCGGCTGTTCCCCTCATAACCGCCCAGGTGGCACTGCACGCACTGACCGGCGCCCAATGCGGCGAGGGCCGTGCTCTCCTCGGCCTCCGGCGCCCTGTAGCCGATATTGGGCCAGGCCTGCTCGGAGAAATGCTGGGCCAGGGCCTGCATCGTCGCTTTGTCGAGATCGGCAACAATGCCACTCATGATCTCGTTGGCCCGCCGCCCCGCCTTGTAGTCCTTGAGCTGGACATAGAGGTAATAGAACTCTTGGCCCCAGAGGATCGGGATATCCGGGGCCGTTGGCATGCCCGCTTCGCCGTGGCAACCGGCACAAACAGCTAGGGTCTCGGCCGGAACGTTACCGGCGGTTGCATTGTCTGGCGGCGAAAAAAACAACAGGGCACCAACTACGGAAGCCCAGAGCGAGCGGTTCATGAACGCCTCTTATTCTTTGGTCGCGAGAGATTACGGGCGGGGTCGCCTGAGAAATTGCGACCCCGCCCCTAGAACATTCGATTAGTCAGCTAACGTGAAGGCAATGATGTTATTGCCCCGCTTGTAGTTGAGTTGGGTGTTTCCACCCGCGGCAACGACGACATATTGCTTGCCGTCCACCGTGTAGGACGAGGGCGGCGCATTGACACCGGCGCCGGCCTGGAACTTCCAGAGCACGGACCCGGTCTCGGAGTCGTACGCCTTGAACAGGCCGTTGCCTTCACCGGTAAAGACCAGCCCGCCGGCTGTCGCCATGATGCCGCCGATCATCGGCTGTGCGGTCTTTACCTTCCAGCGGATCTTGCCGGTGTTGTAGTCGACCGCGGTGACGTTGCCCCACTGTTCCTCCGACGGGATCACCTTGAAGGCGCCGCCCAGCCACAGTTTGCCTTCCGGATAGGGTGAGTTCTCCACATGGTAGGTCATCGGCTGGTGCAGGTTGATGGCGTAGGCCAGCCCCAAATTCTCGTCGACCGTCATGGGCGACCATTCGACGCCGCCGTTGGCGCCCGGCAGCATCCGCGCGCCCTCGGCCGTTGGCAGAACCCACATGTTCTCCTGCGGCACCATGGCCTCGGAGTAGCGGACCAAGCTGCAATCGCGCCGGTCATGGACGTAGACGTGACCGGTCTTGCCGCCGTGCAGCAGTCCCGGCACCATCTTGCCATCCTTGTCCTTCACATCAACCAGGATCGGCGGGCTCACCGCGTCCAGGTCCCAGACGTCATGGGCGATGTACTGGAAATGACACACGTATTCCCCGGTATCCAGGTCCACGGAAACCAGCGAGTCGGTGTAGAGGTTGTCGCCGGGGCGGATACCACCATCCAAATCGGGCGAAGGATTGCCCACAACAAAGAAAATGCGGTTCAAATCCTTGTCGACGGCTGGGTTCTGCCAGACGCCGCCGCCCAAGGTCTTATAGGGATCGCCTTGTGCGGCCAGCGTCGCCTTTTCTGCCGCGATATCGCGCAGCATGTCGCGGCCGGTGGCATCATGGGTCGCCCAGACGCCCACGGAGTTTTCCGGAATGGTGTTGAAGGTCCAGAGTAAATCCCCGGTCTTCGCATCGAAGGCTTTGACGAAACCGCGGATGCCGTACTCGCCACCGTTGGTCCCGATGAGGATTTTGCCGTTCACCGCCGTTGGGGCCATGGTTTCGCTGTAGCCCAACTCGGGATCGGCGATTTGCTTCTCCCAGACGACCTTGCCGGTCTTGGCGTCGAGGGCCACCAGCTTAGCATCCAGCGTACCCAGATAAACCATATCGCCATAAACGGCGACGCCACGGTTATTCGGGCCGCAGCAATAGGTCGTGATTGGTCCCATCTTGTGCTTGTAGTGCCAAATCTGCTGACCGGTGGCCGCGTTTAACGCATAGGCGTGGCTGAACGATGTGGTGACGTACATGATCCCGTCCACGACGATGGGCGACGTCTCCATGGACTCCACCACCTCGGTCTGGAAAATCCAGGCCGGGCGCAACTCACCCACATTGGACGTGTTGATCTGCCGCGACGGGTAGTAGCGCGTCTGCGCGTAGTTGCCGTTGGTGTGTAGGAAATTGTTCCCGTCACCGGCTGCCCTGTCCAACAGATCCTGGGTAACGGTCCGCATATCGCCATACAGCGTTCCGCCGGTAACCTCCTGGGCTTTAACAGCGAGTGGAGATACCGCGAAAAAAACAATGCCGGCCACGGCCGCGAGGGCGGGCCGAATCAGAGATCGAAACGACATCTTGGAGATCCTCCCATAATCATCGATTGATGAATTTTTATGCGGCGTTCTCTCGACGCCTTGGTCGTTAACCATAATGCTAGCGCGGATCGGCTCTCCCGGACAACGGACTAACGCCGATGCTGGTAATTTGGCGCGCCGGAAGCGGCGCTGTCTTCGGCCATGGCCACTAGCAGATCGTGGTTCGGCGATAGGGCGCAGACCGGATCGGTCGCGGCGGCATCGCCTGTAATAGCGAAGGCCTGGCAACGGCAACCGCCAAGATCGCGATCGCGAAATTCACAAGACTGGCAGGGTTCCGGCATCCAATCGGTGCCGCGAAAGCGTTGGAAGGCTGGGTCCTGGCGCCAGATCCAATCCAGCGTGTGATCTCGCAAGGACGAGAAGGTCATGCCGGTGATGGTCTCGGCGGCATGGCACGGCAGCACCAGGCCACGCGGCGTGATCGCAAAGAATTGATTGCCCCAGCCGTCCATGCAGCGCTTGGGGCGCCGCGCGTAATAGTCGGGAACCACATAGTCGATCACCATGCGGCCGCGATAGGTCTCGCTCGCCGTTGCCGCTGCCGCATTGGCGCGCGCGACTTGATCGGCGGTCGGCATAAGGGCGGCGCGGTTCCGCAAGGCCCAGCCGTAATACTGCACGTGGGCGATTTCCAGACGGTGGGCGCCAAGCCCCGCCGCCAGATCGATGATGGCCTCCAGATGATCGAGGTTCTGGCGATGTACGACGGCGTTCACGGTCAACGGCAAGCCGGCTTCGCGCACCCACGCGGCAACGGCTAGCTTCTTGGTGTGCCCGTTCTTGTAGTTTGCAATGCGATCGGCGTTCGCTGCTTCGTTATCCTGGATCGAGAGTTGCAGATGGTCGAGACCGCTCTCCTTATAGGTTTGAATCTTTTCGGGGGTTAGCAGCACGCCCGCGGTGATCAGGTTGGTATACAGGCCGTTCTCGCGCGCCGCCGCGATCAGCTCGGGCAGATCGGTGCGGGCCGTCGGCTCGCCACCGGAAAGATGGATTTGCAAGACCCCCAGCGCCGCCGCCTGGCGGAAGATATCCACCCATTCCCCGGTGCTCAGCTCATCACTGCGGCGTGATAGGGCCGTAGGGTTGGAGCAGTAAGGGCATTGCAGCGGGCAGCGATGGGTCAGCTCGGCCAGCATGGCCACCGGCGGCCGCTGCCCGGCGCTGGTGGTCTGCTTGGTGGGCGCCTCAAGGCTGGTCATCGACAATCTCGAGGAAATTCTTTTCCGCCAAGAGTCTTAGCACGGTTAGGACGTCGTGTTGGATCACATCTGCGGGCGCGTCGTATTCCTCGGCCAGCCGGGCCGCGATCTCGCTAACCGTGACCGCCCCGGTCGCGCGGTCGAGAATCTCCTTACCGGTCTCGTCCAGGACCAGAACCCGCTCGGGCGCCTGCAAGATCCAACGCTCGCGCGCCTTGTCGAACTCGACACGGACGAAATCCGCGAGTTTGGGACGGCTTTCCTCGGTAATCGCTTCCGCCACGGTCATGGGGCCCTCCCTCAGGTGTCCGGTGTAGAAACGCTGGGTACAAAAGCGCCAGATGGTGGCAGCTTTGGGTCGACATAGGCAAAATGGAGCGCATCGAGCTGGGCCCAGAGGACATCGGTCTTGAAGAGCAAGGCATCGCAGACGGCCTGGCGCTTTTCGATCGTATCGGCGTGGGTTTTGACATAGTCGAGTGCGAAATCGGCATCACGCGGTGCTTGGGTCAAGCGCGCGTCAAAATAGATCAGGGCATCTTCATCGATGAAGTCGTACTGGGCCAACAAACCCGCGGTCCGCTCGCCGATGATGGTGGGTGCGAACATCTCGGTAAGCGAGGACGCAATAGCTTCCAGCAAGGGCCGCTCGCGTACGAAGTGGACGTAAGCCTCGACCGCGAAGCGGGTGGCCGGCAGGATGCCGTGTTCGGCGCGGACCATGGCCGGATCTAGACCGAGACGTTCGCAAAGATGCAGCCAGCGGCTGATGCCGCCTTGCCCCTCGCGGGTACCGTCGTGATCGATGACCCGTTGCGACCAGATGCGCCGCAAATCCGGGTCGATCAGGCGCGCCATAATCGCCGAATCTTTGATCGGGATACGGCTTTGATACAGGTAGCGATTGAGCGCCCAGGCCTGGATTTGCCCCTTGTCGAGCTTGCCGTCACGCATCAGGGCGTGAAAGGGGTGATTGTTGTGATAGCGCTCGGCGCCGATTTGGCGCAGCCGGGCTTCCAGGGCGCTTGCTGAATCCAGGTTCATGGCAGCGTGATTTCCAAGCCGTCTTCGGCCACCTGCCAGCCGGCGGCGGCTAGTTCGGTCCGTTCGGGGCTGTCGCCCAGCAACGCCGGATTTGTGTTGTTGATATGGATGAAGACCCGCCGTCCGATGTCGAGATCGGCGAGCGCCGCCATGGACCCTTCCGGCCCGGCCATGGAGATGTGGCCCATCCGCTGGCCGGTTTTCACGCCTTCTCCGCGGGTGACCATCTCGTCGTTGCGCCACAACGTCCCGTCGAAAAACAGCAGGTCGGCGCCGGCGCAGCGCGCCCGCACCGCCTCGTCGACGGCCGCGCAATTGGCGATAAAGACCAGGCGGCCGGTCTGGCCCTCGTGGGTAATCTCCAGGCCGATGGTATCGCCCTCCTGGGTGCCGAAGTTCTCGCCGTCGCCGGTTGTTTCCATGTAGAGCGCGACCTTTCCGGGCACGGCGAATGGGGTTACGCGCAGGCCGCTGTCCACGCCGTCGGGCCCGCATAGGGCCGTGGTCGCACCGGTCGATAGTGTCTCGCGCGTGACCACATCGGGTGCGAGAACCGAGAAGATCGGATTGGCGTCAAGCACGCTCAAAATCCGCGCGTGAGCATAGATTCTGTAGGGCGTCCGCTCGCGCAAATGCAGCAGTCCGGCGACCGCGTCCACATCGCCATTGGTCAGGACGATCCCGGCGATGGGCGACGAGCGAAGGCCGTCGGTGGGATGAAGTTGCGGTTGGCGGTTGATCTGCTCGCGCAAATCCGGCGCCGCGTTGATTAGAAACCAGTGGTGGCCGTCAGCGCTCACGCCGATCGACGCCTGTGTTGCCGGGCGCGCAAAAGGGTCGCCGACGCGCGCACGGCGACAGGCTTCGCTGTTGCTGTTCCACTGGGGAAAACCGCCCCCGGCGCCCGCGCCCAAAACAAGTACGCGGATCATGGCGCAACCGATCTAGCGGATTGCGCCGTCGGTAGAAGCGTGAGCCCTACAGCTCCGCGCAGACGTAGAGATTGATCTCCATGCCGACGCGAATCTCTTGGATAACCGGGCGATGCCACTTTTTCATCGATCCTGCCCATTTCTTTGTCGTTGAAGGTTTTCTTCGTTAACGCTCGTATCTTGCCTCGCTCGCGCGGCGGAAGTCAATTCGCTAGGATACGGACCTGGCGCGGACACTCTTGGGGCAACTGGCAGGCGCATGGACGAAACACGAGGGATCGAAATTGTCGACGTGAGCTACGCTTATGGGGCCAAGCCGGCGCTGGCGGGTGTCTCGATGGCGCTTCGCCCGGGCCGCTTTACCGCTCTGCTGGGCCCAAACGGCGCCGGGAAATCGACGTTGGTCTCTCTACTCTCCGCGCTTTTCGTGCCGCAAGACGGCCGGATCTCCATCTTCGGGCTCGATCTGGCCAAGGACCCGTTGTCGGCGCTCTCGGGCATGGGGATCGTTTTTCAACAGCAGACCCTCGATCTCGATCTGTCGGTGCGCCAGAACATGGCGTACTTCGCGGCACTTCATGGCTTAGGCGGACGCCGGGCCGGGCGGCGAATAGAGGCGTGCTTGGCGCGCCTGGGCCTGGCGGCGCGGCAAAAGGAAAAGGTCCGGGCATTGAATGGTGGACACCGCCGCCGCCTGGAAATCGCCCGCTGCCTGCTGCACGAGCCGCGCTTCCTATTGCTTGACGAGCCGACGGTGGGCCTCGATGTTCCGGCCCGAGCCGATCTGGTGGCCCACGTGCACGCGCTCTGCCGCGACGAGGGCCTGACCGTCCTGTGGGCGACCCATCTGGTCGACGAGGTCGAAGCCGACGATGATCTCATCGTCCTTCACGAGGGAACAGTACGGGCACAGGGCGCGGTTCCCGACGTGCTCGCGGCCAGCGGTGCGCACGATGTGCTGGCGGCCTTCCATAACCTGACCACGCCCGCACCGGTCGAAGCCGTATCATGACCCGGCCCGCCGGCATTTATCTGACCTGTTTGACGGGCGTGCTATGGCGCGAGGCGCTGCGCTTCGTGCACCAGCGCGAACGCTTCATCGCCGCCCTGGTACGGCCGTTGATCTGGCTTTTGATTTTCGCCGCCGGGTTTCGCTCCATCCTCGGGGTGTCGATCCAGCCGCCGTATGCGACCTATGTCACCTACGAGACCTATATCGTGCCGGGGTTGATTGCCATGATCCAACTCTTCAATGGGATGCAATCCTCGCTCTCCATGGTCTACGACCGTGAAATGGGGTCCATGCGGATTCTCCTGACCGCGCCGCTGCCGCGCTGGTATCTCTTGGCCAGCAAACTCATGGCCGGCACCGTGGTTTCGCTGCTCCAGGTCTATGCCTTTCTGATTATCGCCGAGCTAACCCTGATCGATCTGCCGCCCATCGGCTATCTGGCGGTGTTGCCGGTTTTGCTGCTGACCGGCTTGATGCTCGGGGCACTGGGCATGTTGCTTTCGTCGACCATCCGCCAGCTCGAGAACTTCGCCGGGATCATGAACTTTGTGATCTTCCCGATGTTTTTTCTCTCCTCCGCACTTTACCCGCTGTGGCGCATGCAGGAATCGAGCGATCTTATCTATCGCCTCTGCATCGCCAATCCGTTTACCTATGCGGTGGAGAGTCTGCGTTTCGCCCTCTATCTTGAAGCCGGGCCGCTCTCGCTCGGCATTGTCGCCGGGGCGCTGGTCGTTTTCTTCGGACTCGCGGTCTGGGGGTATGACCCCAAGAAGGGTTTGGTTCATCGCCGTGGCAAGGGATAGTAAGATGCGATGTCTGATGGGCTTGGCCCTATGCGTTAGCCTGCTGTCGGCTAACGGTGCCCTGGCCAAGGGAACCGGCCTTATCTTCATCAGTAACGAAAAATCCAGCACCATCACGGTGCTCGATGCGACCGACCAAGTCGTCAAGACCATGGAGACCTGCGCCCGCCCGCGGGGCATGCACTTCAGCCAAGACCGCGAGGCGTTCTATGTGGCTTGTGCGGATGATTCCCTCATCGCGATCTATGATGTGGCCAGTCAGGAACTGCTGGGACGGATCATCAACGTCGCTCAGCCGGAGACCTTCGATCTGCATCCCAATGGCCGGCACCTCTACATCTCCAACGAGGAGGACGCGACGGCGACGCTCTTCGACTTGGAGACCGGCGAACAGCTTGCCGAGTTTGAAACCGGCGAGGAGCCGGAGGGCGTTCAGATAACCGCCGATGGCCGGCTGGTCTTTGTGGCCTCCGAGGCGGCCAATTTGGTCCACGTGATCGATACGGAAACCCAGGACGTCATCAAAGACATTCTGGTCGATACCCGCCCGCGCCGATTTGCCCTGACCCCCGACGAAAAAGAGCTCTGGGTTTCGGCCGAGCTTGCCGGGATCGTCGATATCATCGACGTCGCGACGCTTAGCATCACCGGGGACGTTGCCTTTCTGCCGGCCGGATTTCGCAAGGAACAGATCACCCCGGTCGACCTGCTAATCACCAAGGACGGGGCGCGCGCCTATGTCGCCCTTGGCCGTGCCAATCACGTCGCCGTGGTCGATGTGCGGCAGCGTAAGGTTCTCGACTACATCCTGGTTGGCAAGCGAGCTTGGGGTTTGGCGCTCACCGACGACGGGACGAAGCTTTATGTCGCCAACGGTCTTTCCGACGATGTCTCGATTATCGACACCGCAACCCTGAAGGTCGTCACCTCGGTGCCGGTTGGACTGGTGCCGTACGGAATCCTGATTGATGACCATTAGGCTGGCCTGTCTGTTCGTCCTGCTAACAGTACTGTCTGGCCCGGCCTTCGCGGCCGAGCGCGAGACCTTCGATTTTGCCTATCTGATGCGCGACGGCGACCTGGCCTATGCGCGGCACCGCGCCTACACCGGGTTGAGCTTGCGCGATAGGCAACGCCCCCTAGAGGGTGCCCGCCTCGGGGTTAGGGACAGCAAGGCGATCGGCCGGGCGCTGGGGTTCCGCTTCGGCCTGCGGGAAGAAAATCTATCCGAGGATGCGTCGAGCCTGGAGCGAATCGAGATCCTCGCCGCCGAGGGTATCCGGGTTTTCCTGCTCGACTTGCCGCTGGCGGAGGTAACCGAGCTGGCCCGCGCGGTGGCGAACCGGGACTTGCTGCTGTTCAACATCCGCCATCCCGATGATGGCCTGCGCGGCACCGACTGCGCGCCCGTGCTATTCCACACCCTGCCGAGCCAAGCCATGCGGATGGATGCTCTGGCCCAGTTCCTGCTGAAAAAGAATTGGCGCGATGTCCTCATTCTTGAGGGTACGGGCGCGGCGGATAAGACCCTGAGCACGGTTTTCCAAGCGGCGGCGCGCAAGTTCGGCCTGGACGTAACCGGTGTCCGCCCCTTCGTCCTGAGCAACGATCCGCGCCAACGCGATCAGACCAATCTGCCGATCCTTACCAGCGGTGTCGACTACGACGTGGTGTTCCTGGCCGACAGCGTAGGCGAGGTTGGCCGTTATCTGCCCTACAACACGAAGGACCCGCGGCCGGTTGTGGGCAGCGAAGGTCTGGTGCCGGACACCTGGCACTGGACCTGGGAGCGATATGGCGCGCCGCAACTAAACCAGCGCTTCGACAAGCGTGCCGGCCGCCGTATGACCAGCGAGGACTGGGCCGCCTGGGCCGCCATCAAGGTCGTGGTCGAGGCCATCAGCCGGACCAAAAGCGGGGACGCTTCGGCGCTTCGGGCGTTTCTGCGCGGCGATGCCCTGACCTTCGACACCTACAAGGGTCTGGCCGGCTCCTTCCGGCCCTGGGACAATCAACTGCGCCAGCCGATCCTGCTGCACACCCATAATGCGGTGGTTGCCCGCGCCCCACTCGAAGGTTTCCTGCACCAGACCAATACCCTGGATAGCCTGGGTATCGACAAATCGGAGTCCGCGTGCGTTATGCCGTAAGACCTATTTGACGTTGAACACACCTTCGAAACCTTGGGTGCGCAGGTTCTCAATATAAAAGCTGTAGCGCCCCGGTCGGATCACCAGAAAAAACACGTCGATCTCTCCTTCGTCGTCGAACTCCAGGGCATAAATCCCGCCATAGGGTTTCACCTCTTTGTCCTCGATGACGATTTGGTCGATCCAAGCGTTGCGAAATAGCTCCGGGGCCCGGAGTTTGTATTCCTCGCGCCCGTCACTGACGATGCGCCAGCGGTAGAATTGCCCTGTTTCGATCTCATAGGTCTTGACCGAAAATCCGTCAGCCGCATCGAGTGTCAAAGGCGGCAATCGCACAGCACGGACCGCAAGATTGCCTTCCGCGAGAACGGGCGATACCACGCAAAAGAAAAGGATCGCCGAAAGCGTCAAAAAACGGTGCATCATCCACATCCCAGAATCCCCCTATGGCTTAACGGAGCGAGACGGACGGTGCAACGGCTGGACCGGACATGGGCTAGAAGTCAATCTGGCATCCTTTTTTGTTTTCGCGGTAGCCGGTACGCAGCCTGGGACTTTGAAATCGCGCAGATATCCCCCGGAAGCGGCGTATCCACCAGAATCCATCTTATTTTCAATGACGCTGGCGCCTGGACGAGGTTTTCGTCAGGATCAACCGTGAGATGCATGCCCTCTGGTGTGCCGAACGCGCAGATTGATTGTATACTGGAGACCTGATGCCAAGTACCTCGCGAAAACAAATCCCCGAAGATGGCCAGCGCGACCCGCTTCCCGTCGGGGCGAACATTCGTCGTTTTCGCGTGGAATCGGGCATGACCTTAAAGGATCTTGCCGAGCGGAGCGGCGTTTCCATCGCCACGATCAGCAAGATCGAGAACGGCAAAAACTCCGGCGGCTTCGAAACTATCTACAAGATCGCGCGCGGTCTGGGTGTTCTGGTAACCGAGATTATTAAGTCGGAACGCGACGGCAGACAGAATTTTGTGGTCCACCGGCGCGACGATACGGATCTACACCCGACCGGGATCTATGACTATTTCCCGCAAGCCTTTCGGCAGGCCGGATCGCTGAACCCTTATGTCATGGTCATTCACACCCACACCGTGCCGGATAAACGCGACTGGTCGGTTCACAGCGGCGAGGAAGTGGTCTTCGTTATCTCCGGCGCTATTGAACTTCACCGGGAAGGCCGCGCGCCGGCGCGCTTAGAGGCAGGTGATAGCGCTTGCTTCGATTCAGGTATTCGGCATGCCTTCGTCTGTGCCAGCAAGGCACCGGCACGCATCTTTTCGGTGTCGACCCGCGTCGCGTCGCGGCGTGCCATCGGGCGTTCGCCCTTCGTGCAAAGTCCCTGAGAAATTTTTCGGAAATTTTCGTATTTGAAAATTTTCGTTCGTGCGATAGGGTTAATGCCATCTTGATGCGCCCAGCCTTACAAAGGGTGCACGACCGCACGAACAGGGAGATCGGAACATGACCTTATTCGCAAGGACCCTTACAGGGGTCTCGGCGGCGGCAATGCTTTTAACGGCAACCGTTGCGAGCGCCGAGGAAATTCTAATCGGTGGTGCGCTCAGCCTGACCGGGGTTCAAGCGCCGCTCGATGAGCCGGGTTTCAAAGGCGCGCAGGTGGCCGTCAAAGCGTTGAACGACGCCGGTGGCTTACTCGGCAAGCAAGTTAAATTCGTCAACATTGACGGCAAATCGGACCCGGTCACCGTCGGCAATGTCGCTGTCCAGCTTATCGATCAGGGCGCGCAACTCATTGTAGCGCCATGTGATTTTGATTTTGGCGGGCCGGCCAGCCGGGAGGCGCAAAGCGCCGGCATCGTCGGTATTTCGACCTGCGCCTCAGATCCGCTTTATAGCTCGTGGTCGTTGGGCGACAAGCAGTTCACCCTGTCCATGTGGAATACCACGATGGGCGCGACAGGCGCCGAGTACGCGTTCAACGAACGCGGCTGGAAGACGGCTTATGTCGTAACCGACCAGTTCATCG
The DNA here is from genome assembly GCA_021776055.1 of Kiloniellaceae bacterium. GTDB lineage: Bacteria > Pseudomonadota > Alphaproteobacteria > Kiloniellales > J153 > JAJFGI01. Next base: position 43,168 of record JAJFGP010000020.1, read on the forward strand.
CCTACACCAAGTCGCTCTCGAAATACTTCGTTGCCCACTTCAAGGCGCTCGGCGGCGAGGTTCTTCTGGAAGACAGCTACACCAACGGCGACAACGACTTCTCGGCACAGTTGGCGCGCCTTCAGGCGTTGGGTCAAAAGCCCGATGTCATCTATATCTCGTCCTATGGCACCGATCTGGGTGCGATTATCCGGGCCATTCGCGAGGTCGGGATCGACAGCCCAGTCGTCGGTGGCGATGCCTATGATGACCCGGCGCTCTTCGAGGCTCTGGGAGATAAATTCGGCTCGGACGTCTATTTCGTGACCCATACCTGGATGGGCCCGGAATCGCATCCGGATATGCCGAAGTTCATCGATCTGTACAAAAAAATGTACGACAGCGCGCCGGATACCTCCTTCGTGGCCACCGGTTGGGATACGGTCATGCTGATGGCACAGGCAGTGGAAATCGCCGGCACCACCGATGGGGCCGCGGTCGCCAAGGCCTTGGAGGACAACGAGTTCAACCTGCTGACGGGCAAATTGTCTTATAAGAACGCGGCCGAAGGCCACGCACCGGACAAGGCGGCGGTTCTTATCGAGTTGAAGGGCGGTAAGCCCAACTTCCTGGGTTGGCGCCGGCCGGAAAACCCGCCAGCCCCATAAGGCAAAATAAGACTGCAAACTAGTCGGGGTGGCTGTTGCGGTCACCCCGGCAGATACTCGCGGGATCGTACGTCCATTTCCTCGCACATCGCCCTTACCGCCACGGACCTATCGGTGGACTTCGCCGGGTTGCGGGCGCTCGACCAAGTGTCGTTGACGCTGGCCACCGGAGAGATCGTCGGCTTGATAGGCCCGAACGGGTCGGGCAAGACCACGCTGGTCAACGTCCTAACCGGGCAGGTCAAGCCGATCTCCGGCCGCGTCACTATTCAGGACGTCGATCTCACCGGGCTAACCCCAAGAGCGATCGCCCTTAAGGGTATCGCGCGCTCCTTTCAGATCGTGCGTTTGTTCAATAATCTAACCGTGCGCGAAAACGTCGAAACCGCCGCTTTGACTCACGGCGTTAGACGGCGTGCGGCTAAGGCGAAGGCCGATGATCTTTTGGCCCAATACGGCCTGACGGCCCGCGCTCACGATCTGGCGGGTGAGCTGAATTACGGTGCCAAGCGCCGGGTCGAGATTGCCCGCGCCTTGGCGGCCGATCCGCGATTTCTGCTTTTGGATGAGCCCGCCGCCGGCATGAACGAGGAGGAGTCGGAGGCGCTCATGCGCCTGCTTGCGACCCTGCCCGCGGAGCGGGATTTGGGCTTGCTGATCATCGACCACGATATGGCCCTGATCATGCGCCTTTGTCATCGGCTGCACGTTTTGGCGTCGGGCCGAACCATTGCCGAAGGCGACGTGGAGAGCGTGCGGAACGAGCCGGCGGTGATCGAAGCTTATCTCGGCGCGCCCGCGGATGCTGCCAGCCATGCTTGACGTTGCCGCCCTGGAGCTGCGCTACGGCGCCATCCGGGCCGTGCGGGATGTCTCGTTGACGGTCGGCGAGGGCGAATTGGTGGCTCTTTTGGGCGCGAATGGTGCCGGCAAATCCTCGACGTTGCGTGCCATCGCGGGGGCGCATAAGCCGGCATCGGGGACGATCCGGCTGAACGGCGAGAATGTCACCAACCAATCGCCCGAGCGCATGGTTCGCAACGGTGTCGCCATGGTGCCGGAAACGCGGGACGTCTTTCCCGACCTGACCGTTGCCGAGAACCTTCGCCTGGGCGCGTTCACCCGCCGGTCCGATGAGGCGGGCGTCGACGAGGACACGCAGCGGATGTTTCGCTTGTTCCCGATTTTATCCGAACGGGCGGAACAAGCGGGAGGCACGTTGTCGGGCGGCGAGCAGCAAATGCTCGTCATCGCGCGCGCCCTGATGTCGCGCCCACGCTTGCTCCTGCTCGACGAACCGTCGCTTGGCCTGGCGCCGACCATTGTCGGGCGCATCTTCGACATGATCGCCGAGTTGAAGAGCGGCGGCCTGACCATGCTTCTGGTCGAGCAGAACGCCGCCAAGGCCTTGGCGGTCGCGGACCGCGCCTATGTCATGCGGTCGGGCGAAATCGCGGCCGAGGGAACGGCAGCGGACATCGCCGCCGCCTCGGACCTCAAAGCCCTCTATCTGGGCGGCTGATATGACGGCATATATCCAATTCCTGATCGATGTGCTCAGCCTGGGCGGCGCCTATGCGCTCATGGCCTTAGGTTTGGTCATCGTCTATGGCATTCTCCGCCTGGTGAATTTCGCCTATGGCGAGCTGATCATGGTCACCGGATACACCATGTTCCTGTTGGGCGGCTCCGCGCTGCCGTGGATCGTGATGGCCGCGATCGGTGTTCTCATGGCCATCCTTGCCGGTATCGCCACCGACTATGTCGCCTTCCGCCCGGTGCGCGCAAAATCCGTCACGGCCGTTCTCATTACCTCGTTTGCGTTTTCGACGCTTCTGCAGAACGCAGCGCTGTTGTTCATCTCGCCCCGGCCGCGCAACGTGCCCTTGCCGGATATCTTTTCCGAGACGGTCCATTTCGCCGGTATCGTGACTCCAGCGCGCAACCTCATCACCATCGCCACCGCCGTGATCTTGCTTGCGGTCTTTGCCTGGGTCATGAAGCGGACGGTTCTGGGTATCGCCATGCGCGCGGCGGCAACCCATTTCACCATGGCGCGCATGCTGGGCGTGCCGGCCAATCTGATCATCAGCACGGCCTTCGCGATTAGCGGTTTCTTGGCCGGCATTGTGTCGTTGTTCTGGATCGGCCGCATTGGCTCGGTCGTGCCGGGCATCGGCCTGGAGCCCTTGCTGGTCGCCTTCATCGCCACCGTGATCGGCGGTATGCGCAGCCTGCAAGGCGCGGTTCTCGGTGGATTTTTGCTGGCCTTCATCGATACCGGCCTCAACTACAGCCTGCCGCAGGAACTGCTGAAGTTCCGCGATGCCTTCACCTTCTCGTTGGTCATCCTGATCCTGCTATGGCGCCCGGCCGGGCTGATGAAGGGCCCGGCGTCGGGCCAACGGACGTAATACCCATGGCCGGCATGAAAGACACGGCACTGACCCTGGTGATTCTCATAGCCTTGGTCGTGGCCTTGGTGGTGGGCGCCGAGATTGCCGAAATTCGTCTCTTCGGGCGGATCGCGACCAACCTGTGCATCAGCCTGGTTCTGGTCCTGGGCTTGCAAGTTTTCATGGGTAATTCGGGGATTCTCTCGTTCGCCCATATCGGTTTCATGGGTGTGGGAGCGTATACCTCGGCGGTGCTGACGATTCCGGCGCAGATGAAGGGCATGGCGCTGCCGGATCTGTATCCGGTCTTAGCCGCCATCCAGCTTTCGCCGTATATCGCGATCCTGATCGGTGGCCTGACGGCAGCGGTGGTCGCGGCCTTGGTATCCTACCCGCTGATGCGCTTATCCGATGCGGCGGCGGTTATCACCTCCTTTGCGCTTCTCGTCGTTCTGCACACGGTGATGTTGCACTGGAGCGAGATTACCAATGGCCCGCGCACCCTGTTCGGCATACCCAAGGCAACCGATCTATACCTGGCCGCGGGAATCGCAATTCTCGCCATCATCGGCGCCATGCTGTTTCGAGAATCCCGTACCGGGCTTTTGCTGCGCGCGACCCGTGACGACGAGACGGCGGCGGGGGCGATTGGCGCCGATGTTAGCCGGCTGCGCTGGAAGGCCTTTATCATCAGCGCCCTGTTTGCCGGTATCGGTGGGGCGTTGTGGGGACACTTCATCACCTCGTTTTCGCCAAAGGCATTCTACCTGAAGGAAACCTTCGTCATCCTCGGCATGTTGGTGATCGGCGGCGCGCCCACCGTATCCGGGGCGGTGATCGGTGTCTTTTTGGTCACTTTTTCCTTTGAGGTCTTGCGAGCCTTTGAAGCGTCGCTCAACGCGGCGAAGATTTTCACCGGCCAAGTGGTCGGCGTGACCGAAATTGTCCTGGCGTTGGCGATGATTGCCATCTTGATCCTGCGTCCGGGCGGTCTGTTCGCGACCATGGAGATCGGGGTTCTTTTCGGACGCCGCCGCCAAAAAGCCAGCGAGGGAGAAAAGCAATGAGCTGGAAAACCGCGTACCGGTCGTTCTACTACGAGACGGCGCCGGAACCGGATGACATCGTCCTCAAGCAGGTCGAGACCGCCCTTTTGGTCGTCGATATTCAGAACACCTACCTGGAGCCCAAGGACGATCCGGCCGAGGCCGCGCGTTGGCAGCCGTTCATGGAGCGTATGCGCAGGACGGTCATTCCCAACACGGCCCGGCTGATCGAGACCTGCCGGGCCCGCGGCGTCGAGACCATGTTCGCCCGTATCGCCTGCCTGAAGCCGGACGGCCGGGACCGGTCCTTGAGCCAGAAGAAGCCGGGCTTCAACTACCTGTTGTTGCCGAAGGATCGAGAAGACAGCCAGGTGGTGAGCGAGCTCGCGCCCAAGGACGATGAGATCGTTATCCTGAAGACGACCGACAGCGCCCTTACCGGCTCCAATCTGCGCCTGATCTTGCGCAACATGGGGATCAAGAACGTCATCGTGGCCGGTATCTTTACCGATCAGTGCATCTCCTCGACCGTGCGCTCGCTCGCCGACGAAAGCTTCGATGTGGTGGTGGTCGAGGATTGCTGCGCCGCCGCCACCGACGATCTGCACCGCCGCGAACTGGAGATCATCAACATGATCTACTGTCACGTGGTGCAACTGGACGAGGCTGTCGGCTTTCTGGCGCCGTAGAGTCACGCGAAATGGCAGGCCGCCGTGTGATCGGCCTCGACCGGGCGGAGCAGCGGGGCCTCGCTGCGGCAGCGGGCCTCGGCTCGGGGGCAGCGCGGCGCGAAGGGGCAACCTCCGGCTATCGTTTCAACCGCTGACGTTGGCAGGACCGGCGCGCGCCGATGACGTCGTCCGGGGTCCGGGCGTGGAATGGCGGCCAGCAGGGCTTGCGTATAGGGGTGGCGCGGGGTTGCGAAAATCCGTGGCGTAGGCCCTTGCTCGACGATGCGGCCAAGATACATGACCGCCACGTCGTCGGTCACACAGCGCACCACGCTCAGATCGTGACTGATGAACAGATAGGTCAGCCCCAACCGCTCTTGCAGATCGGACATCAGGTTGAGGACCTGCGCCTGGACCGAGACATCGAGGGCGGAGACCGGCTCGTCGGCGACGATCAGATCGGGATGGGTGATTAGCGCCCGAGCAATGGCAATCCGCTGGCGCTGGCCGCCGGAAAATTCGTGCGGGTATTTAGCGGCGGCATTGGCCGGTAAGCCGACGGCGTCGAGAACCTCAGCCACCCGGCTCCGGCGCTCCGACCGGTTCTTGCCTTGCGCGGTCATGCTCAAGGGCTCGGCAATGATACGGCTGACCCGCTGGCGTGGATCAAGGGAGCCATAAGGGTCCTGAAAGATGATTTGCAGATGCCGGCGCAAGGCCCGCAAGTCGCGGGCCTTGAGCGCGAAAAGATCCTGGCCGCGCACCCGCACGCTACCGGCGCTGGGCCGTTCCAGGGCCAGCACGGTGCGCGCCAGCGTCGACTTGCCGCACCCCGATTCGCCGACGATGCCGAAACTGCGCCCGGCTTCGATCCGGAAGCTCACCCCATCGAGGGCGCGTAAGCGCGGCGCGGCGGCGAACAAGCGGCGGCGCGGCAACACGTAATCGCGCACCAGATCGCGCACCTCCAACAGCGCCTCCGTCATGCGGGCACCTCGTTGAGAACGGGGTGAATGCACGCTGCGGTGTGCTCCGGGCCCACGGTCATGGCGGCCGGGACTTCGGTCCGGCACGCCTCGGTCTGCCGCGCGCACCGGTCGGCAAAGGCGCATCCCGCCGGCCGGCGCACCGGGTCCGGCACCTGGCCGGGAATGGCAGCCAGACGCACGCGCCCTTCTGTGCTCCCGACGGATACCACCGCGGCGTGCGGCGAGGCGGCGAACAGGCCACGGGTATAGGGATGTGCCATGCGGGCGAAGACCTCGGCGGTGGGGCCTTGCTCGACGATGCGCCCGGCGTACATCACCAGCATGCGCTCGGTCGTCTCGGCAACGATCCCCAGATCATGGGTGATCATGATCAGCGCCATGCCGGTTTCCGCCGTGACCGAGGCGATGAGATCGAGAATCTGTGCTTGGATGGTTACATCGAGGGCCGTGGTTGGTTCGTCGGCGATCAGGATATCCGGATCGCAGGCAAGCGCCATGGCGATCACCACCCGCTGCCGTTGCCCGCCGGAAAGTTGGTGCGGGTAAAGCTGCGGCGAAAATCGCGGCGCCGGCAAGCCGACTCGGTCGAGCAAGCGCCGGGCCCGGTTCTCGGCCTCGCCAGGGCCAAGGCGCAGGTGCAACCGCAAACCCTCGGCGATCTGCGCGCCGATGCACATCACCGGGTTCAGGGCGGTCATCGGCTCCTGAAAGATCATGGCGATACGTCGCCCACGAATGGCGCACAGGCTGGCCTCGTCGGTGCGCAGAATATCCTGGCCATCGAACCGAATGGCGCCGTGCGTCTGGGCGCTCTCCGGCAACAAGCCCATGGCCGCCAGGGCGGTCATGGATTTGCCGCACCCGGACTCGCCGACCAGCCCGATGCTCTCGCCGCGCTCGAGGGTGAAGGAGACGTCGTTGAGAATCTCGGCCGTCCCCTCGACGGTCGGGATGCGTAAGGTAAGATCGGCGATGTCGAGCAAGGGCATGATCAGCGCTCGCGCCGCAAGCGCGGGTCGAGCAGGTCGCGCAACCCGTCGCCCAGCAGATTTAGCCCAAGAACTGCCAGGGTGATCGCCATGCCGGGGAAAATGGCCAAGCGCGGGGCCAGATAGATGTACGTCTGGGCATCGTTGAGCATCTTGCCCCAGCTCGGCTGCGGCGGTTGCGCCCCAAGCCCGAGGTAGGAGAGGCCGGCTTCGGCGAGAATTCCCAAGGCGAATTGAATGGTCGCCTGCACGATCAGCACACCGGCGATGTTCGGCAGGATGTGCTCGATGGCAATCGCCACGTCGCCCTTGGCGGCCACCCGCGCGGCGAGAACATACTCCCGCTTCCACAAACTCATTGAGGCGCCCCGCGCCAGCCGGGCAAAAACCGGCACGTTGAAAATGCCGATGGCGATGATGGCGTTTACCGCACCGGGCCCGGCAATCGCCGTAATCATCACCGCCGACAGCAAGGCCGGAAAGGCGAAGGCGAAATCGTTAAAGCGCATGACCGTCTCGTCCACCCAACCACGCCGGGCCGCCGCCAATAGGCCCAGTGGTATGCCAAAGCCGGCGCCGATACCGACGGCGACAAAGGCCACGACGATGGAGTTGCGCGCCCCGACCATGATCATGGAGAAAACGTCCCGGCCGAAGTGATCGGTACCGAAGAGGTGCGCCCACGATGGCGTGGCAAGCTTGCCGGGAATATCGATGCCGGCGACGGGGTAGGGTGTCCAGACAAGCGATATCAGGGCTGTGAGCACCAGAACCAGGGTTACCGCGCCGCCGATCCAGAGGTTGCGGTTTCGCCCACCGATGCGGCGCTTCGCCCGACCCTCGCGGAGGATATCAAGGCTCATCGCCGCCTCCGCTCAATCGCGGATCGAGCGCCGCGTAGGCCAGATCGACAATGAAATTGACGACGATGACCGTTATCGCCAGCAGGACGACCAGATCCTTGACGACGATAAGATCGCGCTGGGCGATGGCCTGAAAGATCAGGCGGCCGATCCCCGGCAGGGTGAAGACGTTCTCGATGATGATGGTGCCCGCCAGCAGAAAAGAGAACTGCAGGCCCATGATGGTCACCACCGGGATCAGCGCGTTGCGCAGTGCGTGGCGCCACAACGCGGCCTCACGGGACAAGCCCTTTGCCCGGGCGGTGCGGACGTAATCTTCTTTAAGCGTTTCCAGCACCGACGAGCGCGTCACCCGCGCCAGAATGGCGGCTTGCGGCAACGCCAGCGCCACCGCCGGCAGAATGAGCGAGCGCACACCCGCCCAGGCACCGTTATCCCAGCCGCCGAAACCGCCGGCAGGCAGCCAGGCCAGCTTCACCGCGAACAGCAGGATCAACAGCAGGCCGAGCCAGAAGTTGGGCACCGCCACGCCGATCTGGCTGAACGCCATGACCGCCGCATCGGCGCCGCGGCCGTGCCGGGCTGCCGCGAAGACACCCAGCGGTATCGCCAAGGCAGTCGAGAGGACGATGGCGAAAAGCGCCAGGGGGACGCTGACCATGACCCGGTCGCCGATCAGTTCGCTGACCGGCACACCGTAGGTATAGCTCTTGCCGAAATCGCCCAGGAACAGGTTGCCGACCCAAATAAAATAGCGCTGGATCGCCGGCAGATCGAGGCCAAGCTCATGACGCAGGGCGGCGAGCGTATCCTCCCGCGCG
>JAJFGP010000003.1 GCA_021776055.1 Kiloniellaceae bacterium
GACGCAAGTCAGAGCCTCGACTAATTTGCCGGCAGCGGCGCTGGTTAACGTCTCGGTCAGCGGCGCGGTGGTATGATTCGCCACTAGAACCGGTGGGACTAAGGCCGCCTTAGCTCAGTTGGTAGAGCATCGCATTCGTAAGAAGCGGGTCGGCCGGCAGAGTGGCTTGGAGTTCAGTTAGTTACGGGTGCCGTGCCCGGTCTAATACGGCCATAATACGGCCCAGGGCCGCCTTAGCTCAGTTGGTAGAGCATCGCATTCGTAATGCGGGGGTCGGGTGTTCGAGTCACCCAGGCGGCACCACCCTTACCCAAATAAATGATCTAAAACGTCGTCGAGGGTCGCGAGGCACTCGCAGGAGCTTAGCTTGAGGAGATAGCTGTTCCTGCGTTCGCCCTTTCGGCCGGTGGCATCTGCTTTTGAATGTTTTGCCTTCTTAAAATCGCTCATGTTTGGCAACGGCATTCCAGGCTGGCCACCAAACCAATAAAAGGGACCTAGCTCGATCGTTTTCGAATCGAAGCCCATCCAGATGACACAGCCGCTTGGTTTGCCGGCCAATTTCCCGTGTATCGTTTGTTGGCGGGTTGTCGAACCGTTGAACGACGCCTTTAGCTGAATGTGCCGGAGTATTCCACCGACCTCCATCACTAGGTCATAACCTGCCGCGTCTACATCGGCTTTCAGAACCTCCGCGTCCCACACTCCCCGCGCCCACAAACGGCGAAGACAGTCGCCGACAAAGACATGCTCGAGAATCTTTTCGCGGAATGATGAATGAAGAAAGTGGCTATCCATGAAATTTTTTCGCAATGCGGGGGTTGGGGGTTCGAATCCTTCCTGCGGCACCATACCGGCTTTTTCAAAGAACGGACGAAAGAAGAGAGAAGTCCGTCACCTGTCGTCTGCCTTCGTCATAGCCTCGAACCACAGCTCGGCGTGGGCATCCAATCCTTGGGCGGTGAAGTGACAGCCGTCATAGCGCATGTCCGGGCCGGTGAGGGTATCCGTATCCGGGCCCGCGATGATTCCCTCAAGACGCGTTACCACCGCGCGCTGACCTTCCCGGATGTCGTCGTTGCGTGGGCTGTCCATGCATAGCGATGCTTGGGCGATGTAGATCGGGGCGGATACGCCTAGGGTCCGAACGGATCGCAGGACGGCTGTTAGATGGCGCGCATAGGTTTCGCCGCTCATGCCGTTGATGGCGTCCGTTTCGCCCTGATGCCACAGCACGTGGGAAATCGAAAGACCGGCCGACACAACACCGCGCACCGCCGATACCAGGCGTGTGTGGCCGTCGCCCGAGGCCCAATCGGTAACGGACGAACCGCCGATGGCAATGGGAACAATGACAACCTTGTCGTACAGGGACGCCACGATCAGTCGGTCGCCCAGACGCGTCCAGGGAGAACTGCCGCTGCCCGTCGCGCCCAGCAACGGTTCTCTGGCGGTGTAACAGGCACCATCGGCCGGATCGAAGTTGAACACAGCTTCCGTCGGAACAAAGGGCGCCTCGCCGTGATTCCCCGCGTTGGATTGGCCCAGTGTGAGCAAGACGGCCGTGTTGGGGGCGGTCAGTGTCGCGCAACCGATCTTCGTCCGGCCGCCCGTGTCGACGAATCCAAGCTCGTCGTGAGCGGGCGAGAACAGCGGATCGCGTTGGGAGATTGCGCCGACGATGAAGGCGATGACCACCAAAGCGGCCAAGGCGACCGTGATCAGAACCTGCCGGGAAGGACGCAACGGAAAAGTCCTTTATGGTTACGCGGCTGTTAACCATCAGCCACGGCGGCTTTCCCCATGGGTAAGCGGACCTGACGCTGGCTAACTACTAACTAGAGGGCGGAGGCTAAAGCAAATTTTACGCCGATTGGGCGAATATTGGCCGTGCGGTGGTCGGCGCGTCAGGCTGGTTTCGATTTCTTAGGACTCATCCGCTAATCTCCCACCGGTTGAGTGATTATCTGAAATTTTCCCGGTATGCGGGATGTTATTTCTTTTACATCAAAGACTTGGACGCCACCGCACGGCCCACAGAAGGCTTGACTTGCTCGAAACATAAGTATATCTTTATGTAGTTATGTCGAAACCTCAAATGCCTGGCACGGATACTCTGCTTCTCGGCCTGCGGGCGGCTGCCGAGACGACGCGCTTGCGTATCCTGGGGCTGTGCGCCCATGCGGAGCTGACCGTGAGCGAGTTGGTCGAAATTCTGGGGCAAAGCCAGCCGCGGGTTTCGCGGCATTTACGCTTGCTGGTCGAGGCTGGCCTGCTGGATCGGCATCAGGAAGGTAACTGGGCCTGCTATCGCTTAAGCCCTGGGGCCGGCAATGGCGAGTTGGGGCGGCTCATCGTCGATCTGATGCCCGCCGATGATCCGGTGCACGCCCGCGACCTGGCGCGTTTGCAGAGCGTCAAAGATGCCTGGGCGGTTAAGTCGGCCGCGTATTTCCGTCTGCACGCCTCGGATTGGTCGCGCATGCAGGCGCTGCACGTGGATGAAGCCGAGGTCGATGCGGCCCTCATGGAAATTCTCGGCCGGGCGCCGGTGGGCGACTTGCTCGACATCGGCACCGGTACCGGGCATGTGCTGGAACTGGTCGGCGGCCGTGCCGAAACCGGCATTGGTATCGACCGGTCGATCGACATGCTGAAATTCGCCCGGGCCAACATCTGGCGCGCCGGCTTGCGCAACTGCCAGGTGCGCCTCGCCGACATGCTGCGCCTGCCCTTTCCGGCGGCCTGTTTCGATACGGTGACGTTGCGCATGGTGCTGCACCACGCCGAAAGCCCGGCGTCCGCTATTGCCGAGGCTGCGCGGGTCTTGCGTCCGGGCGGGCGCCTGATCGTTATCGATTTTGCCGCGCACGACCGGGCCGAGCTGCGCGATGCTCATGCGCACCGGTGGCTCGGTTTCGACGATGCGCAGATTGCGCAGTATGTGGAAGCAACCGGTCTGGCCGCAGACCCGGCGCTTTGCTTGGACGGCGGCGCGCTGAGCGTGCGCATCTGGTTGGCGCGGCAGCCGGCCAACGATGCGCGCGGCACATCCACGGCACGAGCTGTGGGAAGTAAGCCATGAGCACACCGCCCGCGGTCTCCTTCGAGTTATTCCCGCCCGCCAACGACGAGTCGGAGGCACAGCTGCGGCAAACCGTCGGCCGTCTGGCGGCGTTCAACCCGGCTTTCGTCTCGGTTACCTACGGTGCTGCGGGCAGTGCTCGTGAGCGCAGCGACCGCATTGTGCGCACGCTTTTGCAGCGGAACGATCCGGTCACGGCGGCACATATCACCTGTGCCGGGGCGACCCGTGCCGAGGTCGACGATCTGGTGCGTGACTGGGCGGACGCGGGTCTGCGCCGTATTGTCGCCCTGCGCGGTGATGCGCCGGACATGCGCGGGCCCTTCCAGCCGCTAAAAGACGGCTATCGCAATGCCGCCGATCTGGTTGCCGGGTTACGCAAGATTGCCGATTTCGACATCTCGGTCGCCGCCTATCCGGAGAGCCACCCGGACTCGCCCAACGCCCAGGCGGATATCGATAATCTGAAACGCAAGCTGGACGCGGGTGCGGCGCGGGCCATCACCCAATATTTTTTTGAAGCAGACGACTTCCTGCGCTTTCGCGAGCGGGCGGCGAAGGCCGGCATTACCGCGCCCATCGTTCCCGGTATCCTGCCGATCACCAACTTCGCCAAAACGCAGGAGTTCAGCCGTCGCTGCGGTGCCAGCGTGCCGACCTGGTTGGCGGCCCGCTTCGAAGGTTTGGACGACGATGCGGAGACCCGTGCGCTGGTGGCCGCCACGACCGCCTGCGAGCTATGCCAGCGCCTGCTTGCCGAAGGTGCTGCCGCTTTTCATTTTTACACCCTCAACCGGTCTACGCTCAGCGCCGCGGTTTGCCGCATGCTGGGCCTGCGGCCGCGCCTGATGGAGGCCGCCTGACATGCGTACCCTGCGTGAAGCTCTCGACAACCGGGTCCTGCTCAGCGATGGCTCGGCGCAGCGCCAGTTGCGGGCGCATGACCTCAACCCGGTGCGCGATCTTTACGGCGCCGAGGCGTGTATGGATGTCCTGAACTTGACCCGGGCGCCACTGGTGCGCGATGTGCACATCGCCTATCTGGAAGCCGGCGCGGATGTGATTCGCACAAACACCCTGGAGGCCTCGCCGCTTACCTTGCAGGCGCATGGTTTGGCCGAGGATGCCTTCTGTATCAACTACTCGGCGGCGCAAATTGCCTGCGAAGCGGTGGACAGCGTGCCCGGCCGCGGTCGGCGCCGATTTGTTCTCGGCATGGTCCGTGACCAGGGTTGGGATGTGTCACCGGCCATGGTCGAGGAGGCTGTCTCCAGCCAAGTGGAGGGGCTGATCGCCGGCGGGGTCGACGGAGTCGCTTTGGATATCGTTCCAGGCACTGGCCGCTCGCGCATGTTCCTGCGCGGCGCTCAGCGGGCCAAGGAACGGCTGCACAGCCAAGCGCCCATATTTCTGCAGCGGGTCGCCGGCACGACCGAATTTTCCGACCGCATACGGGCGCTGGCGGATGGGATTATCCGTTTTCGTAGCGGTCAGATCGGCCAGACCGGCCGGCCCAACCGGCTCGATACCGAAGTGTTGGCGCAAGGCGTCAACCTGGTCGGCGGTGGCGATCGGCCCGAGGATACGGCGGTCCTCGATCGCTTGCTGCGGGCCCGCGCCGAGGATGGCCTGCGCCCGCTTGCCCCTTGGCAAGCCGCCAAGATGACCGATGCGGTGCAACCGGCATCAAGCACCCTCTACCCGGCTCCCGAGCGGGCCGTGGCACGGGCCCGCTAGGGGCTATCTCGCCATGAGTGAACGGGCCAAGCGCCACGCGGCGCTGCATACAGCCAGTGCGCGCCGCATTCTCGTGCTCGACGGCGCCATGGGCACCATGATCCAGGATCATGAGTTGGGCGAGGTCGAGTATCGTGGCACGCGCTTCGCCGAGCACGGCACGGACCTCAAGGGCAACAACGATCTGCTTACCCTGACCCAACCGCAGGTGATCGGCGAGATTCACCGCCAGTATCTGGAAGCCGGTGCCGATATCATCGAAACCAATACGTTCAATGCCACCGCCATCAGCCAGTCGGACTATGGCACGCAAGACCTGGCCTATGAGCTGAACCGCACCGCGGCGGAATTGGCGGGCGCGGCCGCCGCGACCGTGGAGAATGCCGATCCGGATCGGCCTCGCTTCGTCGCCGGGGCCATCGGTCCCACGTCGCGCACGGCCTCCCTGTCGCCCAAGGTGGAAGATCCGGGCTATCGCAACGTGGATTTCGAGACCTTGCGCGTGGCCTACGGCGAGGCGGCGCGCGGTCTGATCGACGGCGGCGCCGATATGCTGCTGGTCGAAACGATCTTCGATACCCTCAATGCCCGCGCCGCCCTCTTTGCCATCGATGAGCTGTTCGAGGAGATGGGCGTGGCCCTGCCGGTCATGGTCTCGGGCACGATTACCGATCTCTCGGGCCGCACTCTTTCCGGGCAAACGGCGGAAGCATTTTGGAATTCCGTGCGCCACGCTCGGCCGTTCAGCATCGGCCTCAACTGCGCCCTAGGCCCCACCGAATTGCGTGCCTATGTGGCTGAGTTGGCGCGGGCCGCCGATACGCTTGTCAGCGCTTATCCGAACGCCGGTTTGCCGAATGAGATGGGCGGTTACGATGAAACGCCCGAGGCCATGGCTACACACCTGGGCGAATGGGCGCGGGCCGGGCTGGTCAATTTGGTGGGCGGTTGTTGCGGTACCACAGCAGAGCATATCGCCGCCATCGCCGAGGCGGTTGCCGGCGTGTCGCCGCGTGCCGTCCCCGAGGTACCCAGGCGTCTGCGCCTTGCTGGCCTCGAGCCCTTCGAGTTGCGCGCATGAACGGGAACTTCGTCAACATCGGCGAGCGGACGAATGTCACCGGCTCGGCCAAGTTCCGCCGTTTGATTCTGGAGGGCGACTTTCAGGCAGGCTTGGCGATCGCCCGCGAGCAAGTAGAGAACGGCGCCCAGATCATCGATGTGAATATGGACGACGGCATGCTCGATGGGCCGGCGGCCATGACCACGTTTCTCAATTTGATCGCCGTCGAGCCGGACATCGCCCGGGTGCCGGTGATGATCGATTCATCGAGCTGGGCGGTCATCGAGGCCGGCCTGCGCTGCGTTCAGGGCAAGCCGATCGTCAATTCCATTAGCTTGAAGGAAGGCGAGGAAAGCTTTCTTGCACAGGCCAAGCTGGTTCGCCGTTATGGCGCCGCCGTGGTGGTCATGGCCTTCGACGAGCGCGGCCAGGGCGAAAGCGCCGAGCGCCGCTACGAAATCTGCGCCCGCGCCTACAAGCTTCTGACGGAGGTCGTTGATTTCCCGCCCGAGGACATTGTTTTCGATCCCAACGTCTTCGCGGTGGCCACCGGCATGGCCGAGCATAACGACTACGCCAACGCCTTTTTCGAAGCCGTGCGTCTGCTGCGGGCGAACTTGCCCCATTGTCATGTTTCCGGCGGTGTCTCCAACGTCTCCTTCGCCTTTCGCGGCAACAACCCGGTGCGCGAGGCGATGCATTCCGCCTTCCTCTACCACGCCATCCGTGCCGGCATGGACATGGGTATCGTCAATGCCGGCCAGCTAACGGTCTATGCGGACATCCCGGCAGAGCTGGGCGAACGGGTGGAGGACGTGCTGCTCAACCGGCGGCCGGATGCGACGGATAGGCTGCTGGAGATTGCCCAGGAGCACCGGGGCGATGGGACGGCAGTGCGCTCCACCGTCGATCTGTCCTGGCGCCAAGCGCCGGTGGACAAGCGTCTGGAGCACGCCCTTGTGCACGGCATCGACGATTACGTCGTAGAGGACACCGAAGAGGCGCGGTCGCAGGCGGCGCGACCCATCGAGGTTATCGAGGGGCCGCTGATGGCCGGTATGAATGTGGTCGGCGACCTGTTCGGCGCTGGCAAGATGTTCCTCCCCCAGGTGGTCAAGAGCGCTCGGGTGATGAAGAAGGCGGTTGCTCACCTGCTGCCCTTTATCGAGGCGGAGAAAGCGGGCGGCGGATCCGGTCCGCGCGGCCGCATCGTCATGGCCACGGTCAAGGGGGATGTGCACGATATCGGCAAGAACATCGTCGGCGTGGTCTTGCAGTGTAACAACTTCGAGGTGATCGATCTGGGGGTCATGGTGCCCTGCGCCAAGATCCTGGAGACGGCGCGGCGCGAGAAGGCGGATATGATCGGCCTGTCCGGCTTGATTACGCCAAGCCTGCAGGAGATGGCCTACGTCGCCGCCGAGATGCGCCGCCTGGATTTCGACGTACCGCTGCTTATTGGTGGAGCGACTACCAGCAAGGCGCATACCGCCACCAAGCTGGTGCCTAATTACGATGGGCCGGTGGTGCATGTGGTGGATGCCTCGCGCGCCGTCGGCGTCGCCAGCGCCCTGGTCTCCGCGGGGCAGCGGGCGCCGTTCCTGGCGGATGTAAGCAAGGAGTACGCGCGCATCGCCACCGATCGGGCGGCTGGCGGCACACGCTCCGGAACCGAAGCGCTTGCCGCGGCACGGGCCAATGCGGCCGCCATCGACTGGACGGACGCTCTCCCTACCCGGCCTCGGCAGCTCGGCCTTAGCGTCTTCGACGACTACGATCTGACCTCGCTGGTCGCGCAAATCGATTGGCGGCCGTTCTTCGCCGCTTGGGAGCTGCATGGGCGCTTTCCGGCCATTCTCGAGGATGCGCGGGTTGGGGAAGCGGCGCGCACCCTCTATGACGACGCGCAAGCGATGCTGCGCCGCCTCGTTGCGGAAAAATGGCTACGCCCGCGCGCCGTGGTCGGCCTGTGGCCGGCGAATACGGTGGGCGACGACATCGAGATTTATACCGACGAGACGCGCCGCCAGATCGCGACCCGGGTGCATACCCTGCGCCAGCAGATGACGCGCGAGGCACCGGGCCGGGCAAATCTGGCCCTAGCGGATTTCGTGGCGCCGAAAGAAAGCGGCATCGCCGATTATCTGGGCGGCTTCGCGGTTACCGCCGGTGCCGAGATCGAGGCGCGCGCCGCCGCCTTCAAGGCGGCCCAAGACGACTATAGCGCTATTCTGCTTCAAGCCCTCGGAGACCGTTTGGCCGAGGCCTTTGCCGAGCACATGCACGCGCATGTGCGCCGGGAGCTCTGGGGTTACGCTCCCGACGAGGCCTTGAGCAACGCGGACCTGATCGCCGAGAAATACCGCGGCATCCGCCCGGCCCCCGGCTATCCGGCTTGTCCGGATCACTCGGAAAAGCAAACCCTCTTCGCTTTGCTGGATGCCGAGGCGCGCACCGGGATCCGCTTGACCGAAAGCTTCGCCATGCATCCGGCGTCCTCGGTCAGCGGCTACTATTTTGCGCACCCTGAAAGCCGCTATTTCGGCCTTGGCCGCATCGGCCGCGATCAGGTGGCCGATTATGCCCGGCGCAAGGGCATCAGCGTGGAAACGGCCGAGCGCTGGCTGGCCCCGAATCTGGCCTACGATCCGGTGGAGAACGCCGCCTAAAAGCCTGTTCTAGACGTCCGTTCTAGAGGTCGGCCGGATTTTAACCTCCCGTTCACAAATACTTCACCTTTGGTGAGCAAAAATACCTGGCTGGCATCGGTGTCAGGCAAATCCACCAGGGCAAATCCACCAGGGAGGTGGTCGTGAACGCCATACGGGCTGAAATTCTTCCCAAGGACAGTGCCGCCCGGCAATTGCGGGACGCGGGAGCGGCCGTTCCCGAAACCCTGCTGTCGCGCCTACTGGATGACTTTCCCGGCGATCAGACCATCTTGGAAGCCATGATCGCTCGCCCCAGCCTGCCGGCGGCCATCGTTCTGCGCCTAACGGACCTGCTGGATCCGGCCCAACGGGCCCGCCTGCTAACCCGGCATCCGGTGCCGGCCGGTATGGAGCGGGAGATCCACAAACGGGATCGCGGCCGGCCGGCTTGGTGGACCGGGCACCTGACGGCGATGTTCCGCTAGGCTTCTCTCCTCCTATCCCGAGAATTCAACCGATCAGCCGCCTGGATCGTCCGATCCAGGCTCATTTCTGGGCAATCGCTGGAAGTTATCTCTAGCGCCTCCGGCGTATTGCGTGTAAATGAAGCCCCAATAGTCATAAGTCTGTAACAATTAAGCTTTTGGGGCGGCAGGGAGATATGGACTCGCTTACATCCGAGGTGTTCGGGAAGACTGTATTAGTCTCTCCGATCGGCAGCTATGAGTTGCTTTTGGCGCTCGCGACCAGCGCCGTGCTCACGCTTATCATCGCCAAGCTCTACATGTTCACGCATGGCGGCTATTCTTATTCCAAGTCCTTTTTGCAGACCATCGTGCTGGTCGGCGTCACCGTCTCCCTGATCATGGTGATCATCGGGTCGGACATCGCCCGGGCTTTCGCCTTGGTCGGTGCCATGTCGATTGTGCGTTTCCGCACGCCGGTCAAGGATTCGCGGGATCTGGTTTTTGTGTTTGCCGCCATCGCCGTCGGCATGGCGGCGGGGACCCAGTTTTACGTCTTTGCCGCCATCTTTACGGCGGTGGTCGTGGTCCTGATCCTCGGCTTTCATTTCCTCAAGTTTGGCGAGATGCCGCACAAGGGCTATGTGCTCAAAATGCGGCTTAAATCCGGCGATAAAGAACAGGTTGCCGAAACGTGCCGGAGCCTTTGCAAACGCTTCTCCATCGTCTCCATCAGTCGGCCCGATACTGGCGATCTGGAGGACGTGATCTATGAAGTCGAGCTCAAGCGGAGCGTTAGCTACAAGGATCTGATGGATCGCCTCAGCGCCGCCATATCGCCGCTGTCGATCAACATCCTGGTTGGCGAGGGCAATGTCACCGTCTGAGCTCAGGTATGGCCGCCGCGTGGCGGTCGGCCGACCATCGCGAACCGGCCCATGATTTCCGGTACTTACAATAATCGCTTCGAGATCAAGTATGTGGTCGAGACGCAGCGGTTGCCGGAGATCGAGGCAGGCTTGTCGGATTTCCTGGAGCCGGATCCCAACAGCGCTGGTGGGCAAGGGTACTTCGTCCACTCGATCTACTTCGATTCTCCCGACCACCGCCTCTATACCGATAAGATCGAAGGCGAGCTGGTCCGCATCAAACCGCGCATTCGCTGTTACCGTTCGGCGCCGGGCGCGCCGCCGCGAGAGTTGTTTCTCGAGCTCAAGGGGCGCTATGACCGGGTGGTCGCCAAAAGGCGCACTCCCATCGATGAGGCTCTAGCGACCTATATGCTGGAGACGCCGGCACCGGAGCTGAACGGATCGGCGACGATGTCCTCCGCCTTGGGTGAATTCAGCTACCTATGTCAGCGCTATCGCCTATCGCCCAGCGTTACCGTGTTTTATCATCGGACGCCGTTTCACGGTGCCTTCTATCCCAATATGCGCATGACTTTCGACAGGGCCGTGCAATGCAGTCTCTCGACGCGTCTGGATTCTCCGGCCGATGCCTTCCATTACGCGCTGCCGCCAAACCGGGCCATCGTCGAATTGAAATACAACGAGAAGGTCTCCGGTCTTTTGCTGCGGCGGTTGCGCAGCCTAGGGTTGCATCAGCGAACCGTCTCCAAGTATGCCATTTCCCTGGAAGCGTGTTATCGGCGGGTTTACCGCGGCCGTGTGCCGGTGTAGCGCGGTTTTATTTCTGGCGAGAAAATCAAATTCAAGTAGAAAAATCGCTCGAGACTTGACGAATTACAATGTAACGCTTTAAGACTCACTATAAGAAGTAACTACGATAATTGGGGAACAGGGTGGCAATTATGGTTAAGAGGGTTCATTTGTTAACGCGTACTCTTGCGGTATTGGCCGTGGCATTACCGCTTATGCAGGTATTGCCAGCGGCAGCCGAGGAGGCCAAGGGGGATCCGGGGACGCTGCGCGCGGCGGCGCTGCTTTTACGCCACGGCGTGATCTCGCCCAAGTATGCGCTACCCAAGATCCCCAGTGAGTGGCCCATGGGTTTCAAGCAACTGACCGCCGTGGGCATGCGCCAGATGTACGAGCAGGGTCAAGCGCTGCGCAAAAAGTACGTCGATGATCTGGGCTTGATTGGCAAGACGTTCAAAAACTCCGAGGTCTATATTCGGGCGAGCAACGCGGACCGGGCGCTGCAAAGCGCGCAGATGATTGCGCTCGGCCTCTATCCGCTTGGGACCGGACCGGATCCATCGATCTATGACGCGAAGCTCGCGGCCGCACCACAAGCCGGGATGGCCTTCACGGCGATCCCGGTTCACTCGGTTGCATTGGCTAACGATGCGGTTTTGCGGCCGTGGACCGGCAAGGCGAAATGCACCAAGTACCGGAAATATGTGAAGGGTTTGTCGAAGACCGAGACCTATGTGGAACAGGGTGAAAAGTACAAGGATTTCCTGGCCCGCATAGCATCCGTTACCGGCGCGGGCGAGGGTAAGTCGCCGGCCAAGATGCTCTACGAAGTCAACGAGACCTACGAACCGCTGAGCGCCATGGTTCAGCACGGCATGCCCTTACCTGACAGCATTTCGGCCGACGACATGATGTTGCTGAGCGACCTTTCGGACTGGAACTATCAATACCAGTTCCTGGGCAAGGGTGTCGGACGGCTGACCGGTGGCCCTTTCGTTGGCGCGGTCATCTCCAACTTCGCGGACGTTGTGAAGGCCAAGCCCGGGGCGGCGCGCAAGCTATACATCTACTCTGGCCATCAGCGGACAATCGCCGGTGTTGAAGCGGCCCTGGGTCTCGAAACCGCCCGGACGCAAGGCGAGCTGTTCCGTGGCCGGGTGCCCCCGCTCGGCTCATATTACGCTTTTGAGCTTCACGAGCCGAAGGCGGGCGAATACGCCGTTCAGATCAAGTTCTCGGATACGGAAACCGGCACCGAGCAGGTTATCGACGTACCGGATTGCGGCGCGGGTATGTGCCCCTTGGAAAAGTTTGCCGATCTTATGTCCAAGGTGGTGCCGGCGAACTGGCGACAGGAGTGCGGCGGCTGATCTAGCCCCGCGGTCGAGTGCAGGGGTTGGCCGTCTCCTAGGAGGAGGCGGCCAGCGGCCTGACCGGCGCCGGTTCCGCTATCGCAAGGCTGGCCGGCAGAACGATCACAGCTTCGGTCCCCGCCCCTTGCTCACTCGAGAGATCGAGTGTGCCTCCGTGCATTTCGACCATCACCTTGGCTAAGGGCAGGCCAAGTCCGGTGCCATCGTGGCTGCGCGAATAGGCGCTTTCGATGCGGCTGAACGGCTCGAACGCGGTAGCGATAAGGTGTGGTGCGATTCCAATGCCCGTATCGCGAACCGTAAGGATGGCACCGCGATCGCTGTTCCAGTGCAGCGAAAATGTGACGGTGCCGCCGCTGGGGGTGTACTTCATCGCGTTGGATAGGATGTTGAGTAGAATCTGCTGTAGCCGCCGCGGATCGGCATTGATCATAGGCAAGTTCTCAGCGATGTCCGTTGTCAGCGTCAGACCGCTCTGCTGGCATTTTTCCTCCACCATGCCCAAGGTGCCGATAGCCAGCTCACGCAAATCGACGGAGCTGACCTCCAAGATGGCCTTCCCAGACTCGACCCGGGATATGTCGAGAATATCGTTGATCAGCGCTAGCAGATGGCTGCCCGAGAAATGAATCTTCTGCGCGTAGTCCTGGTATCGTTCATCGCCCAACGGGCCGTAGAGCTGCAGGCTCATCATCTCGGAGAATCCGTTGATGGCATTGAGCGGCGTGCGTAGCTCATGGCTCATATTGGCCAGGAATTCGGTCTTCGCCTGACTGGCGGCTTCCGCCGTCTCCTTTGCTTCGTGTAGCTCGGCTTCATGCACCTCTTTGAGCGATAGGAACGCGGCGAGATCATTCACCGACCCATCGAGGCGCGTGAGTTCCTCGGCAGCGAAAGTTGGCAGGCGCGCCCGAGTGCCATAGTTGCCGCCGCGAAAGCCGGCGACCCGCTGTGCGATGCGGTTGATCGGGGCAATCGCGAAGCTGGTCATCAAAAGATAGACCAGCAAGCCCAACAGAAAACACGCGGCGCCAACACCGAATGCGATGGTGTAGGCGTGCTGGTTGATCTGGGTTTCGGTGTCCGATACATCCCATTCCGCGACCAGGCTGCCGAACTCTTCGCCCAAGAACACGACGTCCTGGTCAAAAGATAAGACCCTGTGTCCGTGCGCCTCGGCATCGGTAGTCTCGCTGTCGTGCTGTCGCGTCCATTGGAACAGGACATTGCCGGCTTCGTCGGTGATGCGCGCGCTATCGAACTCGTCATCCCGCTTGATCATTTGCTGCATCGTCGTGTCGATGCGCGGGCCATCTTCGCTGATGATGTCGTCGAGCAGGGCCGAGTGCAGCAGGTGGAACGCCTTGGTTTTTTCCGACTTGGTATAGGCGTTTAGATAGTTACGCTCGACGTAGCGAATAGTCGTGCCAGCAATCACGGCCACCACGACGGCTAGCGTCGCTAGTCCGATGAGAAGTTGCGTGCCGAGATTTAGGCGCAACTGTCCACGCCTGGCCACCGCATCACGGTCGCCAGGTGCCCCGTCAGGACCTTGTCCTGGTGACGTGGCACGCACAGGCAATTGAGCCTTGGCCTCCCTATGGCTTCTCGGTCACCTGTTCGAAGAAGCGTGGGTTCTCTCGAATGGCTTGGCGAGTCGGTTCGTATTCTGAATCGTCGCCCGGCAAGAACCCTTCAAAGCGCAACGCCCGAAGGGCCTCGTCATTGTCCAGGCGCGACAAGGCTACGCGGAAGGCCGCGACGATGCGCTCATCCATGCCGGCGCGCGCTACCCAGGGACGCGTCGAGTTCTCGAACGTCGCCAGGGCGCGCAAGGGGATGCCCTTGGCGACCAGTTTGGCGAAGGTCGTTCCTTCCAGCGCACCGGCGTCGTACACGCCGGAGCCAACGGCACGGCCCACCTTGTCATGGCGGCCCAGGTATTCGTAGTTTGACAAGTCCTTGGCATGGATACCGTGGCGCATCAGATAAAGTTGCGAGAAGTAACGCCCGAGCGTGGAGCTGGCCGATCCAAAAGCAAAGCTGCGACCACGGAGCTGGCTGACTTCGGTGATGTCACTGTCCGTGTGCACGGCAATGACGCCACTGAACCTTTTTTTGCCGTTCTTTTTCTCCATGGCCAAAATGGTGATGCCTGGATTCTGCTCCTTGACCTTCACGTAGGACGCGGGGCCGAGCCGCATGAAGTCCACGGTACCGGAGACGATCAGATCGGCGCCCGCCTCGTACGAGCGGACGACATTCATGCTGATCTCAACGTCTTCGCCAAGAACTTGGCTGAGATGGTAGGCGATTCGATCCAGACTTGGCCGCAACTGCGCGACCATCGCCGTCGGCTTGTCCGGTGAATAGGTTCCAAAAACCAGGGAGACCTTCGCCATCACTGCGTTCGGCCACAGCAGCAGGCCGGTTAGCATAACGGTGGTCAGCCATTGCGTCGCCATGGCCGCGGTAAGCGGTTTGCGGAGCCTGGCCATCGCCAACCGAGCGCGCAGTGCTCGCGCGGCAAGAGGCAACATCGCTTAATCCTCTTCCGATAGATTTTCTACTCTCTCAAGTACGAGTAAGTGATAAAATGATTAAAAAAGCGTTTACTAATAGTTTAATTCGAACCGAATTGGATAAATTAGATATCTACGGTTGCATTAATTGGTTAATATCAAAGTATTATTTTGTTCTACCAAGATAATAACTAAGTCAAAAATCAAATGCCGCCAGAATTTCGAGTGGGTCACTCGTCATGCGACAACATTTTACTTTGCATAGGCCTTGAAAGATTAATCAGGGGCCGAAAACCCCTCGACAATAGCGACCAGGCCATTCGATGTGGCAAGGCGCAGCGGCAGAATTTCTTGGTATTCAGGCGAATTATAGAAACGTCGAGCCTGGTCAACACTATCGAAGGCCAAAATTACTAGGCGCGGTTTGGGCCATTCTCCTTCTAAAACCTCGATTGCACCGCCACGCACCAGGTAGCGACCGCCAAACTTGGCAATTACCTCCGGGGCAAGGGCTCGGTAAGCTTCGAACGCATCGGGATCGGTAACATCGATGTGGGCAACGAAATATCCGGCCATGACGTGCTCCTTGATGAGTTTGCGGCGGTGAGTTGGCGGCCGGCCTTTCGGTGATCACGAGGGCCGGACCGTATTCTCATTGCATATTGGGTCCAAGTTTCGGGAGAATAGCGGAAATCGACACACGCGCCTAAGAAGGAGAGCAAATGCGACTGCAAGACAAAGTGGCGATCATCACTGGCGGCGGCTCCGGCTTCGGTGCCGGCATAGCCACGCACTTCGCCGCCGAGGGAGCCCGTGTGGTGGTTGCCGATCTCAACGGCGCGGCGGCCGAGAACGTTGCCGCCGGGATTGCGCGGGATGGCGGCACGGCCACCGCCGTGACTGCTGACGTGACGGCGCGCGCCGATGTGGAGGCGATGGTCGCGGCGGCAACCGGCACCTACGGTGGTCTGCACATCTTGGTCAACAACGCCGGCTACAGCCACGTCAACAAACCAATGACCGAGGTCAGCGAGGACGAGTTCGACCGGGTCTTCGCCGTTAACGTGAAGGCTCTCTATCTGGCGGCGCTGGCGGCACTGCCCGCTCTGCGCGCGCAGGGCGGTGGCTGCATTCTCAATACCAGTTCCACCGCGGCCATACGGCCGCGGCCGGGTTTGACGTGGTACAATGGCTCCAAGGGGGCGGTGAATACGCTGACCAAATCCATGGCCGTCGAATTGGCGCCGGACCGTATTCGGGTCAATGCCATCTGCCCGGTTATCGGCGAGACCGGCATGCTGCAGACCTTCATGGGTCAGGAGGATACGCCGGAGATCCGAGCTCGCTTTGTCAACACCATCCCCCTGGGCCGCATGTCGCGCCCGGCGGATATCGCCGCCGCCGCCGTGTTCCTAGCCTCCGATGAAGCGGATATGATTACCGGCGCGTGTCTGGAGGTGGATGGCGGCCGTTGTATTTAATAGACCACCGGCGCACAGAAAAACGGCCCGGAAGAAAACTTCCGGGCCGTTTCTGATTCGAGAGCAAAGTACAGCGCTTAGTTGCGGGAGACTCCCAAGATGTGCATCAGGAAGATGAACATGTTCAGGAAGTCGAGATACAGCCTGAGCGCGCCCATGATCGACTTCTTGGTCGCGACCTCCGCGCCGTCCGCCTCGTAGTACATCAGCTTGATCTTCTGGGTGTCGTAGGCTGTCAGGCCGGCGAAGATCAGCACGCCGATAACGGAGATCCCAAGCTGCAGTATGCTGGAGCCGAGGAACATGTTGACCAGCATGGCGATGAACAGGCCGATCACGCCCATGATCAGGAAGGTCCCCATGCCGGAAAGGTCCTTCTTGGTGGTGTAGCCGACCAACGACAGCCCGGCGAAGGCGCCGGCGGTGATGAAGAAGACCCGCGTTATGGACTCTGGTGTGTAAGCGATAAAGATCGAGGCCAACGACATGCCCATCAGCCCGGCGAATATCCAGAACGTGGTCTGGGCCGCGGTCGCGGACATCTTGTTGATGCGGGCGGAGAGAAAAATTACCAGGCCGAGTGGAGCCAGGAACACCACCCACTTCAGCGGCGTGCCGAAAATCGCCTGCTGCAGCGTCGGGCTGGTCGAGACGTAAAACGCCACGGCGCCGGACAGCGCGAGGGCCACGCACATGTAGTTGTAGACCCGCAGCATGTAGCTGCGCAGGCCGACGTCGACCATGGCCGCATCGGCCTGATTTCGGCTTAGATATCTGCGATCGGAACCGGTAGCCATGAATTGCTCCTCGAATGCCAAATTTCCTTAAGTTCATAATATTGGCTCTGAAGGGCCCCGAATCAACCGGAATCGGTATGGTTAAAAAGAGGGCTCTGGCCTATTCGTTGCGCAGCAGGGGGGCTGCCCGCTG
>JAJFGP010000021.1 GCA_021776055.1 Kiloniellaceae bacterium
TCCCGACGATTTCGTTTGGTTGGTCATGTATCTGTTCACGACCGTGCTGGACGGACGCAACGAACATCTGAACGATGGCGTCCAGCGCGCCTTGGGGCGCGCGCCAAAGGATTTCAGCGACTATGCCCACGATGTTGCGGCAACGGGCGCGTGGGCGGCGTGATGGATCTTAAGAGAAATTGGGCCTACGCGAGCAGCCGGGCGAGCAGGGCGTCGAGGCGCTGGCGGCCCGTGTCGGTGGCGCGCAGGGCTTTGGCGTCGAGCTCTAGGAAACCGCCCTCTATCAGGTGGCGCAACGCGGTGGCGGGCAGTACGTCTTCCGGCTCGGCGCCCAACTCTCGTCGGAAAGCGGTGCGCTCGACACCGGCGCGCAGGCGCAGGCCCATCATGACCATTTCGGTCAAACGCTCGGGTGTCTCGATATCGCGGTGCTCGCGGCTGCCGTGGCCGTTGCTTTCGACGCCGGCCAACCACGCCTCGGGCGCGCGGTGCTGGCGGGTCGCGACCTTGCGCGGGGTTCCGGCATCACCGCGCAGACTCAAACGCCCGTGCGCGCCGGGGCCCACACCCACGTAGTCGCCGTAGCGCCAGTAAGTGAGATTGTGCCGGCACTCCTCGCCGGGGCGCGCGTGGTTAGAAATTTCGTAGGCCGGCCGGCCGGCGGCGAACAGCACGTCCTGAGTGGCCTCGAAGAGATCGGCGGCGCGGTTTTCGCCGGGCGTCGCTAGTTCGCCGCGCCGCCAGGCGCCGTGGAAGACGGTGCCTTCCTCGATGGTTAGTTGATAGAGCGAGAGATGTGCCGGCCCTTCCGCCAGCGCGCGCGTCAGTTCGGCCGTCCAAGCGGCAACCGTTTGCTCCGGCCGGGCATAGATCATATCGAAGGACCAACGGGAAAAGTGCTGGCGCGCCACGTCCACGGCGGCCAGCGCCTCATGGGCGCTGTGCTGGCGGCCGAGAAAGCTGAGCGCTGCATCGTCGAGAGCCTGCACGCCCAGGGACACGCGGGTAATCCCGGCGGCGCGAAAGGCGGCGAAACCGGCGGCCTCCACCGAGGTGGGATTGGCCTCCAGGGTAATCTCCAAATCGTCCGCTAGAGGCCAGTGGTGGGCAATGCGCTCGATGACCGCCGCGACCGTCTCCGGGGCCATGAGCGAGGGGGTGCCGCCGCCGAAGAAAATGCTGGTCACCGGCTGGTCATTTGTTCCGACAGCGTAATGGTCAAGCTCCGCCAACAAGGCGCGGCGCCAGCGGGCGTGATCCACGGTCTCGCGGACGTGGCTGTTGAAATCGCAATAGGGGCATTTGGCGCGGCAGAACGGCCAATGCACGTAGATGCCAAAACCGGCGCCGGGGGCCGTTTGCAGTTGCGATGTGGCGGCGGGCGCGGGCGCGCTCATCTCAGATCCGCGAAACCGCGCGCCAGCAGCTTGGCGAAGGCCCGGGCCCGGTGGCTCAGGGCGTGCTTGGCGGCCGGGTCCATCTCGCCGAAGGTCTGTTGGCGGTCTTCGGGGGCGAACATGGGATCGTAGCCGAAACCGTTGCCGCCGCGCGGTGGCCAAACCAAGGTGCCCTCGACGCGGCCCTCGAAGGTTTCGTGCCGGCCATCGGGCCAGGCCAGGCAGAGGACGCTGACAAAGGCGGCCGATCGGTCCACCGCCCCGGCAAGCTCCCGTTCAACCCCCAGTTCCCGTTCAACCCGGCGCATGGCGACCGAAAAATCTTTGCCCGGCCCGGCCCAGCGGGCCGAATAAATGCCCGGCTGACCGCCGAGGGCGGTCACGGCGACACCGGAATCATCGGCCAGCACCGGCAGACCGGATACGCTTGCCGCGGCAAGGGCCTTGAGGACCGCGTTCTCGGTGAAGGTGGCACCGGTTTCCTCCGGTTCGGGCAGGCCCAGGCTCGCGGCCGAAACCACGCTCAGCCCGTGCGGGGCCAGCAACTCGGCGATTTCCTGCACCTTGTCGGGATTGTGGCTGGCGATGACCAGCTTGCTCATGCGGTCTCCACTATTTCCAGAACCCGGCGTTGCAGAGCGGCCAGCTCGCGGATGCCCGCCTCCGCCAGCTCGAATAGGGCATCGAATTGGGCGCGAGTGAAGGGCTCCTGTTCGGCGGTGGTCTGCACCTCGACGATGCCGCCACGGTTGGTCAGGACGAAGTTGGCATCGGCCTGGGCAGTCGAATCCTCGGCATAATCCAAATCCAGAACCGCCTGGCCCGCACAGATGCCGCAGGAAACGGCGGCCACCTGGTCCGTTAGGGGGATGGCGGTCAGCGCCCCGATCTCCTTCATGTGTCGGAACGCCAGGTACAGGGCAACGTAAGCGCCGGTGACCGCTGCGGTACGGGTCCCTCCGTCGGCCTGCAACACGTCGCAATCGATGCGAATCTGGCGTTCGCCGAAGCCGGAGAGATTGGTCACGGCCCGCAGGGAACGGCCAATGAGGCGCTGGATTTCCTGGGTTCGGCCGGATTGGCGGCCGCGGGCGGCCTCGCGGTCCATGCGGCTACCGGTCGCCCGTGGCAACATGCCGTATTCGGCGGTAATCCAACCTTTGCCGGAATTCCGCAGCCAGGCGGGCGTGCTCTCCTCGACCGAGGCCGTGCACAGCACATGGGTATCGCCGAAACGTGCCAGGCACGACCCTTCCGCGAACTTGTTGACGTCGATATCGAGAGAAATCGGGCGCAGAGACGCCACGGCGCGGCCGGACGGACGCATAATAAAAGCCTCTTTCGGTTGCGGAAGCGGGGCGGGCAAGCTAACCCATGGCGTAAGTGCCGTCCACCGGTCGACCCGGCCGTGTGGCGGCCCGCGCCTGGCCCCTTCGTTGACGCACTGTACGGCCATACCTACATTCCGGGTTGCTGGCATTCCGGGTTGCCGGCCAACGAGTTTGAGACAATGACGCAACAGCTATCGCCCAGCGATCAAATCGTCACCGCCATCCAGGAGATGAACGACCGGTCGCGCGAGATTTTTCGCCATATCGTCG
Organism: Kiloniellaceae bacterium; assembly: GCA_021776055.1. Lineage (GTDB taxonomy): Bacteria > Pseudomonadota > Alphaproteobacteria > Kiloniellales > J153 > JAJFGI01. The sequence continues at coordinate 2,999 of JAJFGP010000021.1, forward strand.
AGGCCTATGTAGAGACTGGCGCGCCTATCGGTTCGCGCTCGATCTCGCGCCGCTTGGGCATGGACCTATCGCCGGCGACCATCCGAAATGTGATGGCGGATCTGGAAGATCTGGGCCTATTGCAGGCGCCGCATACCTCCGCCGGCCGCCTGCCGACCGACGTGGGCATGCGCTTGTTCGTCCATGGCTTGCTCGAGCGCGGCAATTTAACCAAGGACGAGCGCCAGCACATCGAAAGCCAGTGCGTGGCTACCGGGCGCAGCATGCCGGAGGTTCTGGAGGAGGCAACAGGCATGCTCTCCGGCCTGTCGCGCTGTGCCGGACTGGTGGTGGCGCCGAAGTTGAATGAGCCGCTTAAGCATATCGAGTTCGTCTCCCTCGGGCCGGGCCGGGCGTTGGTGGTGTTGGTCTTCGCCTCGGGCGCGGTCGAGAACCGCATCATCGATGTGCCGGCCGGCTTGCCTGCGGCGTCCCTGGTGGAGGCGACCAATTATCTGACAGCACGCCTGGTCGGGCGCTCCTTGGGCGAGGCGCAGGTTTCCATCCATAAGGAGATGGAGGAACACCGCAGCCAGCTCGACGCCCTCGCCTCGCGCGTGGTCGAGCAGGGCCTGGCCACCTGGAGCAAGGACGAACGCGGCGGCGTTCTGATTGTCCGCGGCCAGGCGCAGCTGCTCGAGGATGTCACGGCCCTGGACGAGTTGGAGCGGATTCGCCACCTCTTCTCCGCCCTGGAGACCAAGCAGGCGCTGGTGCGCTTGCTCGATCTGACCGACACGGCCGAGGGCGTGCAAATTTATATCGGCACCGAGAACGACCTGTTCGGTCTTTCCGGATGCTCCATGGTGATCGCGCCTTATGGCAACAGCCAGCAACAAATCGTCGGCGCCATTGGCGTCATCGGCCCCACCCGCATCGACTATGCGCGCATCATCCCCATGGTCGACTACACGGCCAAGGTGATTGGGCGCCTCATCGGATAAGAGGAAAGCTCCGCTAGCATGAGCCACAAGCGCGACAAACATACAGACCCCGACAACGCTGACGATATCGCACCCGAAGCGGATTCGCCGGCGATAGAGGGCGATGCCGTCCCCGTCGATTTCGCCTCGGTCGATATCGCCGAAACGCCGATAGAGGATCCGGTTGTCCGCCTCGAGGGCGAGGTGGCGGTGTTGAAAGACCAATTGCTCAGGGCGTTGGCGGAGGTTGAAAATATCCGCCGCCGTTCGGCGCGCGAACGTGACGATGCGGTCAAGTTCGCGGCCGTGCCGTTGATCAAGGACGTCATCGGCGTTGCCGACAACTTGCGCCGGGCCTTGGGCAGCGTGCCGGCGGATGCGGCCGAAACCAACGAACAGATCAGGACGCTTTTGGATGGCGTCGAGATGACCGAGAAAGATTTACAGAGCGTCTTTGCCCGTCACGGTATCGAGCGTATCGACCCCATGGGCGAACGTCTGGACCCGCATTTCCACGAAGCCTTGTTCGAGGTTCCCGATGCAAGTGTACCGGCGGGAACGGTGGTGCAGGTGCTGCAAGCCGGTTACCGCCTGCGCGACCGGCTGATCCGCCCGGCTCAAGTCGGAATCGCCAAGGGCGGGCCCAGCGCCGCCGCCGTAACAAACGCTGACGATAACGGCGGTGGTGACGGGAACGGCCAGCAAGACCCGGGCAGTCGCTACGACACCTCGGCCTAAGGCGCTCTCGTTTGGTGTTCTGGCAGCATTCATGAGCAAGGCCTTCACCAAGGAAACGGATGCCGAGGACCCGACCGATGTGGTGGAGGCGCTGGATGCCTTGCCGGCGGGCGCGAAGAACTACATCACCCCGCCGGGCTTGAAGCGGTTGCAAGACGAGCTGCGGCATCTGCGTAATGTCGAACGGCCCAAGGTGGTGGAGGTGGTTTCCTGGGCCGCCGGCAACGGCGACCGGTCGGAGAATGGCGACTACATCTACGGCAAGAAGCGGTTGCGCGAAATCGACCGCCGCTGCGAATTTCTGCGCAAGCGTTTGGAGATTGCGCAGGTGGTCGATCCGCGGCAACAGCAGGGCCTGGATCGCGTATTCTTCGGCGCCACCGTTACCTACCGCGACGCCGGCGGCAGCACGCACACGATCCGCATTGTCGGGGCGGACGAAGTGGCGGACACGCCGGAGGCGGTAAGCTGGATTTCACCTATCGCCCGGGCCTTGCACAAGGCGCGCGCGGGCGACCGTGTCGAGGTGCACACCCCGCGCGGTATCGAAGCCATTCAGGTCGTCAAGATTTCCTATCAGCAGCCTGTGTAGGGCGTACCGGGGCGAGTGCCGGGGCGACGGGATCGTGCGCTCGGTAAGCGTGCTTGGCCGCCGCGGACGCGCGCACCGCATAGCAATAGACACAGCCGTGCGGGCAGGTGTCGTAAGCGCCGATGTCGCGCGATTCGGTGCACAAACAACCGAGCCGGTTGCCTTTGGTCTTTGCCGTGATGGGTCGGCCGGCTACATCGGACAGGCGTGCCGCATCGATGCACTGTGCCGGGGTTAAGGCGGGGACCGGGATCAGATCGGATGCCAACAGGTCCGGTTGCGCGCACAGGGTCGGGGCAAGGCCATGATCGGCGGCAATCGCCGCCAAGTCTGCCAACAGCGTGCGTTTGACCTCCGCCGCTGGGTCCTCCCAGGTAAAGCCGTGTCGGGCGGCGGCAGTCGCGGTGTTGCGGGCGGTCTTGGCATAGATTTGGGCGAAGGACAGGACCACCTCATCCACGGCTCCGGCGAGGGCGGCGGCCAAGCGCGCGAAGGTTTCGCGGTGCCAATCAGGTGGTGTGAGCGAGGTGAGCAGCACCGGATCGTAGCGCCAGACACACACCCGCCGGCCATAGAGATTGGCAAGCATCCGCAGTGTCTCTATGGATCGTTTCGAATCCGTAACGGATGTCTCAAGAGCCCGGGAATAACCGGTGATGGTGACATGAACGACAAAAGGGATGGCGCGTTGGGCGACCTCGGCCAATGCTTCGGTGAAAGGTGCGGCATTGCGGGTCCAGAAGACGAAGCCCTCGACTGCCTCGGGGGTGAGCGCCACGGTGCTCGGTGGCCCGCCGTAGGGGTTGGCGACCTGGCAAAATCCCGCCGCCAAGCGCCGTCGAAACCAATCGCCATAGAAAGCTGGAATATCAGTGCGATAGCTGGCGGAGACGATCACGGTCCGGACCGATCACGGTTCGGACGTCGTGTCTGGCGTCCTTTTCCGCCGCGCTTCGCGGATGCCCAACCAGCGGAAAACCGCGTAGATGGCCCCGCCGATCAGGGCCATCCCGGTGCCAAGACGGCTTAGGGCCTGGTCTTGGGCCAAGGTCTCGCCGGCAATCGCCAGAAGGGCGCCGCAGATGACGGTGGCGACCATCAGCCACAGGATGAGCCGATAAATGCCGTCATTGGGCAACGGTGGAGTAGATCGGCGCATGGCCCTTTTCCCTCGATGGCAGGAACTGGGCCAGTGTGGCTGGCGGTAACCGGGCGGACAAGGTCCCTGGGCTGAAATTGGCCCGATTTCAGAGTGGTTCCAGGCTATTCTCGGCTTGCAGGCGGCGTCCGCGACCCTATATATCCCGCGGAGCATAATGGTTTTATGCCCGCGGTTTTATAACTGCATCGGATGGGGACCCAAACGGCGGTGCTTCCCTGAGAAGGTCGCCGGAGTGGTTTGCTAACAAGCGAGGAATGATATGAGCAAAGTTATCGGCATCGATCTCGGCACCACGAACTCGTGTGTCGCGGTTATGGACGGCAAGTCCGCCAAGGTCATCGAGAACAGCGAGGGCGGTCGGACGACCCCCTCCATGGTCGCCTTCACCGAATCCGGCGAGCGTCTGGTCGGCCAGCCGGCCAAGCGCCAGGCGGTGTCCAATCCGGAAAACACCCTTTTTGCCATCAAGCGCCTGATTGGCCGGCGCTTTGCCGATCCGGTCACGAAAAAAGACAAGGATCTTGTCCCTTATAAGATAGTCAAGGCAGACAATGGAGACGCTTGGGTCGAGGCGCACGGCGAGACCTATAGCCCCTCGCAGGTCTCCGCCTACATTTTGCAGAAGATGAAGGAGACGGCGGAAAGTTTCCTCGGCGAAACGGTCACCAAGGCGGTGATCACGGTGCCCGCCTATTTCAACGATTCGCAACGCCAGGCCACCAAGGACGCCGGCAAGATCGCTGGCCTCGAGGTCCTGCGCATCATCAACGAACCGACAGCTGCCGCCTTGGCCTATGGCCTCGACAAGAAGGCGACCGGCACCATCGCCGTCTACGATCTGGGCGGTGGTACCTTTGACATCTCGATCCTGGAGATCGGCGATGGTGTGTTCGAGGTCAAATCGACCAACGGCGATACCTTCCTCGGTGGTGAGGACTTCGACCAGCGAATCATCGACTATCTCGCTGACGAGTTCAAAAAAGAGCAGGGCATCGATCTGCGCCAGGACAAGTTGGCCTTGCAGCGCCTGAAGGAGGCGGCGGAAAAAGCGAAGATCGAGCTGTCGTCCGCCAACCAGACCGAGATTAATCTCCCCTTCATCACCGCCGATCAAAGCGGGCCCAAGCATCTCAACATCAAACTCACGCGGGCCAAGCTGGAGGCGTTGGTGGATGCGCTGGTGCAACGGACGGTCGGTCCGGTGAAGGCGGCCCTGAAGGATGCGGGCGTTTCCCCCGGCGAGATCGATGAGGTTGTCTTGGTCGGTGGTATGACCCGCATGCCGAAGATCTTCGAATCCGTGAAGACCATCTTCGGTAAGGAGCCGAACCGCGGCGTCAATCCGGACGAGGTGGTTGCCTCGGGCGCGGCGATCCAGGCCGGCGTCCTGCAGGGCGACGTCAAGGACGTGCTTCTGCTCGACGTCACCCCATTGTCGCTGGGTATCGAAACCCTGGGCGGTGTGTTCACCCGGTTGATCGATCGCAACACCACCATCCCGACCAAGAAGAGCCAGGTCTTCTCGACCGCCGAGGATAGCCAGACCGCGGTGACCATCCGCGTCTTCCAGGGTGAGCGGGAGATGGCCGCGGACAACAAAATTCTCGGCCAGTTCGATCTGGTCGGCATTCCCGGCGCCCCGCGCGGTGTGCCGCAGATCGAGGTGACCTTCGACATCGACGCCAACGGCATCGTCAACGTCGGCGCCAAGGACAAGGCAACCGGCAAGGAACAGGCGATCCGCATCCAGGCATCCGGCGGTCTGACCGACGACGAGGTCGAGCGCATGGTCAAGGACGCCGAGTCTCATGCCGAGGAGGACAAACAGCGGCGCGCGCTGGTCGAGGCGAAGAACCAGGCGGAGGCGCTGATCAACGCCACCGAAAAGACGCTCGCGGAATCCGCTGACAAGATCGCGCCGGCCGACAAAACGGCGGCGGAGGAAGCGATCGTGGCCCTGAAGACAGCGGCCGAAGGCGATGATCCAGAGGAAATCCAGGCCAAGTCCGAGGCGTTGGCTCAGGCCTCCATGAAACTCGGTGAGGCCCTCTATAAAGACGCGGCAGACGCGGCGCAGGACGCTGACGGCAGCGAGGATGGTCCCAGCGAGGATGGTCCCAGTGAGGGCGGTGACGGTGGCTCTGGCGGGGCGGCCGATGACGTGGTCGACGCCGACTTCGAGGAAGTCGATGACGATAAGAAAGGCAAGACAGCCTAAGCGTTGCCTCGGTCAAGCTCGGAACAGCGCGCTACAGCATGAGCAAGCAGGACTACTACGAAACCCTCGGCGTGTCCCGGGGCGCCGAGGAGGCGGATCTAAAATCCGCCTACCGTAAATTGGCCATGAAGTTTCACCCGGACCGCAATCCGGGTGATGCTTCGGCCGAGCAGCGCTTCAAGGAAGTCAGCGAGGCCTATGACGTCCTCAAGGATGGCCAGAAGCGCGCGGCCTACGATCGCTTTGGCCATGCCGCCTTCGAGAATGGCGGCGGCGCGCGGGCGGGCGGCGGCTTCGACTTCTCGTCCGGTTTTGCCGATATTTTCGACGAAATGTTTGGCGACTTCATGGGCGGCCGCGGCGGCGGTGCGGGCCGCGGCGCCGATCTGCGCTATAACATGGAGATCTCGTTGGAGGAGGCCTTTGCCGGCCGCGCCGCCGAGATTCGCGTGCCGACAAGCGTGACCTGCGATTCCTGCACCGGCACGGGTGCTGCCGAAGGCTCCGCGCCCACCACCTGTGGCACCTGCAAGGGCCGCGGCCGGGTGCGCATGCAACAAGGCTTTTTCACCATCGAGCGTGCCTGTCCCACCTGCCATGGCATCGGCCGGGTGATTGAAAATCCCTGCCGGGCCTGTGGCGGCGGTGGCCGGGTGCAAAAGGAAAAGACCCTCAAGGTCAATATCCCGCCGGGGGTCGAGGACGGAACGCGCATCCGTCTGTCGAGTGAAGGCGAAGCGGGCGTGCGCGGGGCCGCGTCGGGCGATCTCTACATTTTTCTGACGGTCAAGCCGCACCGCTTGTTCCAGCGTAACGGCGCCGACGTCCATTGCCGAATCCCGGTGCCCATGACCACGGCGACCTTGGGCGGCGACATCGAAGTACCCACCATCGACGGCAGCCGTGCCCGCATTACCTTGCCGGCGGGAACCCAAAACGACCATCATTTCCGCCTCAAGGGTAAGGGCATGCGGGTCTTGCGCTCGAATGCCCGTGGCGACATGTACGCCGAGGTGATGGTCGAGACCCCGGTCAATCTGACCAAGCGCCAGGAAGAGCTGCTGGCCGAGTTCGAATCCGAAGGCAAGGGGCACAAGACCAGCCCTGAGTCCGAGGGCTTCTTCGCCCGCGTCAAGGAATTCTGGGAAGACCTGACGGAATAGTTGCTTCGGCTTCCGCCTCCCGCGCCGCCGTGCTAAACCGGGCGCTCGATGGGAGAGGCGGGCATGGCAAATACGAAAATCGGTGTTGTTGGCTGCTCCGGGCGCATGGGGCGGATGATTTTGCGCGTTCTCGCGGCAACACCGGGGTGCGCGATTGCCGGTGGCAGCGAAGCGCCGGGGAGTGCGGCGCTGGGCGACGACCTGGGGACGCTCGCCGGGCTCGGTTCATTGGGACTAAAGGTTGGCGACGACGTGGCGGTGTTGCTTTCCCAATCCGATGCGATCATCGATTTCACCACGCCGGCGGCCAGCGCCACGCACGCGGCATTGGCGGCGCAGGCGCGGGTTGCCCATGTCATCGGGGCTACCGGTATGGACGAGACGCAGATGGCAGCCATTGGCGCTGCCGCCGCGCGGACCGCCATCGTCCAGGCGCCAAATATGAGCTTGGGTGTCAATGTGCTTTTGGCCCTGGTGGAGCGGGCGGCGGCGATTTTGGATGCTGACTTCGATATCGAGGTCGTCGAAATGCACCACCGGCACAAGGTCGACGCACCCTCCGGCACCGCACTGGCCTTGGGCCGGGCAGCGGCGACCGGACGGACCGTGGACTTGAGCGCGGTGGCGCAAAAGGTGCGCGACGGAGTGACCGGCCCGCGCAAGCGCGGCGATATCGGCTTTGCCACCCTGCGCGGCGGCGATGTGGCCGGCGATCATACGGTGATCTTCGCTGGCGAGGGCGAGCGCATCGAGCTGACTCACAAAGCGAGCAGCCGCGAGGTCTTCGCCCGCGGTGCCGTGAAAGCGGCCCTATGGGCCCACGGCAAACCGCCGGGGCTCTATGCCATGACGGATGTTTTGGGCTTCTAGGCGCGGGTGGGCGGGCGCGGCGCGCACGTTGCGCGCACTTTGGTGAGCGCGGTGCGCAGGGCGTGCGCCAGATCGGATCGTTCGGTTGGTGGCAGGAAGCCGGCAATCTCCAGGCTTTGTCCGTGCGAACGCAAGACCAATCGGTTTTCGCCGGCCGCCGGCTCGTCCAGGAGCACTTGCAGCCAATAGGGCTGAAAACGCCAAGTGCGCTTCTGGCCCCAGTAATTCACGTGCTCGACCAACAGATTGTCGCGGGAGAGGCGCAAGGTTTCAAAGGTCCGGGCCCGTTGGTAATTGATGCGAAAGGCGATGGCGATGAGCGCCACGTCAAGGCCGAGGAAACCGACAACCGGCCAAGCACCCGCGAGATAAAAAGCCAACCCGGCGGCAAAGCTGACCGCGCAGACGGCTGTCATCAGAATGAGAAATCCGCGCCGGCTCAGGCTGCGATGCGGGGTCAACCGGGCATCGAAATAGAGCGGTTCGTGAGTGTTCGGTGTCGTCATGGATGCAACCATACTCTAGAATGCGGTCCATGAAAAAAGCCGAAATCGCGACCCTGTTCGATCGTCTCGCCGCCGCCCTGCCGGAACCGAAGAGCGAGCTGGATTACGTCAACCCGTACACGCTGTTGGTTGCCGTCGTGCTCTCGGCGCAGGCCACCGATGTGGGGGTGAACAAGGCGACACCCGCCCTTTTCGAGGCGGCCGATACGCCGGAGAAAATGGTCGCCCTGGGCGAGGGGCGGGTGAAGGATTTCATCAAGACCATCGGCCTCTTCAATACCAAGGCTAAGAACGTTGTCGCGTTGTCGCGCATGCTCATCGACCAGCATGGCAGCCAAGTGCCGCGAGACCGCGATGCTCTAGAGGCGCTGCCGGGGGTCGGGCGCAAGACCGCCAATGTGGTTTTGAACGTCGCCTTCGGCGAGCCGACCATTGCCGTTGATACGCATATTTTTCGGGTATCCAACCGCACCGGTCTGGCGCCGGGAAAAACGCCGCTGGCGGTGGAGCAAGCCTTGGAAAAAGTCGTGCCGGCGGCGCGCAAGCTGCACGCGCACCACTGGCTGATCTTGCACGGACGTTATGTGTGCAAGGCTCGCAAGCCCGACTGCCCGGCCTGTACCGTCCGCGATGTCTGTGCCTTCAAGGGAAAGACGACCTTGTAGCGCGAAACGGCTCTAGCCGAGCGGTTGGCTGAGACGAGCGCGCAATAGCTCGTTGAGACAGGTGCGCGCCTCGATTTTCTGCGCGGTGCCGTCGCGCGCTTCGACGTAGGTGACCTCGCGCCGGCCGGCGGTCTCATAGAGGAACACATCGAGGACGCAGTTGTCGTTGCGGTACTGCCATATCTCCGCCGGGGCTTCGCGGCGGATTAGTTCCGGCTCACCGAGGACGGTGCTCAATGCCGCCGGGGCTAGCCCCATGAGCCGTTGCGGATCATCGTCAATGAACGGTTCGGGCGGCAAGGCGGCGGTCGCCGGATCGGTTCCAGTCCCCGCGGCCGCCGGTGCGTCGGGGACGGGGGGTACCGCCGCCGTCTCGGTGGCGAATGGCTTAGGTGCCTGGCAGGCGCCGAGGGCAAGAAGCAGGGCGAGCGCCCAGCCGCGCGCGCATTGGCGGGCAGGATGAAACGGCTTGACGCGCTGTGTCGAGGTCACGGGCGTTTAGGCAGGCCGCAAGCCGAGGCCGTCGTTTGGGCTTTTGGCATCGCGCACTTCCTGCGGTCCTTGTAGATCGGCGCTGCCGGTGATGCGGCCGCCGCGCTCCACCTCGATCTCGGCGTAGCGGATGGCGCCGCCGACACGCCCGCCGGCGCGCACGGCCAGCAGGCCGCTAACCGTGAGATCACCGTCGAAGCTGCCGCTGACAACGCACGTGCCCACCGCGGCGCTGCCGCGGAAGTGGCCGGTACCGGCAATCTCCAAGGTGCGCGTATCGGTCAGCTCGGCCTCCACGCTGCCCTCGACGATCAAGCGCTCGCACGCGCTGATCTCGCCGGTCAGGCGGATATCGCGGCCGACCACCAAGGTATGGCCCGGCACCTGGTGCGAATCGGGCACGCGACCGCGTGGATTTGGCTGGGCAACGGCCTTGGCCGGGCTCGGCGACGCCTTCGGCGATGTTGCGGCGGGGGCAGTGGTTGTGGCGGGGGCTGTAGCAGGGGCCGCCCGTGGGATGGCGGCTGGCTTTGGTTTGGCTGTGGGCGTCGGTGCTGGGCTTGCCGGGGCCACGGGGCGCGCGAAGGGCTTCATGGGTGGCGTGCGAATGACCGTCGGGCCGATGTTGTCGTCGTTGGGTCTGTTGTCGTTAGGTCCGGGTATCGCGGCCATCGCCTCGGTTTCCAGGTGGCGGCGTGTGGCGCGTGGTGGACGTTTACCGAAAATCATGCTCTCTCCCCCTTGTGACGCGGTGCCGCTCGTTCTAGGCGGCGGCTTCGGCGTCTCTATCTGCGCTGCGTCGGCACGGTGGCTGGATCACCGTCCCGCCGCAGACCCTCGAACACGTGAAGCATAAAGCCCGTGGCGACAATCGGCATCAGCAGGTTAAGAAGCGGAAGTGTCAAAAGAAAGGCGATCACCGCTCCCGCCAGCAAAACGCGTCCACGATGGCCGCGCCGCATCCGTTTGGCCCCGGCTGCATCCAAGCGCCGCACGGCTACAAGCTCGAAATACTCCCGGCCGAGAAGATAGCCGTTGAGCAAATAGAAAACAAAGAGATTGAGCGGCGGCACAAACAGGAGCAGCAGGTAGACGGGTAAGAAGAGCACGTTTAAGGCCACGGTAACGCCGACGAAGGCAAGTGCGCCCACAACCGCTTCGCCGATAGGCTGGGCGCGGGCCGGCGGTAGATTTGGGTAATGCCGCCGCTCCACCGCCGCCGCCACGTCTTCGAGCAAGAACGACATGGCCAGGACCATGACGGCGGGAAACAGGAAGAAGCTGGCGATCAACACGGAAAAAATGCCGGCGGCACCGAACAGCCATTCAAAAACACCGGTCCAGAAGCCCCCCGATCCGTCCTCTAGCAGCCATTGGCTCAGCGCCTCGCCACTCAAGGACAGGCCCCACCAGGCCAAGGCCCACAGCACGAGAAAAACCGCCAAGGCGGCAGCCACGGAAAGCCAGAAAACACGGCGAAAAGCTGGGTCGCCGATTTGCCGAAAAGCGAGACTGAGAGCGGAAATCATGGGGCGCCTCTACGCGGTGAGTACCGAGGGGTCGAAACACACCAACTCGACCACGGTGCCTTCCGGGTCGCGCACATAGAGCGACCGCCAGCCGATCCACGGATAGGTTCGTGTTGCGACCTTATGGCCGCGCGCCTGAAGGGTCGCAAGCGCCGCCGGGTATTCGTCGAGCGGAATGCTTAGAGCGAAGTGGTGCAAACTGGTGGTTTCGGGCGTATGGCCTGGCCAGATATGATCGGCGCCGTTCGATGGCCAATCGTGCGGAAAAAGGGCGAGAATCGTGGTGTGCCCGGCAAAACCGTCGGCGATTCGGAAGAAGGTCATGCGCTCCTCCGGGAAGTGGCGCAGGACCGGCAGACCGATCTCCTCCTCGTAAAAGGCGCGCATGGCCTTGGGGTCGCGTACGCGGAGCACGATCTCACCTAGGGCGCGCACCGTAAATCCCCGCTCGGACATAGGCCCCATCCCCACAACAATCAATGACTTAGGCGGACGAGCATGCCGTAGCGGGCAGATAACCGCAACACCACCGTCGGGTGCGGATGGACGGTGGCTGTCTGTGGGCTTGCCCGCGGGCCGCGCGGGCCTTAGGGTCGCGCCGCCTTCGCGAAAAACGCGATTTAGCCACTAAAAACAGAGGATGGGACGAACCTATGGCCGCAGCCCCTCTCGATGTGGTCGGCATCGGCAATGCTATTGTCGATGTCCTGGCGCACGCTGACGATGGATTCTTGGAGACACACGGATTGGCCAAGGGTGCCATGACCTTGATCGACGAGGCGCGCGGCGAGGCGCTCTATGCCGCTATGGGGCCAGGTACCGAGGTTTCCGGTGGCTCGGCGGGCAATACCATGGCTGGGATTGCCGCCCTGGGCGGCCGCGGCGCCTTCATCGGCAAGGTGCGCGACGACCAGCTGGGCGGCATCTTTCGCCACGATATCCGCGCCGCCGGGGTTGCCTTCGACACGGCCGCCGCCAACACCGGGCCGACGACGGGGCGCTGTCTGATCCTGATCACGCCGGATGCGCAGCGCACCATGAATACGTTTTTGGGGGCAGCGGTCGAGCTGACACCCGACGATCTGGATGAAGAGGCCATTCGGTCGGCCCAGGTCACCTATATGGAGGGTTATCTCTGGGACCCGCCGGCGGCGAAGCAAGCCTTTCTGGCGGCGGCGAAGATCGCGCACGGCGCTGGCCGCAAGGTCTCGCTGAGCCTGTCGGACCCCTTCTGTGTGGAACGCCACCACGAATCGTTCCTCGAGCTGGTCAGCGGCCATGTGGACGTGCTTTTCGCCAACGAGGTGGAAATTTGCAGCCTCTACCGGACCGAGAGCTTCGATGATGCCCTGCAGCAGGTGCGCGGTCATTGCGAAATCGCGGTTTTGACCCGCAGCGCCAAGGGCGCGGTGGTTCTCGCCGGTGAAGAGGTGCATGTCGTCGATGCCGAGCCGGTGGCCCAGATCGTCGATACGACGGGCGCCGGCGATCTCTACGCGGCCGGATTTCTCGCTGGTTTGACCCGGGGTAAACCCCTATATGAGTGTGGCCGGATGGGGGCGATTGCCGCCGCCGAGGTGATTTCGCATGTGGGCGCCCGTCCGGAAGCTGATCTGGCGGCACTCGTCGACCAGCGTCTTCACGAAGCCTAAAGCCTTTCCCAGTCAAGGTCCCGCCGCATGAATACCCCCGCGTTGCGCAACGTTGCGATTATCGCCCACGTCGATCACGGCAAGACGACGCTGGTCGACCAATTGCTGCGCCAATCCGGGACGTTCCGCGATAATCAGCAACTTGCCGAGCGGGCGATGGACAGCAACGATCAGGAGCGCGAGCGGGGCATTACCATCCTCGCCAAGTGCACCTCGGTCTTGTGGGGCGAGACGCGCATCAACATCGTCGATACGCCCGGCCACGCCGATTTCGGCGGCGAGGTGGAGCGCATTCTCTCCATGGTCGATGGCGTTTTGCTGCTGGTCGATGCCGCCGAAGGGCCGATGCCGCAGACCAAGTTCGTGACCATCAAAGCGCTCGCCCGTGGCCTGCGCCCCATCGTGGTCATCAACAAGGCCGATCGTCCCGATGCGCGGCCCTTCGAGGCGCAAAACGAGGTCTTCGATCTTTTTGCCGCCTTGGGCGCGGACGAGTCGCAGCTCGATTTCCCCACCCTTTTTGCCTCCGCCAAGGAAGGCTGGGCCGCCGCCGATTGGGAAGATGCGCGCGAGACCATGGACCCGCTGTTCGATCTGATCGTCCGGCATGTCGCACCGCCCGTGGGCGACCCGGCCGCGCCGTTTTCCATGCTGGCAACGACCCTGGAGCTGGATCCCTATCTTGGCCGGGTGTTGACCGGCCGTATCCACGGCGGCCGGGCGCGCCTGAACATGCCGGTCAAGGCGCTTAGCCGCGATGGTGCCGTGCTGGAAGAGGGGCGGTTGAGCAAGCTGCTCGCCTTCCGCGGCTTGAAGCGCGTGACCATCGAGGAGGCCGTCGCCGGTGACATTATCGCCGTTGCCGGCCTTGCCGAGACGACGGTGGCGGATACGCTCTGCGCGCCCGAGGTGGATGCTCCTATCGCCGCCCAGGCGATCGATCCGCCGACCTTAGCCATGACCTTTTCGGTCAACGATTCGCCGCTGGCCGGGCGCGAGGGTGATAAGGTGACCAGCCGCATGATCCGCACCCGCCTGATGCGCGAGGGCGAGGGCAACGTGGCCATCCGTGTTACCGAGACCGAGGGCAAGGATGCCTACGAGGTTGCCGGTCGCGGCGAGCTGCAGTTGGGTGTCCTGGTGGAAACCATGCGCCGTGAGGGTTTTGAGCTATCGATCAGCCGGCCGCGGGTTCTCTACCGGACCGATCCGGAAACCGGACAGCGCCAAGAGCCAATCGAGGAAGTACAGGTCGACGTGGACGAGGAGTTCGCGGGTGTCGTCGTCGAGGCCCTTGGCATTCGCCGTGGCGAGATGACCGGCATGGCCCCTTCCGGCGGCGGAAAAGTGCGCGTGACCTTCCTAGCCCCGTCGCGCGGGCTGATCGGTTATCACGGCGAATTCATGACCACCACGCGCGGCACCGGTATTATGAACCGGGTCTTTTCCGGCTATGCCCCCCACAAGGGGCCGATCCGGGGGCGCCACCCGGGGGTCATGATCTCCAATTCGAATGGGGCCGCCGTTCCTTATGCCCTGTGGAATCTGGAGGAGCGGGGGACGATTTTCATCCCGCCCTGGGCCGCCGTCTATGAGGGTATGATCATCGGCGAGCATAGCCGTGGCAACGATTTGGATGTCAATCCCATGAAGGCCAAGCAGCTCACCAACATGCGCGCGTCCGGCAAGGACGAAAGTGTCCGCCTGACGCCGCCGCGGATCATGAGCCTGGAACAGGCACTGGCCTATATCGACGACGACGAGTTGGTGGAAATAACGCCCAAATCCATCCGCCTACGCAAGGCCGAGCTCGACCCGCATGCGCGCAAGAAGCTAAGCCGGCTCAAGGATGCCGGATAGCGCAGCGGTTACAGCAACACCACGCCGGCGCGGCTGGCGCGGGGCGATTGCTCTTTATAGCGACCGGCGTCTTCTTCTCATTCTGCTCATGGGGTTTGCCAGCGGCCTGCCGCTGCCCTTGACCCTGGCGACCTTGTCGTTCTGGTTGGCCCGGGTTGGGGTCGATAAGACCGCCATCGGCCTCTTCGCCTTGGTCGGCCTGCCCTACGGCCTCAAGTTTGTCTGGGCGCCGGTGCTCGATCATTTGCCCGCGCCCCTGCTCGGCCGCGTCTTTGGCCGCCGGCGCGGTTGGGCCCTGCTCATCCAGGCGGCGTTGATCCTGGCTATCCTGGTCCTCGGTGCCAGCGATCCCCTGTACACACCTTGGGCGACCGCGGTGGCGGCTCTGGCGGTGGCTTTCTTTTCGGCCAGCCAGGATATCGTCATCGATGCCTATCGCATCGAGATATTGGAAGAGTTTGAACAAGGCGCTGGCGCGGCGGCAACCCAAACCGGCTATCGCATCGGCACGTTGGTCGCCGGAGCGGGGGCCATTGCGCTCTCTGATTTCATCGGCTGGTTCGCTGTGTTCGCTATCCTGGCCGGTTTTGTTTTAATCGGCACGGCGGCCGTGCTTCTAGCCTCCGAACCGGTGCCCGCCGCGGGCCAGCAAGTGGCGACTCGGGAAAATTGGTTGGAGACGGCGGTTCTAGCACCGCTCGCCGATTTTTTGCGCCGGCCGGGCTGGGGGGCGATTCTCGCGTTCATCCTGCTTTACAAGTTTGGCGATGCCATCGGTGGCGTTATGGCCAATCCATTTTTCGTTGAGCTTGATTTTACCGGAGTCGAGATCGCCAGCATTACCAAGGTGTTCGGTCTGCTCGCGACCTTCGCCGGCATTATCGTCGGCGGCCTGCTGGTCGCCCGCTACGGCATGTTTCCGGCCTTGGCAATCGGCGGTGTGCTGCAAGCGGCGACGAATTTGCTCTATGCCGTGCAGGCGAAGGTCGGTCACGATCTCGTCTTTTTGGCGGGAACCATCGGCGCCGACAATTTCACCGGCGGGCTCGGTTCGGCGGCGTTCGTGGCGTATTTATCCAGCTTGTGCAATCGCGCCTTCACCGCGACTCAGTTTGCCCTCCTAACCTCGTTCATGGCCATTGGGCGCACGGTGCTGTCTTCCGGCGGCGGCTGGCTGGCGGACCGCCTGGATTGGGCCGTGTTCTTTACGCTGACCGCCGCTTTGGCGGTGCCGGGCCTGTTGCTGTTGTTGTGGCTCGCCCGGCTGCAATCAGAACGGGCAGGTGTGCGTACGTAAATTTGTATAGCCGCTATTAATTGGTAGCCATAGCCGCCGCCCGCCGCTTGCTGTAGAAAACCGATGAACCCCACTGTTTCGAGTCCAAGTTTTCCAAATCCAGGTCTCCTAAGTCTTTTTTTTGCGGCGTTTGGCGTGGCGGCGACACCGTACCCATCGCGACGCCATGGACAAAACGCCGTGAATCTTCTCTTCGAGGTCATAACCGAGATTACCTTGCCGATCGTGCTGATGATCGGCGGCGGCTATGTTTTGCAGCGGCGTCTGGCTCTCGATGTGGCGACCCTCAGCCGTGTGACGGTCTACGGCACATTACCGTGCCTGTTGGTCGTCAGTCTGGCGACAGCGCCCTTGCCGGCCAGCGAGGTCGGGGCGGTAGTTTTCTTTACCGCCGGCCAGTTCTTTGTTCTGCTAGCGCTTGGCTGGATTGCGGCGGTGATTTTCCGCTTACCCGCCGAGTTGCGGCCGGTCCTGGCCCTAGCGGTCCCCTTCGCCAATGTTGCCAACTACGGCATACCCTTGGTCGAGCTGGGGATGGGCTCGGCGTGGGTGCCGCATCAGGCGATCATTGTTGCCGTGCTTACCGTGCTTATTTTCGTTCTGGCACCGGTAATGTTGCACACCGGCAGCCACGATCTGCGCCGCTCGACGGCGGCGATTCTGCGCACGCCCGTTTTGGCCGCGGTCGCCGTCGGCCTAACCCTCAACGTCTTGGATGTCCCGCTGCCCCAGGCCGTGGATTTCCCGTTACGCGTGGTGGGCGCTGCCAATACACCCGTGGCGTTGATTGCCTTGGGGGCGATGTTGGCGACCGGAAAATGGGCGACGACGCGGGGCACGGTGGGTTTGGGTGTCGGATTGCGCCTGTTTTTGGCGCCGCTGGTAACCTGGGCGATGTTGGCGATCTTCACACTGCCGGCGGGGATGAACGAGTTGTTCCTCATCGGTGTCGCGGCGCCCATCGGTATTCTGCTGCCCATCTTGTGCGCCGAATACGGCCGACAGGCCGGCGCCGCCTCGGCGATGGTTGTGATATCGACGGCGATTAGTCCCGTGGCGGCGACGGTGATGGTCTATCTGGCGCGGGCGTTTTGAACTTCCGCGGGCCGGTCTAGCGCGTAACCGGCGGCGCGCACGGTGCGGATCAAGTCCGCCTCGCCGTCGCCGTTCAGGGCCTTGCGTAGACGCCGGATGTGCACATCGACCGTGCGAGCCTCCACATAAACATCGCGACCCCAAACGGCATCGAGCAACTGCTCGCGACTGAACACCCGGCCGGGGTGTTGCAGCAAGTAGTGAAGCAAGCGAAATTCGGTCGGCCCCAAGTGTATCTCTCGACCGTCGCGGCGCACCCGGTGTGCCGCCAGATCCATGGTGAGATCGGCGAAATCGAGCTGTTCGGCGGCCAACTCCGGACGCGCCCGGCGCAGAAGGGCGCGTATGCGGGCGATCAGCTCCGCCGGCGAGAATGGCTTGGTCATGTAGTCGTCGGCGCCGTAATCGAGGCCGCGCACCTTGTCGCCTTCCTCGCCGCGGGCGGTGAGCATGATGATCGGCACCGTGGCCGATTCCGGTTGGCGGCGCAGGCGCCGGCAGACCTCGATGCCGGAGAGCAGCGGCAACATCCAGTCGAGCAAGATCAGGTCCGGATGATCCTCGGCGGCGCGCAGCAGCGCCTCCTCGCCATCGCTCGCCTCGCTGACGACAAAACCCTCCCGCTCCAGGTTATAGCGCAGCAGAGTGACCAGCGGCCCCTCGTCCTCGACGATTAAAATGCGTGGGTTCATGGCTCTTTTGTCTTTCCGTCGCCGTCCATCCGCGCCTTAGGCTCGACCACCTGGAAGCTGGTGGTATCGCCCTTCGGGCGGCCGCCGATCATGCGCTGACCGGTGACCAGATAATGGATGGTTTCGGCGATGTTTGTTGCGTGGTCGCCAATGCGTTCGATGTTCTTGGCGACAAAAAGGAGATGCGTGCTCGGGGTTATGTTGCGCGGGTCTTCCATCATGTAGGTCAGAAGTTCGCGGAAGATACCGGTGTACATCTCGTCCACCTCTTCATCCCGGTGCCAGACGTCGATGGCGCGCTCCGCGTCGCGGGCGGCATAGGCATCAAGCGTGTCCTTGATGATGTTTTGCGCCAGGCGCGCCATGCGGGGAATGCCGTTGGCCGGTGGGATCGGGGGGATCTGATTCAACGCCATGACTCGCTTGGCCACATTGGCGGCGTAGTCGCCGATGCGCTCCAGATCGCTAGATATTTTCAGCGCCGCAATCACCTCGCGCAAATCGGTGGCCATGGGTTGGCGAAGCGCCAGCAGGCGCACGGCCCGCTCGTCCAATTCTTCTTCGAGAGCATCGATGGCGGCATCGCCGCGCACCACACGCTCGGCCAAATCGGTATCGCGGCGCTTGAGCGCCTCGACCGCGGTAGCAAGTTGGCTTTCGGCAAGGCCGCCCATGCGGGTGATGACTTGGCTCAAGCCTTTCAGTTCATCGTCGAATGAGCGGACAATATGTTTTGGTGCCGTCATAGGTGGTTCCCCAAGGCTCCTAGCCGAAGCGGCCGGTGATGTAGCCGAGCGTGCGCTCGTCGCGCGGGTTGGTGAACAGCTGCTCGGTGGCGCCGCGCTCGACCAACTCGCCAAGATGAAAGAAAGCCGTGCGTTGCGAGACGCGGGCGGCCTGCTGCATGGAATGGGTGACAATGACGATGGTGAAATTCTCGCGCAGCTCGTCCATCAATTCCTCGATACGGGCCGTGGCGATGGGATCCAGGGCCGAGCACGGCTCGTCCATCAAGATCACCTCCGGGTCGACGGCAATCGCGCGGGCGATGCATAGGCGCTGCTGTTGACCGCCGGAGAGGCTGGTTCCGGGCCGGTCCAAGCGGTCCTGCACTTCTTTCCACAGGCCGGCGCGGGTGAGACTACGCTCGACGATCTCATCCAGAGCGCCTTTGGATTCGGCGTGACCGTGGATGCGCGGGCCGTAGGCGACGTTCTCGTAGATCGATTTGGGAAACGGGTTAGGCTTCTGAAAGACCATACCGACCCGGGCGCGCAACTGCACCACGTCCAGATCGCTGCCGTAGATATCCTCGCCGTCCAAGGTGATGGTGCCGCTGACCCGGCAACCCTCGATCACATCGTTCATGCGGTTAAGACACCGGAGGAAGGTGGATTTGCCGCAGCCTGACGGGCCAATGAGCGCCGTTACCTGATTCTCGCCGATATCCAAGCTGACCGACTTGAGGGCATGGTTATCGCTATAGAAGACATCCACATCCTGAACGCGAACCTTCGTCGGCGTTTCTCCGGCGGATTGCGGCGTCGGCATTTGTACGATGGTAGCCAAATGGTCCTCCTACCAGCGCCGCTCGAAGCGGCGACGCAGTATCACGGCAAGCGCATTCATCGCCACCAAGAAGGCCAGCAGCACCAGGATAGCGGCGCTGGTCTTGGCAACGAAGGCACGTTCGGGGCTATCGGCCCAAAGATAAATTTGCACCGGCAGCACGGTTGCCGGATCGGTGAAGCTGCCGGGAATATCGACGATAAAGGCGACCATGCCGATCATCAGCAGCGGTGCCGTTTCGCCCAAGGCCCGGGCCATGCCGATGATGGTGCCGGTCATCACCCCAGGCATGGCCAGCGGCAGAACATGATGCAGCGTGACTTGCAGCTTCGAGGCACCGACGGCCAAGGCCGCCTCCCGCACAGATGGGGGCACGGCGGTTAGGGCCGCGCGGGCGGCAATGATGATGGTCGGGAAGGTCATGAGCGCCAGCACCAAGCCGCCGACAATGGGCGCCGAACGCGGCATGCCGAAGATACTCAGGAACATCGCCAGACCAAGCAGACCAAAAACAATCGAGGGCACGGCAGCGAGGTTGTTGATGTTGACCTCGATGAGATCCGTCCACCGGTTTTTCGGTGCGAATTCCTCGAGATAAAGGGCCGCGAGAACGCCAATGGGAAAGCTCAAGCTCAGGGTAACCACCAAGGTTAGGAACGAGCCGACGACCGCCCCCCAAATGCCCGCTTGCTCGGGTTCGCGCGAATCGCTGGCGGTGAAGAAGGTGGTATCGAAGCGCGTTCCCAGATCGCCGGAAGCGATGAGCGCGTCGAGCCAGACGATTTCGTTGTCCTTGACTCGGCGGTCCGATTCCGGCGCGTCGCGCGCGACATTGTTTTTGACGAAACTATCCACATCGTCCGACGACTTGATCCAATACCGCGCCGTTGTCCCGATCAGCGCCGGGGTGGCAAGCACCATGCCGCGTAGTTCGAATCCAGCGCCGCTGCTGATAAGGCGCGTGAGTGCGCGCTTGGCGCGGCGGTCCGTGACCTCGGGGAAACGAGTTGCTAGGGCCCGCTTGGCCAAGGTCTGGTAGTTGGCCGAATACAAGGCATCGGGCGCGCGTGTGCCCTCCGGATCTATTACCTCGGGGTCGAAATAGATATCGAGAGCAATCTCCGTTTGAAAGAAGGCGGAGGCGCCCCGGTTCGCGATGCTGCCCAGCAAGGCGACCAGTACGACCGCGGCAATGACGATAGCCGATATGCCGTAAATGCGGAAACGCCGCTCGGCCGCATGGCGTTGGCGCAATAGCCGTGGCGATGATCCGCGCTGCGGTCGCGTCAGGGGAGTTGCGGTCGTATCAGTCATACTTTTCCCGATACTTCCGCACCACCCGCAAGGCAATCACGTTGAGCACCAGGGTGATGACGAACAGGGCCAGGCCTAGGGCGAAGGCGGCCAAAGTCTTGGCGCTGTCGAACTCCTGGTCGCCGACCAGCAAGGTGACGATTTGTACGGTCACCGTCGTGACAGCCTGTAGTGGGTTGGCGGTTAAATTGGCAGCCAGGCCGGCAGCCATAACCACGATCATGGTCTCGCCGATGGCTCGGCTGATGGCCAGCAAAATGCCGCCGACGATGCCGGGCAAGGCGGCGGGCAGCACGATCTGGCGCACCGTCTCGGACCGGGTCGCGCCCAGGGCATAGGCGCCGTCGCGCAACGTCTGCGGCACCGCATTCATCACGTCATCGGAGATGGATGAGACGAAGGGAATGATCATGATCCCCATGACCATACCGGCGGCAAGTGCTGACTCCGACGAGACACCGATCCCTACGGATTCACCGATCCCGCGGAAAAGCGGTGCCACCGTCAAGGCGGCGAAAAAGCCGTAAACAACGGTTGGCACGCCGGCGAGAATTTCCAACATGGGCTTGACGTTGGCGCGCACGCGCGGCGTGGCGTACTCTGACATGTAGATGGCCGAAAACAGGCCAATGGGCACCGCTACGCACATGGCGATGACGGTGATTAGCATGGTGCCGGCGAAAAGCGGTATCGCCCCAAAGGCGCCTGAGGCGCCGACCTGATCGGCGCGGATCGCCGTCTGTGGGCTCCAACGCAAGCCGAAGAGAAAATCGAAAAACGGCACCTTGGCGAAGAAACGCAAGGATTCGAAGAGCAGAGAGAGAATGATGCCGAAGGTGGTGAGGATCGCCACCGTCGAGGCGATCAACATGACCGCCCGGGCGATGCGCTCAACGGCAATACGGGCGCGCAAAGGGGGCGCGATGCGCCGGTGCGCGATTGCCAGACCGGTAATGCCAGCGATTGCGGCCACGATGGCGGTAGTCGCCCCGTTGGTGTCGGGCAATGCGACGATCCGGCCCAACCAAGGCCGTGCCACAAGCCAGAGAATAGCGGCGCCTATACCAGGTATCGCACACCACAGCGCCACATAGAGGCCGTGATATTGCGGCCGCGAATGCAGATCGCGCCGCCGCGCGCCGGCGAGTATCAACACACGCCGGCGGCCAAGCTCGTATCCGACTATCGACAGGAGCAGCAGGGTGATGACTGAAACAAGGATTTGCATCGGTAGGCTCGTCTGCTCCTAAAAATTTTCGCGGCCGGGGCCGGATGCGCGGGCGGGGGGCCCTTTTCCGCGCATCTGGCTTAACCGGCCGCTCTTCGCACCGTTACATGAACAAAGGCTACATAGAGAGAGAAGCCATGCCGTTTGCCGCGTCACGCATCGCCTTGCGATCCGCCGCCGGCAAGGGAATGAGACCCTTGTCCACGAGATAACCGTCTTCGCCCCAAGCCCGGTCGTTGGTGAACTCGGCGACGAATTCCTTGATGCCGGGCACTTGATCGACGTGCTGTTGCTTGACGTAGAAGTAAAGCGACCGCGAGACGCCGTAGTCACCGCCGGCGATCTTCTCGAAGGTCGGCTCGATGCCATCGACGATAGCGCCTTGCAGCTTGTCCGCATTCTGGTCGAGGAAGCTGAAACCGAAGATACCGACGGCCTTTGGATTGGCCTCCAGCTTCTGGACAATCAGATTGTCATTCTCGCCCGCCTCGATGTAGGCGCCGTCTTCACGCAGGGTGTGGGCGACCGCCTTGAAGGCTTTCTTGTTCTCTTTCTTCAGGGCTTTGAGGGTATCGAAAGTTCTCGCACCGCCTTCCATGGCCAGCTCGACGAAGGCATCGCGCGTGCCGCTGGTGGGCGGCGGGCCAAGCACTTCGATCTTGGTGGCCGGCAGTGCCGGGTTGATCTGGTTCCAGGTGTGATACGGATTATCGATCAGTTTGCCATCCGGGCCCGGGACTTGCTTGGCCAGGGCCAGGTAAATTTCCTGCTTGCTGAGGGTCAGGCGCTTTGCCGACTTGGCATTGGCGAGCACGATGCCGTCAAAACCAATTTTGACCTCGGTAATCTCGATACCATTCTTGGTGCAGGTTTCGTATTCGGATTTTTTGATGCGCCGCGAGGCGTTGGTGATATCCGGCGTATCCTCGCCGGCGCCGGCGCAGAACAGCTTCATGCCGCCGCCGGTGCCGGTGCTCTCAACAACCGGGGTCTTGAAATTCGTGGTCTTGCCGAAATTCTCCGCCACGGCGGTGGAGAAGGGAAAGACCGTGGACGAGCCGACGATGCGGATCTGCTCACGCGCTTGCGCCGGAATCGCCGCGGCCATGGTGACACTGGCGAGGGTAGCACCGGCGACTACGGCCATGGCGAGACTTTGTTTAATCACAGGTCATACCTCCATTCGAGGTCTAGAGGGTTCCGCGCGCGGCCATTAAAACCGCTGCACGCACCGGCTACCGGCCGGCTGAGTGCAGCCTATGCAAGCACAAGGATACAAATACTACGGATAGGTGACAGTTTTATGACAGAGAAATGGGGGAATTGCCGCGTTAATACAATTGGTTATGTATTGTTCGGCGTTTCGGCGCTCGGGTCCCCGGCCAGCGGCAGGATGGCGGTAAAGACCGACCCTTCGCCCACGGTGCTGTCGATATCGAATAGGCCGCGGTGCCGGTTGAGAATGTGTTTCACGATCGCCAAGCCCAGGCCGGTACCGCCAAGCTCGCGCGAGCGGGCCGTATCGACCCGGTAGAAGCGCTCGGTCAGGCGCGGCAGGTGTTCGCGGGGAATGCCCTCTCCCTGGTCGGCGACGGAGACCGCTACCCCCGGCCGGCCAAGCCGGCGGGCTAAAACGCTGCCGGTATCCGCCCGCCAGGCGGAGAGGCGAACCTCACTATCGGCGTGGCTATACTTGACCGCGTTGTCGATAAGATTCTGAAAGACCTGGGCCAAATCGTCCGCATCGCCGGCGACCGGCGGCACGTCCTGCAAATCGAAGACGAAGGTCAACGTCTTCTCACGTGCCTGCGGCTCGAGGGTGCGCACGACGCTTTGCAGCAAGGCAGTTACATCGACGCTGCCGCGGGGCGGCGTGTGCTCGTGCAGCTCGATGCGCGAGAGCGAAAGCAGATCCTTGACCAGACGCGACATGCGCTCGGCCTGTTCGCGCATGACACCCAGGAACCGGTGGCGCGCTTCCGTATCTTCCCGGGCGGCGCCCTGCAGGGTTTCGATAAAGCCCAACAGGCTGGTCAGGGGTGTGCGCAATTCATGGCTGGCGTTGGCAACGAAATCGGCGCGCATCTGTTCGATGCGCTTGCCGGTGGTGATATCATGCAGGGCGAGAACGGCCAGGGTGCCATCCGGTGCAGGTGCTGGTAACCGGGCCAGGCGGGCGCTGTAGTGGCGGGGCACCGGCCCCGGCTGGGTGAACTCGATGATGCGGCCCGCGTCGCCTTGCAGCACCCCATCGACGGCGCTCAACAGGTCCGGATTACGCAACACCGCTGGCAAATCGCGACCGGAGAGCGGACTCTCGAATGCCTCTGCCGCGGCTGGGTTGGCGCGCACGATGCGGCCGTCTGCGCCGAGCAATAGCAGGGGATCCGGCAGGGCGGTCAAGATCGCTTCACCGCCCGCGACCGTCTCTTGCAGATCGCGCCGCTGCCGGCGCCGCTCGCGCGCCATCTCGGCAACCGCCGCATCCAGGCCGGGGCACAACGGTGTGCGTTGTGCGTCGGCCGGGGGCAGCGGTGCCTCGATGTCGCCGCCGAGCGCATCGATGGCCTGGCGCACGGTCGCCACACGCCGCAAATGCCAGCGCAGGGCCACGGCCATGAGAAGAGATACGGCTAGAATTGCGGCAAGCGCCGCGGGCCAGGCCAGCGCGCCGACGATAACCAATGCCGCAAGGACAACCGCAACGGGTGCTGCCACAAAGGCAAAAGCGATCAGGGCATCGATAAGGGAGACGGCGCGCATCAGCGGGTGTCGGACGAGACCACGGAATCGTGTGCGGCGATCGCCGCGGCGATGACCAAATCGTTGACCGTTGCCCCCAGGGAGACGATCTGCGCCGGTTTCGAAAGGCCGATGAGGACCGGCCCGATGACCGTGCCGATGTTGGCGCTTTGCACCAGCTTGGCAACGATGTTGGCGGAATGCAGCGCCGGCATGACCAAAACGTTGGCGGGTCCGCTGAGCCGGCAGAACGGGTAGATCCGCTGCATCAGGTCATAGTCGAGGGCGACGTTGGCCTGCATCTCGCCGTCGTATTCGAAATCGACCTCAAGGGAGTCGAGAACTTGCACCGCATCCCGGATGCGCTGGGCCTTCTCGCGCATGGGATTGCCGAAATTGGAGAAGCTGAGCAGGGCGACGCGCGGTTCGTGGCCCATGGTCCGGGCCTGGGCGGCCGCCTGGATGGCGATATCGGCAAGCTGCTCGGGTGTCGGCGTCTCGTGCACGGATGTATCGGCGATGAAGACCGAGTGTCCGTCGAGCAGCATGATGGACATGCCCAACACTCGGTGCCGCCGCTTTGGATCGATGGCCCGGCTGATGTCGTCGAAGGCAACGCCGAAGCTGCGGGTCAGGCCGGTGACCATGGCATCCGCATCGCCCAGCGCTACCATGCAGGCGGCGAAGACGTTGCGGTTCTGATTCACCATGCGTTGGCAATCGCGGTAGATGGACCCGCGCCGCCGCCAACGCTCGTAAAGGAAATCGGTATAGCGCTTGTTGTTGGCCGATAGGCGGGCGTTGTGTATTTCCAAGCCGTCGGTGGCGGCGCCCATTTGCTGCAAGGTCTCGTGCACCAACGCCTCGCGCCCAACCAGAACGGGGGTGCCATAGCCGGCATGCAGGAATGCCAGGGCGGCGCGGATCGATGTTTCCTCCTCGCCCTCGGCGAAGACCACGCGCTTGCCGCTGCCGCGCACTTTTTCGAAGATGCGCTGCAAACCGGCGACGGTTGGATCCAGGCGGGCGGCAAGCTCCTGCCCGTAGACGGTCAAATCGGGGATCGGCCGCCGGGCAACACCGGTGTCCATGGCCGCCTTGGCCACGGCCTGCGGTACGGCGACGATCAGCCGTGGATCGAAGGGCGCCGGAATGATGTATCCGGGGCCGAAGCGGACTCGCCGCCCGGCATAGGCGCGGTCGACCTCGTCCGGCACATCCTCGCGTGCTAGGGCGGCCAGGGCCTCGGCGGCGGCGATTTTCATTTCCATGTTGATGGTCGAGGCGCGCGCATCCAGGGCGCCCCGGAAGATGTAGGGGAATCCAAGCACGTTGTTGACCTGGTTCGGATAGTCCGAGCGGCCGGTGGCGACGATGGCATCCTGGCGCACCGCCTCGATCTCCTCCGGCGTGATCTCCGGGTCCGGATTTGCCATGGCAAAGATAATCGGCTTATCGGCCATGACGCGGACCATGTCCTGGGTAACCGCGCCTTTGGCGGACAGGCCGAGGAAAATGTCCGCATCCTTCATGGCTTCGGCCAGGGTGCGCATCTTGGTCTTCACGGCGTGGCCCGATTTCCACTGGTTCATGCCCTTGGTGCGGCCTTGGTAGATCACCCCCGTGGTATCGCACAGGATCACGTTGCCGTGCTGGACACCCATGGCCTTAAGCAACTCGGCGCAGGCGATCCCGGCGGCGCCGGCGCCGTTGATAACCACCCGCACCGAGCCCATCTCGCGCCCCGTTAGGTGCAGGGCGTTGATGACACCGGCAGCGGTGATGATCGCGGTGCCGTGCTGATCGTCGTGGAAGACCGGGATGTCGAGCAGCTCGCGCAAACGCTGCTCGATGATGAAGCATTCGGGTGCTTTGATGTCCTCCAGGTTGATGCCGCCAAAGGTAGGGCCCAAGAAGCGAACGCAGTTGACGAATTCGTCCACGTCGCGGGTATCGACCTCCAGATCGACGCCGTCCAGATCGGCAAAGCGCTTAAAAAGGACAGCCTTGCCTTCCATGACCGGTTTGGCGCCCAGCGCGCCGAGATCGCCCAGGCCAAGAACCGCGGTGCCGTTGGAGATGATAGCGACCAAATTGCCCTTGGCCGTGTAGTCGTAGACCTTGTCCGGATCCTCGTGGATTTTCAGGCAGGGTGCGGCGACACCGGGAGAGTAGGCGAGCGATAGATCGCGCTGGGTGGTCAGCGGCTTGGTCGCGCGTATCTCCAGCTTGCCCGGGCGGCCGTTGGCGTGCAGATCGAGCGCCTCTTGCTCGGTGATGCGTGAATTGTCGTGATCCATGTTGGTCCCGCCCCCCGATCTGCGCACGTCGTCGATGTTAGAGACGCATATCCAAGGCGTCAAAGGCCGCTCGCGCGGGTGCTAGTGGCGCTGTCGGCTATGGGAGTGTACATCGGCGGCGCCGTGGCGGCGCAAGATATCGCTCGCCTGGGTCGTCCGATCGTCCGTTTCGGCGCGTACCCAAAGCAGGACGGCGCCGGATTCCAGGGCGCGGGCGAAGCTTTCCGTATGCGGCGTGGCGCGCACGGTTTCCAGAAGCTCGGCGACTGCCGCCCCGGTGAGGCCCGCCGCCACCGTCGCCGAGACGGCAGCGCCGACCGGGCCGGTGGCGATCCCGATTAGCCCGGCGGCGGTCAGCGGCCCGACATATTTGATTTCCCCCACCAGGGCAGAGAGGGCCTCCTGCCAGGCGGCACCTGAGGTGCCCGCGGCGCTCAGGGACTCGTGTGTGTCCAGAACCGATAGGTCGCTGGTGACGAAGCCGGCGGCGAGCAATGCCTCGACCGTGGCGGTGAAGTTCTCGCGCTCGGCGAAACGGCCGACCACTTCGATGCTTTCGGTGTCCACGGTGGCTGTCCTCCCTGAAAATTCCTATCGCGTCCCCTCCCCATTGTGCCCCGTCGGCAGCGGCTTGCCCAGCCGCCAACCGCCTGTGCTAAGTTGGCTGCGATCCCAGCAGAAACCGGGCCGATACCCCTTGTCCGAAACTACACACACCGCCTCAACGCACACACCGTCCCCGTCCCCGGCACCGCCGGCTGCCGGTGTCACGCCCATGATAGATCAGTTCCTGCGCCTCAAGCAGGCGCATCCGGATTGCTTGCTCTTTTATCGCATGGGCGATTTTTACGAGCTGTTCTTCGACGATGCGCTGGCGGCATCGGCGGCATTGGATATCACCCTGACCAAGCGCGGCCTGCACAAAGGCGAAGATGTACCCATGTGCGGTGTGCCGGTACACGCCGCCGACGGATATCTGTCTCGCCTGATCAAACACGGTTTCAAGGTTGCCGTCTGCGAGCAGATGGAAGATCCGGCGGCCGCCAAGACACGCGGCGGCAAGTCGCTGGTGCGCCGCGACGTGGTGCGCTTGGTCACCCCCGGTACCTTGACCGAGGACGAGCACCTGGATGCCCGGGCGCACAACTTCCTCGCGGCGTTGGCGGAGGCGGGTGGGACGCTCGGCCTTGCTTGGCTGGATATTTCGACCGGCGAATTCCTAGCACAACCGCTCGCATCGGCCGTGGCGGTAACCGCGGCACTTTCGCGCATCGATCCCGGTGAGCTGCTTGTCTCCGAGCGTCTGCTGCAAAAGCCGGAGTTGTTCGAGATGCTGGCGGACTGGAAGCCGGTGCTTTCGCCCTTATCCCCGTCGCGCTTCGATAGCGGCAACGCGCAGTTGCGCCTGGAGGCGCTTTACGGTGTCAAAGCCCTGGAAGCCTTCGGCGACTTCAACCGCGCCGAGTTGGCCGCCGCCGGGGCGCTGGTCGATTATCTGGAGCTTACTCAAAAAGGGCGCCTGCCGCGCCTCGCCCCACCGCGCCGATTGGGCGCCGGGGCGGTCATGGAGATCGATGCGGCGACCCGGCGTAATCTGGAATTGGCCGCGACCTTGACCGGTGCGCGCAAGGGCAGCTTGCTTGGCACCATCGACCGCACGCTCACCGGCGCCGGCGCGCGCCTGCTGGCATCGCGACTGGCGGCGCCGCTGACCGATCCGGCGGCGATTGCCGAGCGCTGCGACATGGTCGGCTTTCTGATCGAGGAGGCCGATTTGCGCGCGGATGTGCGCCCGGCCTTGCGCCGCTGCCCGGATGTGGAACGGGCGCTCTCTCGCTTGAGCCTTGGGCGCGGGGGGCCGCGCGATTTGGCGGCGGTGCGCGATGCCCTGCGCGAGGCCGGACAGGTGCGCGGCCTTCTGCACGGCGGTGGTTTGCGTCCGTTGCCCGAGGGTCTGGTGGTGGCGGCGGGCGATCTCGGCATCCAGGATACCGTGGTCGAGCGTCTGAGCCGGGCGCTCGGCCCCGATCTGCCGGTGCATGCCCGGGACGGCGGCTTTATCGCTCCCGGCTACGCCCCGGAGTTGGATGAGATCAAGACCCTGCGCGACGAGGGCCGGCGCCTGGTGGCCGGCCTGCAGAGCAAGTATTCGGTACAGACCGGGGTGACCTCCCTGAAAATCCGCCACAACAACGTGCTCGGCTACTTCATCGAGGTAACGCCGACCCATGCCGAAAAGGTGCGTGGTGCCGAGGAAAGCCCGTTCATCCATCGGCAAAGCCTGGCCA
This sequence comes from Kiloniellaceae bacterium, assembly GCA_021776055.1. Lineage (GTDB taxonomy): Bacteria > Pseudomonadota > Alphaproteobacteria > Kiloniellales > J153 > JAJFGI01. The sequence goes on from JAJFGP010000021.1 coordinate 31,933, forward strand.
GCGCCGTGCGGTTCGCCACGGTGGAGTTGGGCGAGTTGGAAACCAAAATCACCGGCGCGGCGGATAAGGCGCTGGCCGTCGAGCAGCGCCTGTTCGATGATTTAACCGGCGGGGTGGTGGGCCGTGGCGAGGAGATTGCCCGCTGCGCCCGGGCCCTGGCGGCCATCGATGTGGCCGCGACCTTGGCCGAGGTGGCGGTGGCCGGGCGTTGGTGCCGGCCCAAGGTTGACGAGACCACCGCCTTCGCCGTGCGCGGTGGCCGCCATCCGGTGGTCGAGGCCGCGCTGGCCGAGGCGCAAATCGGCGGCTTCGTCGCCAACGATTGCCATCTGGGCGGGGCAACCGGGGATACGTCGGATGCGGGGGAAACGCGCATCTGGCTGGTCACGGGCCCGAACATGGCGGGCAAAAGCACCTTCTTGCGGCAAAACGCGCTGATCGCGGTTTTAGCCCAGATGGGCGCCTATGTGCCCGCCGAAGCGGCGCATATCGGGGTGGTCGATCGCCTGTTCAGCCGGGTCGGGGCGGCGGACGATCTGGCGCGCGGCCGCTCCACCTTTATGGTCGAGATGGTCGAAACCGCGGTGATTCTCAATCAGGCCGGCCCCCGCGCGCTGGTTATTCTCGACGAGATCGGCCGAGGCACGGCGACCTTCGATGGCCTCTCGCTCGCCTGGGCTTGTGTCGAGCATTTGCACGAGGTCAACCGCTGCCGCGCCTTGTTCGCCACCCATTTTCACGAACTTACGGCCTTGGCGGGAAAGTTATCGGGCCTGGCCTGCCATACCATGCGGGTCAAGGAGTGGCGGGGCGAGGTGGTGTTTCTGCACGAGGTAGCATCGGGTGCCGCCGACCGTTCCTACGGTATTCATGTGGCCAAGTTGGCCGGCCTGCCGGCCGCGGCGGTCGCCCGCGCCGAGGCGGTCCTGACCATGCTGGAGCAGGGCGAGCAGGCCGGGGCGTTGGGCCGCTTGGCCGACGATCTGCCGCTTTTCGCCGCCCGGCCGGTTGGCACCACCGCGGCGCTCGCGCCGTCGCCGGTATCGCAGGCTCTGGCCGCCACCGACCCGGATACGCTGACCCCCAAAGCCGCCCTCGACGTGCTCTACGAGCTCAAGCGTTTGGCGGCGGACGACAAGGGGTAGCGGCCATGGAAGCCTTGGCGCTGCAAAACCCGCCTGAGGTCGAGGTCGAGAAGCCTCGGGCCATTATCGAGCGGCGGCTTTTGCGCGGCGCGGTGGCGGAAATCGCTGCGGCCAAGTTACCGCCGGTCGAAGCGCGAAGCCGGATTCTGGTGGCGCTCAAGGCAACCCTAGCAACGGGGCGCGCCGAGATTCGTCGGCGCTTCGATGGCGGCGCCTCGGGTCGGGCCGTGGTTCGCGCCAACTGTCATCTGGTCGATCAGATGGTCCGTGTTGTTTTCGACCATGTCAGTGAGCACGTCCATCCGGCGGGCAGCCTGTCCACCGGCGAGGTCTTGTCCCTGGTTGCTGTGGGCGGCTACGGCCGCGGCGAAATGGCGCCCCATTCCGATGTGGATCTCTTGTTCCTCATTCCCTACAAGCTGACGCCGCGCACGGAACAAGTGATCGAGGACGTTCTCTATTTTCTCTGGGACTTGGGGCTCAAGGTGGGCCAGGCGACCCGGTCGGTGGACGATTGCCTGCGCCAGGCAAAGGCGGATCTGACCATCTGCACCAGCCTGCTGGAGGCGCGCTGGCTGTGGGGCGATCAGGATCTCTACCGGACTTTGCGCAAGCGTTTTCAGAAAGAGGTGGCGGCCGTTAGCGACGCGGCGCGGTTCATCGAGGCCAAGCTGGGCGAACGCGCCGAGCGGCATAAACGATTGGGTGGGTCGCGCTATTCCCTGGAGCCGAACATCAAGGAGGGTAAGGGGGGCCTGCGCGATCTGCACACCCTCTATTGGATCGGCAAGTTTATCTATCAGGTGGACGATGTTGCCGAGTTGACGACGCGCGGTGTCTTCACCCGCACCGAGGCGCGGCGCTTCGACAAGGCGCAGAACTTTCTCTGGACCCTGCGCTGCCACCTGCATTACGCCACCGGCCGGGCCGAGGAGCGCTTGACCTTCGATCTACAGAAGGAGATCGCGCCGCGCCTGGGGTATACGGATCGGGCCGGGTTGCTCGATGTCGAACGCTTCATGAAGCATTATTTCCTGGTCGCCAAGGACGTGGGCGATCTAACGCGCATCTTCTGCGCCACCCTGGAGGCCGAACACGACCGGCGCTCACGCTTTCGCCTGCCCACCTTGCGCCGGCGGCGGGCGATCGAGGGTTTCCGTTTGGAGCGCGATCGGCTGAGCGTCGCCGAGCCGGAGGTTTTCGCCAAGCAGCCGGTGCAGATGTTGCGCATTTTCCATGCGGCGCAAAAACACGACTTGGATATCCATCCCGAGGTGTTGCGCTGGATCACGCAGAATCTGAAACATATCGATGCGGCCGTGCGCGCCGATGCCGAGGCCAACCGCCTGTTCCTCGATATGCTCACCTCGGCGAACGATCCGGAGACGACCTTACGCCGGCTCAACGAGGCCGGCGTCCTCGGCCGCTTCGTGCCCGACTTCGGCCGCGTGGTCGCACAGATGCAATACAACATGTACCACCACTATACGGTCGATGAGCACACCATCTTTGCCATCGGTATTCTGCATAAAATCGAGCAAGGCTTGCTCAAGGAGCAGGCACCGATCGCCTCTGAGGTGGTGCACAAAGTGCTCTCGCGCCGGGTGCTTTATCTGGCGGTGCTGCTGCACGATATCGCCAAGGGCCGCGGCGGCGATCATTCGCAACTCGGCGCCAAGGTGGCGCGTAAACTGTGCCCGCGTCTGGGCTTAAGCGAAGAGGAGACGGAGACGGTCGCCTGGCTGGTGCTGCAGCATTTGGCCATGTCGGATACGGCCTTCAAGCGCGATCTGACGGACCCGCAAACCATCGCGGATTTTTCGGCGCGGGTGCAATCGCCGGAGCGTTTGCGCCTGCTGCTGGTTCTCACCGTTGCCGATATTCGCGCCGTCGGACCCGGCGTCTGGAGCGCCTGGAAGGCGGCGCTGTTGCGCGATCTTTATTGGCGCGCCGAGGAGGCGCTCACCGGCGGTGTCGCCGAAGACAGCCGGCCGGCGCGGGTCGAGGCCGCGCAAGCGGATTTACGCGGCAAGCTTGGCGATTGGCCGGAAGAAGATATCAAGGCGCATCTGGCGCGCGGCTATGCGCCTTATTGGCTGTCGGTCGATGGTGAGACTCACGAGCGCCATGCGCGTCTGGTGCGTGAGGCGGAGCGGCGCCAGGCACCGCTGACCGTCGATACGCGCATCGACCGCTATCGTCAGGTGACCGAGGTTACCGTCTATACCGCCGATCACGCGGGCCTGTTCAGCCGCATTGCCGGGGCCATGGCGGTGGCGGGGGCGAGCATCGATGCGGCGCGCATCTTTACCTTGGCCAACGGCATGGCGTTGGATACCTTTTATGTGCGCGATGCGGTGGGCGGCCCCTTCGACCGGCCGGACCATCTCGCCCGCCTGTCGGCCGCCGTCGAGCAAACCTTGGCCGGGCGTTTGAAACCGGTGCAGGAGTTGGCCCGCCGCCGGTCGTCCTTGCCCAGCCGCCTGCGCGTCTTCAAGGTCACCCCGCGCGTGCTCATCGACAACAAGGCGAGTGCGCGCGCCACCGTCATCGAGGTCAACGGCCGCGACCGGGCCGGGTTGCTTTACGATCTCACGCGAGCACTCTCCAAGTTGAACCTGATGATCCATGGCGCGCGCATCGCCACCTATGGCGAGCAGGCCGTCGACGTCTTTTATGTGCAGGATGCGCTGGGCGATAAGATTCAGGCGCCGGCCAAGCTCAAGCGTATTCACGAACGCCTGATCGCGGCGCTGGCGGACGGCGAGAGCAAGCCGGCCCCGAAGAAGCCGGCCCCGAAGAAGCCGGCTGCCAAGAAACCAGCCGTCAAGAAGACCAAGGTGCGTCGGGCCAAGCCGGCTGCCGAGTAGACGGCCGAGTAAATGGTGGCGCTTTCCCGACTCCCCGCAATCCTTTAGACAGTCGACACAATGGCGCTTGTCCGTTCCCTTGCCACTGTTGGCGGCTATACCGGCATTAGCCGGATTCTCGGTCTTGTCCGCGATATGCTGTTTGCCCCGGTGCTCGGGACCGGGCCGGTGGCGGATGCCTTCTTTGTCGCCTTTCGTCTGCCGAATTTGTTCCGCCGGCTTTTTGCCGAAGGTGCCTTCAACGCCGCATTCGTGCCTCTGTTTGCCCGCCATCTGGAGCACGAGGGGCGGGATGCGGCGCGTCTGTTCGCCGAGCAGAGCCTGGCGGTTCTCTTGGCCCTTCTCCTGCTACTGACGGCGGCGGCCATGGCCTTCATGCCGTGGCTGATGTACCTGCTCGCGCCCGGCTTCGCGGCGCAGCCGGCGAAGTTCGATATGGCGGTCGCGCTTAGCCGCGTTACCTTCCCCTATCTCCTGTTCATGGGGTTGGTTGCCTTGCTGAGCGGTCTTTTGAATTCGCTCTACAAGTTCGCTGCGGCGGCGGCGGCGCCGATTGTGCTCAATGTCTTTTTCGTTTTCTCCATGGTGGTCATCCTGCCGTTCACGGGTGCGCCCGGCGAGCTTCTGGCGTGGACGGTGGCGGCCGCCGGGATCGGTCAGTTCATTCTGCTGCTGGTAGCCTGCCGCCGGGCCGGCATGGTCTTGCGCCTGCCCCGCCCGCGCCTGACTCCTGGCGTTGTACGTTTGTTGAAACTGATGGGGCCCGGGCTGATCTCCGCCGGGGCCATGCAGATCAACCTGATGGTCGGGACCATCATCGCCTCGCTGCAGGTCGGCGCCGTGTCATATCTCTATTACGCTGATCGAATCTATCAGCTGCCGCTGGGTCTGATCGGCATTGCCTTCGGTGTGGTCCTATTGCCCGATCTGGCGCGCAAGCTGCGCAGCGGCGCCGAGGCCCAGGCCATGCACAGCTTCAACCGCGGCCTCGAGCTGGCGATGTTTCTGACCTTGCCGGCGGCGGTTGCTTTGCTGGTCATCCCGGAGCCGATCATCGTCGTCCTGTTCGAACGCGGCGCCTTCGATCGGGCGGATGCGCAGGCGACCGCTTTGGCCCTTGCCGCCTTTGCCGCGGGCCTACCGGCCTTTGTGCTGATCAAGGTGCTGCAGCCGGCTTTCTTCGCGCGCGAGGATACGGTCACCCCGTTGCGCATGGCCCTGGTGACCGTGGCCGCGAACGTGGTTCTCAGTCTGGCGCTTTTCTGGTCCTTGCGCTACGTGGGCTTGGCCTTGGCCACGACCCTGGCTGCTTGGCTGAATACCGGCCTGCTCGTTTGGGCGCTGCGGCGGCGGGGGTTTATGACCCTCGATCAACGCTGCACGACGCGCCTGCCGCGCATTGTCGTGGCCAGCACCCTGATGGGCGCCGCCCTTTGGGCGGCGGTCGGTTGGCTCGAACCTTGGTTCGACGGGGAAACGCCAGTGCGCATCCTAGGCCTCGCCATTCTGGTCGGCGGCGGCCTGGCGGCTTACGGCGCGCTGGCCCTTGTCTTGCGGGCGATGGCGCCAGGGGATCTGGCTAAGCTTTTGCGCCGCCCGCCAGTGGAATCAGACGGGCGCACCGGATAGCACCCCTTGACCGCGTTGCGGCGATGCGGCGATAACCCGGCTCCGCTCTAAAGCCGTACGGATGGCCCCAGGGACAACAAGATCATGAAGCGCATCTTCTCGGGCGTGCAGCCCACCGGCAATCTGCACCTGGGCAACTACCTGGGGGCGATCCGCAATTTCGTCCCCCTGCAGGACGAATACGACTGCATCTATTGCGTCGTCGATCTGCACGCCATCACCGTCTGGCAGGACCCGGCTGTCCTCAAGGCCAATACCCGCGAGGTCGCGGCCGCTTATCTGGCCGCCGGGATCGACCCCAAGCGCTGCATCATCTTCAACCAGAGCCAGGTGGCCGCGCACGCGGAGCTAGCCTGGATATTCAATTGCGTGGCCCGCCTCGGCTGGCTCAACCGCATGACCCAGTTCAAGGAAAAAGCGGGCAAGCACCGGGAAAACGCCAGCGTCGGCCTGTACGCCTATCCCAGCCTCATGGCCGCCGACATCCTGGCCTATAAGGCCACCCACGTGCCGGTGGGCGAGGATCAGAAGCAGCACCTGGAGCTAACCCGCGATATCGCGCAGAAGTTCAACAGCGACTTCGGGGTTGCCTACTTCCCGCTGCTGGAGCCGTTGATCCTGGGGACCGCGACACGGGTGATGTCTCTGCGCGATGGCACAAAAAAGATGAGCAAGTCGGACCCATCCGACTATAGCCGCATTACGATGACCGATGATGCGGATGCCATCGCCAAGAAATTCCGCAAGGCGACCAGCGATGCCGAGCTCTTGCCCGGCCCCGAGGTACTGGATGATAGCGGCGCGGTGCCCGAGGCGATCCGCCAGGCCCGGCCCGAGGCCTATAATCTGCTCGCCATCTACGCGGCTTTGGCGGATAAGCCCATGGCGGACGTGTTGACCGAGTTCGCCGGCGCGCAATTCTCGAAGTTCAAGGGTGCGTTGAGCGATTTGGCGGTGGCCAGGCTTGGGCCCATCGGGGCGGAGATGAAGCGTTTGAGCGACGATCCCGGCGCGGTGGATGCGGTCCTGCGCGACGGTGCCCAGCGCGCCCGCGCCATCGCCGAGCCGATCCTGGCCGAAGTCTATGACATCGTCGGGTTCCTTCGCCCATAAATTTTCGCTATCCCGTAGAAAAGCACGGGAAAATCGCCAACGGGGCGTTGGCGGTGCCGGGAATCGGCGCTAAGGTGCGCGCCCAACGTGTCGAGGCCGGCTTTCATTATGCCGTGATGCCTTTGCGCCGAACATTCTAGTCTCCGGGCGATGCAGATCTACCTGCCCATTGCTGAGATGTCGGTCAACGTCTTCCTGCTGCTCGGCATGGGCGGAGGGGTTGGGTTTCTCTCGGGCTTATTCGGGGTCGGCGGCGGTTTCCTGATGACGCCGCTGCTCATCTTTATCGGCGTGCCGCCGGCGGTGGCGGTCGGGACCGAGGCGAACCAGATCGTCGCCTCCTCGGTCTCGGGCGTGCTGGCGCACTGGGGCCGCGGCAACGTCGACTTCAAGATGGGGTTCGTACTGCTGTTGGGCGGCTTTGTCGGCTCGACCTTGGGCGTCCTGTTGTTCTCGTTCCTGCGCGAGGTCGGGCAGATCGACCTGGTGATCTCACTCTCCTATGTCGTCTTTTTGGGCATCATCGGGGCGCTGATGTTCTCCGAGGGGGTGCGCACCATGCGCCGCCGCAAGTCGGCCCCGACCCAGCGCCGCAAGCTGCATCAGCACACCTGGATTCACGGCTTGCCGCTGAAGATGCGCTTTCGCCGTTCGAAGCTCTACATCTCGGCGCTGATGCCGCTTTCCATCGGCTTTCTGGTCGGTGTGCTCTCGGCCATCATGGGTGTCGGCGGCGGCTTCATCATGGTGCCGGCGATGATCTATCTGCTTGGCATGCCAACCTCGGTGGTCATCGGCACCTCGCTGTTTCAAATTATTTTCGTTACCGCCAACGTTACGTTCCTGCAGGCCTATGCCAACCAGACCGTCGATGTGGTGCTTGCCTTGCTGTTGCTTACCGGGGCGGTGATCGGTGCTCAGTTCGGGGCCCGCGCCGGGGCCCGCCTGCAGGGCGAGGAACTTCGGGTTCTCCTCGCCCTCATGGTCCTCGCGGTATGTGCCAAGCTGTTCTATGATTTGCTGATCACACCCGGCGATCTTTACTCCCTCGGGATTACGCGATGAACCGCCGTTTTGTCCGCTTTGCCGTTCTGTCGGTTGCGGTCCTGACGCTCTCCGCGTCAAGCCGGGCGGATACGTTGGTTGCCGATCTGTCGCAACATCTGGTGGGGATCACAACGGGCTTTGCCGGCGCCGATGTGTTGCTTTTCGGCGCGGTGGAGGGGCATGGCGACGTGGTGGTCATTACCCGCGGACCGGAGCGGCCGGCGGTCATGCACCGCAAAAGCCGTATCCTCGGCGTGTGGGTCAATACGGCGTCGATGACCTTCGACCGGGTGCCAAGTTTCTACGGGGTCGCTAGCTCGCGCCCCTTGGAGGAGATCGCGCCGGCCACGGTCCTCGCGCGCCATGAGATGGGCGTCGAGCGGCTGCGCCTGGCGCTTGCCCGGGCCAAGGCCTCGCCGAATGTCGCGGCGGAATGGCGCGATGGCTTGCTGCGTAATTTTCAACGCGCCGGCCTGTATGCCAATTCCGTGCGCAACGTGACGTTTCTCGGCAACCGCCTGTTTCGCACGCGCATTAGTTTGCCCGCGAACGTGCCGACGGGAATTTACCAGGTGCAGGTCTTTTTGCTCGTAGAGGGCCGCGTCGTCTCCGCGCAAACCACGCCCTTGAGCGTCAGCAAGATCGGCGGTGAAGCCGTGGTCTACGATTTCGCCTACGCGCAACCGGCGATCTACGGCCTGATTGCGATTGCCCTGGCATTGGTGGCAGGATGGCTGGCCCATTTGGCCTTCCGGAAAGCGTAGTACCGCGATGAGCGATAGCGACGAGGCAACGACCCCCGCTGATACGAGCGACCGTGTTTTCCTGGTCGTCGTGGACGAGACTGAGGAGATGAACGTCGCGCTGCGTTTCGCTTGCCGGCGGGCGCGCAATACCGGCGGCCGGGTCGCCCTGCTCTATGTGATCGAGCCGTCGGATTTCCAGCACTGGCGTGCGGTCGAGGAATTAATGCGCGAAGAGGCCCGCAGCGAGGGCGAGCAGCTCTTGCAGCGCCTGGCGGCCCAGGTCAACGACCAGGTGGGCGCCATCCCTATTCTGTACGTGCGCGAGGGGAAGGTCGCCGACGAGCTCTTCAAGCTTCTGGACGAGGAGCCGCAGATTTCCATCCTGGTGCTCGGGGCCAATACGGGCACGCGCGGACCCGGACCCCTGGTTTCGGCGTTATCCGGAAAAATGGTCGGAAAACTGCGGGTTCCCTTGACCCTGGTGCCGGGCAATCTCGGTGACGAGGCCATCGATAGCATCAGCTAAGCCCGACTTGAAGTTACCGTCTAAACCTCTCACATTAGAGGTCTGGCGCCACCGCCCCTGGGCGGTGGCCACCCAATTACCCAGGAGGGCGGAATACGGTGTTTATTCAAACGGAACAGACGCCAAATCCGGCGACCTTGAAGTTCCTGCCGGGCCGCGAGGTTCTGGGCACGGGCACGGCCGATTTTCCCAATCCCGAGGCGGCGGCTAATTCGCCCCTGGCGCAGCGCTTGTTTGCCATCCAGGGGATAAGCGGCATCTTCCTGGGCGCCGATTTCGTCACTGTCGCCAAGGCTGACGACCGCGAATGGCACCTGCTCAAGCCGGCCATTCTCGGCGTTATCATGGAGCATTTCACCTCTGGCCGGCCGGTTCTGACGGCACCCGCCGCGGCAGCCGAAGAGGCGGCGGTGGCCGCGGAGGATCAGGAGGTCGTCGCTCAGATCAAGGAGCTTCTCGATACCCGGGTCCGCCCGGCAGTGGCCCAAGATGGCGGCGATATCGTCTTCCAGGGTTATGATAAGGGCGTGGTTTTCCTGCACATGCAGGGGGCGTGCGCTGGCTGCCCGTCCTCGACGGCGACCTTGAAAATGGGCATCGAGAACATGCTGCGCCACTATATTCCGGAAGTCGTCGAGGTTCGCGCCGCCGCCCAATAAGGGCGATACCGTTTACGGCAGCATATAAAACTGAGTTCCAAACCAGCGCCAGCGGCCCTCGGGCCCTGGCATGGTGCAGTTAATGCGTGCCCGTCCCGGTTTCAGAGGTTGGGTAAGGCGTATCTCGATGCGCCGCTCGCCGAGGCGATCGAGACTGCTTTCGCCGGTGCTGGCGAAGCAATTCAGGGACTTAACGCCCGAAACACTTTCATCGACCGTAAAGCCAAAGGACGGCGGGTTGCTCGCTGTGCGCACCAGGGTATCGGCAGGCGTTACATCGCGCACCGGCAACGGCAAGGAGTTTACGGCCAGGCGAAAGCGGTCCATATCGCCGTAGGTCTCGTTGAAAGGATAACGCGGCAGGGCAAAGCGGTCGCCGCTGCGGGCAATGGCGCCCGATTGCTGACCGAAGGCGGCGGTAACGCCGGTTTGGGCGACAATATTGCGCAAGGCGATGCCATATTCACCGTAGGGATAGGCGAAGATCGTCGGCGTTTTGCCGAATTCTTCCTGAAAGCGGCTGGCGCCTGCGACCAATTCGGCCCGCGTTGCCTCGGCCGACTGGGCCACCATATGCCCGTGGTCGACCCCGTGTTGACCCAAGGTTACGCCGCCGCCCGCGACCATCTCGCGTATCTGGTCCCACGTCATATACCCGCGCAGGCCCCGGTCGATGGCGCCGGTGGCGATGAACAGCGTGAAGGGAAGGTTCGCGGCGCGCAGGCGCGGCCAAGCCTCGGTATAGACCGAGACAAAGGCGTCATCGATGGTAATGCCCACCGCTCGCTTTGGCAGCGGCTTGTTTTCGTTTAGCGCGGCAACGATCTCCGGTACCGGCAGGACTGTATAGGGACCGGAGGTTAGCTCGGCGATGTGCGCCTCGAATTGATCGAGGCGGACGTTGGTCGATGGCAAATCCGTTTCGCCGAAGCGGTGATACATGATAACGACCGCGCCGTTATCGACGGGGACATCGGCGATAGCCGGATCAATCGCTCCGATGGTAAGCAATCCGGCCAAAATGCCCATACCAACGAAACGTCGCACCGCCTCGGCGCTGCCACCGGACGGACCGGATATCATCTCTGATTGCACACACGTCCCCACGATCGTCTGCTCCCCCCCTTGTCATGCTCTTGCAGTCCTGGGAGTCTATCTCCGTCGGGGGCCATGGCTCAAGGCGCCTTTGGCCGGTGGCGACCGGCAGGTAACACAAGGAACCATCACCGTGAGCAAAATTCTCAGCGATGCCGCGTTGGAGACGATCTTTCGCGCGGCCCGAACGCACCGGGCCTGGCAAGACGAGGAGGTAAGCGATGTCCTCCTGCAAGCGGTTTACGATCTGGCCAAGATGGCGCCGACCAGCGCCAATTGCTCGCCTATGCGGCTGGTGTTCCTGAAATCGCCGGAAGCCAAGGCGCGGCTGCAGCCGGCTCTCGATGGGGGCAACGTGGCGGCAACTCTGGCGGCGCCGGTCACCGTGATCGTCGCCCATGACTTGGCGTTCTATGACCAGCTGCCGCGTTTGGCCCCGCATGTGGACGCACGGGCCTGGTTCGTCGGCAACGACGAATTGATTCGGGCCACCGCTTTTCGTAATGGCAGCCTGCAAGGCGCCTATCTGATCATCGCGGCGCGGGCTCTTGGCCTGGATTGTGGGCCCATGAGCGGCTTCGATAACGCCAAGGTCGATGGCGAGTTCTTTCCCGACGGGACGGTCAAGTCCAACTTTTTGTGCAACCTCGGTTATGGGGATGTGGAAAAGGTGCATTCGCGCGCACCCCGCTTCGAATTCGACGATGTGTGTCAGGTTCTCTAGGCAGCGAGCATAGGGACGTGGAGCAGGTTCGCTGTTTGCTGGCTTTGGAGGCGGCGGGTGCGGCGTGCTCCGCGGCCCTCTGGCGCGACGGCCGTATCATAGCGCATCGCTTTGCCCCCATGCGCCGCGGCCAGTCGGAACATCTGGTGCCGATGATCGAGGATGTGATGGGCGCCGCCGATACGGCCTATGACAGTCTGGATGCCCTGGCGGTTACCGTCGGGCCGGGCGGGTTTACCGGTGTGCGCATTGGTCTGGCCACGGCCCGTGGGTTGGCCCTGGCCTTGCACCGGCCGCTTATCGGCATCAGCAATTTCGAGTCGGTAGCGGCCGCTGTGCCGGCAAGTGAACACACCGGGCGAATACTTGTCGCGGTCCTCGAGAGCAAACGCCGCGAGCTTTACGTTCAGGCCTTCGCGCCGTCCGGTGACGATGAGTTGCGGCCCTTGGCGCCAGGGGCCGCCGTGCCCCCGGATGAATTGGATGCCTGGCTTCCGGCCGGCCCGGTGACCTTAGCCGGCGATGCGGCGCCGGCGGCCATGGCGGCTTTGCAAGCGGCGCAACGGGACGCCTATCCCGCCAGCTCTCCCGGTTTAGCCGATGCCGTGCAGGTGGCCACCCTGGCGGCGGCGCGGCCCTTGCCGCTGCCGGGCTCGGATATGCCGCAACCGCTTTATTTGCGTGCGCCGGATGTAACGCCGGCACCGACAGGAGTGCCATGAGCCCGAATCATGCGGTCGAGGCCGCCGGCGGTTTCGTGGTGCGACCGGCGAATCCGTTCGATGTTCCGCTGATCGCCGCCCTGCACGCGGATAGCTTCACCGGCGATCTGGCCGGTCAAGTGTGGGGCGAAACGGCGGTGGCGGAAGTGCTTTCCATGCCAGGAGCTTACGGGCTTCTTGCCGGACCCAGTGAGGACCACGCGGCGGCTGGATATGCCGCGCCGGCCGGCTTCTTGCTTGGCTGTAACGTGGCCGATTCTGGTGAGATCCTCTCGCTTGGCACGTCTCGCGCTTGGCGCCGGCGGGGAGTCGCCCGAACCCTCTTACATGCCGCGTTCGGGCGGGCCGAGGCGGCAGGCCTACAACGCCTTCTTCTCGAGGTCGCCGAGGACAACGATGCGGCGCGTGAGCTTTATGCCAGCGTTGGCTTTGCGAACCTTGCCCGCCGCCCGGCCTATTACCGGCGCACCGACGGGCCGGCGGCCAGCGCGCTGGTCTTGGCGTATAGTCTTAGTTGAGCGACGGGCTCGGCTGAGCGATTGGCGGTGACGGGCGTCATTTTACAAAGACAATGTTGGTCAAATCACCCTTCAAGTGGCCTCTATTGGTGATTAGGCTGCAAAAATTATGAATTACCCGGTCCAGAAGGAGGTATTTTGCCGTAAAGGGGTTCAGAAGTGTACGACTACTAGGTCTGAGCAATATTATTGTTGCTATGCCGAGGTTGAGTACTTATAAGAATGCCCTGATGAACAAAACGGACAAGAAACGGCGATGACCGAGCAAGCTAAACCCAGCGAATTGCTGGCCTTAACAACCAACATCGTTGCGGCGCATGTAGCTAACAACTCGGTGGCGGTTGCGGATTTACCGAAATTGATTCGGGATGTGCACGATACACTATCAAGTGTTGGCGGCGGCGGCTCGCGCGAGCCGGAGCGCCCGACCCCGGCGGTGCCCATCAAAAAGTCGGTGACGCCGGACCATATTGTTTGTCTCGAGGACGGCAAGAAGCTGAAGATGCTCAAGCGGCATCTCAAGACGGCCTACAATATGACGCCGGAGGAATATCGCGAGCGCTGGGGCTTGGCCGCCGATTATCCCATGGTGGCGCCGAATTACGCGAAGCAGCGCAGCAGGTTGGCGAAACAAATCGGTCTGGGTACACGGGCGCGGCGCAAGAAGGCGTAAGCCTCCCGTATTACCGTTGATTTCCGAAGCGCGATCCCCGGCACGTTCCGTATTAGGCGACGGCTGCCCGATCGGCTATACTTTCCAGCAATGATAGTTTCCCATCCGCGGAGACATGGCCTCGCAACTCGAACGGCGCTGCAGGGAGAAAGGGCTGAAGATGACCGGCCAGAGGCGGGTCATCGCCCAGGTTCTGTCGGACTCCGACGATCATCCGGATGTGGAAAAGCTGCACCAACGTGCCAGCGAAGTCGATCCGCGAATCTCGATTGCCACCGTCTACCGAACGGTCAAGCTCTTCGAACAGGCCGACATTTTAACCCGGCACGACTTTGGCGACGGGCGCGCGCGATACGAGGCTGTCCCACCGGAGCATCACGATCACTTGATCGATATCGATTCGGGACAAGTCATCGAGTTTCGCGACGATGAGATCGAGCGCCTGCAGCGAGAGGCGGCACTGGCGCTGGGGTATCGACTTGTCGGACACCGTTTGGAGTTGTTCGGCGTGCGTGTCGGGACTGGTAAGATCAAGACAGCAGGGCGCACCCGCGGTAACGGGAACGGCTCGTCAAGCGGCGGCGAGCCGGGATAAGATTGCGGCGCGTTACCAATCGCCCGTAAGGAGAGAGCACCGCCATGGCAGTACTCGATGTGAACCGGGATAGACTGGTCGACGTCAGCGCCGGTGATTTGCGTCTCCGCCTAGCGGAGACGGCAGCGGAGATCGAGGCCGCGCAAGGCCTGCGGTACCGTGTCTTCTACGAGGCCATGGCCGCTCAGCCGACGCCGGAAATGGCTGCTGTGCGCCGTGATTTCGACTCCTTCGACGATTACTGCGACCATCTTCTGGTTTTCGATTCACAACGTGGCGATGGGCCGGAGGCGGTCATCGGTACCTACCGGGTGATGCGCCGCTCGGCGGCGGCGGAGCGTGGGCAGTTTTATTCCGCCGACGAATACGACATATCCAACCTACTCACGTTTCCGGGCGAGATATTGGAACTCGGCCGCTCGTGCATCGATGCGGACTATCGTACCGGCACCACCATGCAGCTGCTTTGGCGGGGTATCGCCGAATACGTTTTGGCCCACAATATCGAGCTGATGTTTGGCTGCGCTAGTTTGCCGGGCACCGATCCCGAGCGGTTGGCCATGCCGTTGGCGTATCTGTACCACCATCATTTGGCCCCGCCGGCGCTGCGGCCGTGGGCGGTACCCGATCGCTATGTAGCGATGAACCGCATCCCGCCGGATGGGATTGTGCCGCGCCGGGCCTTGCAGATGCTGCCGCCTCTTATCAAGGGTTACCTGCGCCTCGGCGGTTTCGTCGGCGAGGGCGCGGTGATCGACCCCGAGTTCGGCACCACGGATGTGTGTGTCGTGGTCAAAACCGAATGGGTCACCGAGCGCTACTATCGTCACTATACGCGTGAGGGTGCGACCTGATTCCGATGGTCCCGGCTGGTCTCGGTTCTCCGCTCAAAGCGGCCCCACGCATCCTGCTTTATGTCGGCTTCACGGTCGTACTCCTGCCGGTGCAGGTGGTGGCTGTGCTTTTCCGGCTGCCGTTGCAAAAGAGTCTGCCGCTTTGGTACCACCGGCATTGTTGCCGAATTCTGGGCCTGCGGGTCGAATGCCGCGGGCAGCGCTCGACTGCGCATCCGACCCTCTATGTGTCCAACCATATTTCCTATTTCGACATCGAGGTTCTAGGCTCGCTCATTGCCGGCTCGTTTGTGGCCAAGCGCGAGGTCGCTGCCTGGCCGCTCTTCGGCTGGCTGGCGAAGCTGCAGCGCTCGGTCTTTATCGAGCGCCGTGGCCGGCAGGCCGCTACCGACCGGGACGAGATGAGCACGCGCTTAGAGGGTGGCGACGATCTGATCTTGTTTGCCGAAGGGACCAGCGGCGATGGCAATCGAGTGCTCCCCTTCAAAAGCGCGCTCTTTTCCGCCGCTCAAATTCGGCCGGGCGGCACGCCGCTGACCGTACAACCGGTCTCGATCGCCTACACGAGACTCGACGGCGTGCCTATGGGGCGCTATTTGAGGCCCTTCTTTGCCTGGTACGGGGATATGGAGCTGGCTGGCCATATGTGGCAGGCCGCCGGCCTGGGCTGGGCAACGGTGGAGGTAGAGTTTCATCCGGTGGTGACGTTCGACGCATTTGGCTCACGCAAGGCGCTGTGCGATCACTGCTTTACACAAGTTGCTGGTGCGGTCGCCGCGGCGTTGACCGGGCGGCCGCGCGCTATGTCGGCACGTAACTAGAAGGCTGAACGCATCTTGACCAAGACAGTTCATATCAAGACCTACGGCTGCCAGATGAACGAGTACGATTCGGCCCGCATGGCCGACGTGCTCGCCCCCCTCGGCTTTGCGCCGACGGCAAGTGCTGCTGGCGCCGACATGGTAATTCTCAATACCTGCCATATCCGCGAGAAGGCGGCGGAAAAGGTTTTCTCGGAGCTTGGCCGGCTGCGCGCCCTGCAGGCGGCACGGGCCCGCGACGGCGGGCGCATGCTGGTCGCGGTCGCCGGCTGCGTCGCTCAGGCCGAGGGCGAGGAAATCCTGCGCCGGGCACCGAATGTGGACCTGGTCGTCGGCCCGCAGGCCTATCACCGCCTGCCCGAAATGCTCGCCCGCCTGACGCGTGCCGGCGGGAGGGATGGCCGCGGCGTGCTGGATACCGAGTTTCCGATTAATACGAAGTTCGATCATCTGCCCGAGTCGGTAACGCCGCCGGGAGCCTCCGCGTTTTTGACGGTGCAGGAAGGGTGCGACAAGTTCTGCACCTTTTGTGTTGTACCCTATACGCGCGGGGCCGAGTATTCCCGTCCGGTTGCGGATATTGTCACCGAAGCGGAGCGGCTGTGCGCCAACGGTGCGCTCGAGATCACTCTTCTAGGGCAGAATGTGAATGCCTATCACGGGGCCGGGGTCGATGGAGATGCTTGGGGTCTCGGGCGCTTGATCCGCCGCATGGCCGAAATCCCGCGCTTGCAAAGGCTGCGCTATACCACGTCGCACCCGCGCGACTTGGACGCGGCGCTGATCGCGGCGCACGCCGACGAGCCGAAGCTGATGCCCTATCTGCACCTGCCGGTGCAATCGGGCGCCGATGCGATCCTCAAGGCCATGAACCGCGGCCATACGGCGGACGATTACCGGCATTTGGTGGATCGTCTGCGCCGGGCGGTGCCGGGGATTGCGTTGTCGTCGGATTTCATTGTGGGTTTTCCCGGCGAAAGCGACGAGGACTTTGCCGCGACCCTGCGCTTGGTCGGCGATATCGGCTATGCGCAGGCTTATTCCTTCATGTACAGCCCGCGCCCGGGGACCCCGGCCGCGAGCCTCGCGGCGCAGGTGCCGGATGCGCGCAAGGCCGAGCGCCTGGCCATGTTGCAAGCTTGTCTTGCCGATCAACAGGCGGCCTTCAACGATGCCAGTATCGGACGCACGCTGCCGGTGCTTCTGGAGCGGCGCGGCCGCAAGCCGGGTCAGCTCGTCGGCCGCAGTCCTTATATGCAGGCAGTGCACGTGGCGGCGGGTGACGAGGCGCTCAACGGCATCGCCCAGGTGCGCATCGTCGGCGCCGGGCCGAACAGCTTGGCGGGCGAGTTAGCGATAGGACACGAGGCTGGCGCGACACGGCCGGCGGACCGGCACGTGGCGGCCGAGGCGTACCCGTGAGCCCGCCGAACAAGCGCGGCGCCGCAAAAGGTTCCGCGGGACGCTCCCCGGCGCCAGCTGCCCCGGCGGCGCTTCTGCAGTTCGACGACAACTCTCTCTTGCCTTTGCTTTATGGCGAGCACGATCAGCATCTCGCGCGCGTTGAACAACAGTTGGGCGTGCGCGTGGCGGCGCGCGGCAACCGCTTGGAAATCTCCGGCCCGGTCGAGGCGGCGCGTATCGCCGAGGCGGCGCTGAAGGCGCTCTATGCGCGCTTGCGCAAGAAATTGGAGGTCGGCGGGGCCGAGGTGGATGCCGCGATGCGC
The DNA here is from genome assembly GCA_021776055.1 of Kiloniellaceae bacterium. Classification (GTDB taxonomy): domain Bacteria; phylum Pseudomonadota; class Alphaproteobacteria; order Kiloniellales; family J153; genus JAJFGI01. The sequence goes on from JAJFGP010000021.1 coordinate 49,397, forward strand.
ATGGCCCAGAGCCCGGCCGATAGTGGTCCCGATGGCCCCGGCCCCAATGTTCCCGGCCCCGATGTTCCCGGCCCCAATGTTCCCGGATTGGCGGATATGCATGCCGAGGACATGACGATCCGCACGCGCAAGCGGCACATCTCGCCGCGGTCGCTAAATCAGGCCGCCTATCTGCGGGCGTTGCGGAGCCACGAACTGGTCTTCGCCCTCGGTCCGGCGGGTACGGGCAAGACCTATCTGGCGGTCGCCATGGCGGTATCCCTGATGATTGAGGGCAAGGTCGACCGGATTGTCCTCTCTCGCCCGGCGGTGGAGGCCGGAGAACGCTTGGGTTTCCTGCCCGGCGATCTGCGGGAGAAGGTGGACCCGTACCTGCGGCCGCTCTACGATGCGCTTTACGATATGCTGCCCGCCGAACAGGTGGTGAGCCGACTTGAGAACGGCGAGATCGAGGTGGCGCCCCTGGCCTTCATGCGTGGGCGGACCCTGAGCAACTCGTTTGTGATCCTCGACGAGGCGCAGAACTCCACGCCGGTGCAGATGAAGATGTTTTTAACCCGTTTGGGCGAAAACAGTCGTATGGCGGTAACCGGTGATCTTTCTCAGGTGGACCTGCCGGCGGGTCAACCCTCCGGCCTGCAAGATGCCGTCGACTTGCTCGCGGATATAGACAATATCGCGCTGGTGCAGTTCACCAAAGTCGATGTCATGCGCCATTCCTTGGTCACTCGTATTGTAAGTGCTTATGAAGCGCGGGAAAACGGCGGCAAGGACGGGCAGTCGCCGGGATGATTTTGCGCCACAACGACGTTGCGGGACAGGGCGAGACCGGCGCAGAATGCCATGATGTGTCAGCCGACATGAGCGACGACCCTGACAGTACCAGCGCCGGTCCCATGGTTGCCGTGGATGTGCGCGCCTCGGACTGGCAGGGCGACGTGCCTGATATAGAGGCGAACGTGCGCCGGGCAGTATGCTCTGCGATAGCCGCCGGGGTTGCCAATGTAGAAGGGATCGAGGTCAGCATCGTCCTGGCCGACGATGCCACCGTGCGGGCGCTCAACCGGGACTACCGCGATCGCGATGCGCCGACAAACGTGCTCGCCTTTCCGCAAGAGGTGGCGGCACCCGAACAGGCAGCCGGTCCGCTGCTTCTCGGCGATGTGATCCTGGCCTACGAGACCGTGCGGCGGGAGGCGGTGGCGCAGGGCAAGACACTGAGCGACCACGCCTGCCATCTTGTGGTCCATGGTCTATTGCACCTTTGCGGCTTCGATCATCATACGGAGGCTTCGGCTACCGATATGGAGCGGCGCGAGATAGCCATCCTGGCCGCTCTCGGGATTGCCGATCCCTATGTTGAAAGGCGCGCGCTATGAGCGAAGCCTCGAATAGCGGTAGCCCGGCGCACGGCGGCACATCGCCGCTGTCGGCCCTATGGCAACGGTTGCGCGCCCGTCTGCGCGGCCGCAACGGCGACTCGCAGCTGCGCGATTCCATCGAGGCGATCATCGATGAAATCGAGGAAGCGGTTCCCGATGACGCGGTGGCAACGCCCATCGGCGGCCACGAGCGGGTGCTCCTGGGCAACATTCTCAAGCTGCGGCATCTTACCGCCTATGACGTGATGGTCCCGCGTGCGGACATCGTTTCCGTCCACATCAAATCGGGTCTGGATGATCTGATCGGCATGATGAGCAAGGCCGGCCACTCGCGCTTTCCGGTTTATCGCGAGAGCCTGGATGATGTGGCGGGTATCGTCCATATCAAGGATGTGCTCAAATACGGCGAGGCCAAGGAAACTTTCGATCTCTCCAAGATCGTGCGCACGGTGCTGATCGCCGCGCCGGCCATGCGTGTGTTGGATCTCCTGCTGGAGATGCGCCTCTCGCGGGTGCACATGGCCATGGTGGTGGACGAGTTTGGCGGCATCGACGGGCTGGTCACCATCGAAGATCTGGTCGAGGAAATCGTCGGCGAGATCGAGGACGAGCACGACGTGGCCGAGGGACCGAAGCTGATCGAACGGCCCGACGGCGCCTTGATCGCCGATGCGCGGGCGACCGTCGAGGAATTCGAGGCGATGGCCGGATTGGTGCTCTCCGTGGAGGAGCGGGAAGAGGACATCGATACTCTCGGGGGTTTGATCTTTTATTTGGCGGACCGGGTGCCGACGCGCGGCGAGTTGATCGTTCATCCGGCCAGCGGCATCAGCTTCGAGGTCATGGAAGCCGACCCGCGCAGGGTCAAACGCCTGCGGGTCCGCAATTTGCCAACCAAGCCGACGGTCCCCAGCGGCGGTGTCTGATCCAGGCGTAGTCCCGGCTGCCCTCCCGCGCCTGGCCGCACTGGCCCGTGGTTTTGCCGGGTTATCCGGCTGGCGCCGGCATGGGGTTGCGGCCTTGTGCGGTGTTGCCGCCGCGGCGGCCCTGCCGCCTCTCAACCTGGTGCCATTGCTCATTCCAGCTTTCGTGGGGTTGCTCTGGTTGCTTGATGGTGTTCGGGGGGGTGCCCGGGGGCGGTCCCGGCAAGCGGCGCTCATTGGCTGGAGTTTCGGCTTCGGCCACATGGCGGCGGGCCTCTATTGGGTGGGGATTGCCTTCCTCGTCGATGCGGCGCGCTTTGGCTGGGTCATGCCCTTCGCCGTTGCCGGATTGGCCGCGGGTATGGCTATCTTCCCGGCTCTCGCGGTATCCGCCGTGGCGGCGACCGGCTGGCGTGGGCCGGCGCGGGTGGCACTGTTGGCTACGGCCTGGTTGCTGGTGGAATGGCTGCGTTCGTGGATTTTCACCGGTTTTCCCTGGAATCTCATCGGTACGGTCTGGGATTTTTCTCCGGCCATGCTGCAACTCGCTGCCGCCACCGGTGTTTGGGGGGTGTCCTGGCTGACGGTCCTGGCGGCGGCGGCACCGGCGGTGCTGGTGGAGCCGCGTCGCCGCACGTTCGTCATTTCCGCATTCGTGCTTGTCGGCCTGGTCTGGGCCGGTGGTGCTTGGCGCCTGGCGGCGGCGCCGGCACTCGGGACAGCGGTCGTGCCGGATGTGCGCTTGCGTTTGGTGCAGGCGAGCATCCCGCAAGCGTTGAAATGGTTGCCGGCGAAGCGCCGCCAGAATGTGGACGAACAGCGTCAGCTTTCGCAGCGCCCCGGGACGGCGCCGATAACGCATATCATCTGGCCGGAAACGGCGGTGCCATACCTGCTCGATGAGGACCCCGATTTGCGCCGTATCCTTGCCGAGCTTGTGCCGCCGGACGGATTGCTTATCACCGGCGCCCCGCGCGCGAACGAAGATGCCGGGTTCCGATTGTGGAACAGCCTGCAAGCTCTTGATGGGCGCGGTGAAATCGTTGCGACGTACGATAAGCATCATTTGGTGCCCTTCGGCGAGTACACGCCGTTGCGCGGCCTGCTTGGAGCGATGAAGCTAACCGTCGGCTCAACCGACTTTAGCGCCGGGCCCGGTCCGGCGACCTTGGCGCTGCCCGGCTTGCCCGCCGCTAGCCCGTTGATCTGTTACGAGGCGATTTTTCCCGGTCGGGTGGTAGCACCAGGCGACCGGCCCGGATGGCTGCTCAATATCACGAATGATGGGTGGTTCGGGAATAGCTCGGGACCTTATCAACATTTTGCTTCCGCGCGTCTGCGCGCCGTTGAGGAGGGCTTGCCACTTATCCGAGCAGCTAACTCGGGTATCTCCGCCGTGGTGGACCCTTATGGCCGCGTCATAGGCCGCCTCGCGCTCAACCAAATCGGCGTTTTGGACGCATCCCTGCCCTTGCCGATCACCGGAGGAACCCTGTATGCACGACTTGGCAACTGGGTCGTCGGGTTCCTCGCCTTCATCTCTCTCTCTTACACTTTGATATTGCGTAGATTTTGCCCTTAAGTTAATAACGCTTTGGGCCCCGTACGTAATTCGCGTTGACGCCATGCAGAGGTATGCTTACGTATCTCTGCAAATGGGAGAGTTATGTGAAGGAAAATACAACTATGGGACGTGGAGGTGAGGCGCCGCATGGACGTGGCACTGGCAAACCGAATCCAGTCGATATACACGTCGGCGCTCGGGTAAGACTACGCCGAACGCTTCTTGGTATGAGCCAGGAAAAGCTGGGCGAGGCGATTGGTCTGACCTTCCAGCAGGTGCAGAAATACGAACGAGGGGCCAATCGAATCGGGTCTAGCCGACTCTACGATTTGTCCCGTGTTCTCGACGTGCCGGTTAGTTTCTTCTTTGATGACATGCCCGCGGGGGTCGCCAGCAGTTCGCCGGCCCAACGCCGCGGCATGGCCGAGGAACCGGCCAGCTATGAGCGTGATCCCATGGCCAAGCGGGAGACGCTGGAGTTGGTCCGCGCTTACTACAAAATTACCGACCCGCAGCTACGTAAGCGCCTCTTCGAGATGACCAAGGCGCTCGGGGCCTCCTCGCTGAAAGAGGAAGAGGCCTAACGAAGCCCATAGCTCCCCAGCGGGCCCCAAGGCGGGCTCCGTTGCGGGTGCCGATCAGACAATCTTCTTGACGGTCAATTTTTGAGCGTTACAACAGCGGGCGCGGCTGATTGGTTCCAGCCGCGTTTTTGCTGTGCCGCACTATACCCATGCGGCCATGAAATTTTCCGACTAGGGGGAGCTTGAGAGTGCGCAAGGGCCGCTACCTCTTCACCAGCGAATCCGTCGCCGAAGGTCATCCCGACAAAGTCTGTGACCGGATCTCGGATGCCGTCGTCGATACGTTTCTCTCGCACGACCCCTACGCTCGCGTCGCGGTCGAGACCATGGCGACCACGAACCGCGTGGTTCTGGCCGGCGAGGTGCGCGGACCCAAGGAGGTGAACGCGGAGCTGCTCGAACAGGTGGTGCGCCACGCGGTCAAGGATATCGGCTACGAGCAGAACGGCTTCAATTGGCAAACGCTCGTCGTCGAAAATCATATCCACGAACAATCAGCGGATATCGCTCAAGGAGTCGATGCCGCCGGCAACAAGGATGAGGGTGCCGGCGACCAAGGTATCATGTTCGGCTATGCCTGCCGCGAGACCGAAGCGTTCATGCCGGCGCCCATTTATCTATCGCACGGCATTCTGAGCTCGCTGGCCGAGGCGCGCCATTCCGGTGCCGAGCCAGGGTTGGGTCCGGATGCGAAGAGTCAAGTCACCCTGATCTACGAGAACGGCGAGCCATGCGGGGCGGCCTCGGTGGTGGTCTCCACCCAGCACGCGGCCGATCTTGAGACAGACGCGGTGCGTGAAATTGTCCGCCCGCATGTGGTCAATGTGCTGAACAAGGGCTGGATGTGCCCGGAAGCCGAATTTTATGTAAACCCGACCGGCCGCTTCGTGGTCGGCGGTCCGGACGGTGACTGCGGTCTGACCGGACGCAAGATCATCGTCGATACCTACGGCGGCGCGGCCCCGCACGGCGGCGGCGCTTTTTCCGGCAAGGATCCGACCAAGGTCGACCGCTCGGCCGCCTACGCGGCGCGCTATCTGGCCAAGAACGTGGTCGCCGCCGAGTTGGCCACGCGCTGCACCATCCAGCTTTCCTATGCCATCGGTGTCTCGCGACCGCTCTCGGTCTATGTGGACACGCACGATACCGGGCAGGCGGACGAAGAGAAGCTCTCGCGCGCCCTGCAAGAGATGCTGAACTTAAGCCCGCGCGGTATCCGCGAGCACTTGGGGCTCAACCGCGCGATTTATGCCCGGACCGCTGCTTACGGACATTTCGGCCGCCCAGCGGAGCCGGACGGCGGTTTTTCCTGGGAGCGGCTGGATTTGGTCGAGGACTTGCGGTCGGCCTTCGCCGCCTAGACCCCATGGCCGGGCGCCCCCGGTTAGAGACCCCGCCGCGCCGCCCCTTTCACGGCCGCCGGCACGGCCGCCAATTGCGCGGCGGGCTGAAGGCCCTCCTGCAGGATTTGCTGCCTCGGCTTTCGGTTGCCTTGCCCCAAGATGGCGGGATGCCGCTCGATCCGGGTGGCCTCTTTCCACCGCCGGCGGCCGGTGGCCGACGTCCCGTCTGGTTGGAAATCGGTTTCGGTGCCGGCGAGCATTTGGCTTGCCAGGCGCGGGCTCATCCGGATGTGGGCATGCTTGGGGCGGAGTTCTTCGTCAACGGTATCGCTCAGTTTTTGCGCCGGATCGACGACGAGCACCTGGATGCCGTGCGTATTTTCCAGGGCGATGCCCGTGATTTGCTTGAGGCATTGCCTGCCGCCAGCATCGATCGGGCATTTGTTCTTTTTCCCGATCCCTGGCCCAAGGCGCGTCACCACAAGCGCCGGTTGATCCAGCGGGACACCCTGGATCATCTCGCGCGCATCCTGCGCGACGGGGCGGAGTTGCGCCTGGCCACCGACGATATGCTTTATGCACGGTGGATGCTGGAGCGACTGGTTGGGCACCCGGATTTCGTCTGGCTGGCGGAAGGCCCGGACGATTGGCGGCAACGGCTCGCCGACTGGCCGCCGACACGCTATGAGGCCAAGGCGAAGGCTAGCGGCCGGCCCCCGGTCTATCTGCGATTTGCCCGACGAGAGCGCCCTATATGAGGCACCCGGGGGGCGGGAGAAAGCCCTTGCGGGGTGCCGTCCTCCGGCGCTAGATTGCGCCAACTAACTTAAGGTGACACGGGATCGAGCTTAAGACTCGTGTCAGGTCGCCGAAACGGTGGGCCTCCGGCCCACTTTTTTATTTTGCGGCCAGGATTGATTTACGGATGTGACGGAGAGGCGGCAGTTTGCCCGAAGCCAGCGAAGCGGTCGCGCCGGCCCCTGCCTTGAGCGGTGATGGCAAGGCGGTGGCCATCGAACGGCTGATTACCCCCAGCGCCGAGGCGATGGGCTTTGAGATTGTTCGCGTTCTGCTGACCGGCACCCAGCGCCCACGCTTGCAGATCATGGCAGAGCGCGCCGATGGGGGCGGCATGATCGTGAACGATTGCGCGCGGCTAAGCCGGGCGGTAAGCGCGATTCTCGATGTGGAGGATCCCATTGCCGGGGCCTATGAGCTGGAGGTTAGCTCGCCGGGCATTGACCGGCCGTTGACCCGCCTGGCGGATTTCGCCCGCTTTGCCGGCTTTGACGCGAAGCTGGAGTCGATGCGGGCGGATACCAAGGGACGCCGCCGCTGGACCGGGCGCCTGCTGGGTCTCGATGGCGAGATCGTGCGCCTGTCGACCGAGGATGGCGAGGTGGCCGTGCCTTTTACCAGCTTGACCAAAGCGAAACTGGTGCTAACCGACGAATTGATCGCCGCCGCTCAGAACGGGCGGTATCCCGCGACCCAAAAGCCCGAGAACCGAGAGACCGAGTGAATGATGGAATCAACGGCGCTTTTTAGAACCGAATTGCTGCAGGTCGCCGATGCGGTGGCCCGCGAAAAGAGCATTGAGCGCGACGAGGTGCTCGAAGCGATGGAGCAGGCCATCGCCAAGGCCGGCCGTGGCAAATACGGGCACGAACACGACATCCGCGCGGAGATTGACCGGCGCAACGGCGAAGTGCGCTTGCGCCGCTTCCTCGAGGTTTGCGAGGAGCCGGAGAACGAGTTTACGCAAGTGACCGTCGCGGACGCGCAGAAGCGCCAGCCAGGGATCGCGCTTGGCGAATTCATCATCGAGGATCTGCCGCCCATCGATATGGGCCGCATCGCTGCCCAGACCGCCAAGCAGGTGATCGTGCAGAAGGTGCGCGAGGCCGAACGCCAGCGCCAATTCCGCGAATACAAGGATCGGATCGGCGAGGTCGTCAATGGCATCGTCAAACGCAACGAGTTCGGCAATGTCACGGTCGATCTGGGCCGGGCGGAGGCGATGATGCGGCGTGACGAGTCGCTGCCGCGCGAGACTTTCCGCACGGGCGACCGGGTGCGCGCCTACATCTACGACGTGCGCGAGGAACAGCGCGGGCCGCAAATCTTTGCCTCGCGCAGCCACCCGCAATTCATGGCCAAGCTCTTTGCCCAGGAAGTGCCCGAGATCTACGACAGTATCATCGAAATCAAGGCAGTGGCCCGCGATCCGGGCAGCCGCGCCAAGATCGCCGTGCTCTCGCGCGATTCCTCCATCGATCCGGTGGGCGCTTGCGTCGGCATGCGCGGCAGTCGCGTGCAAGCGGTGGTCAGCGAGCTGCAAGGCGAGAAGATCGATATCATTCCCTGGTCGGGTGATCCGGCGACCTTCGTGGTCAATGCCTTAGCGCCCGCAGAGGTGACCAAGGTGGTGCTCGATGAGGAGCAGGGCCGCATCGAAGTGGTGGTGCCCGACGACCAACTTTCCCTGGCCATCGGCCGGCGCGGCCAGAACGTGCGCCTGGCGTCGATCCTGACCGGCTGGGACATCGACATCATGACCGAGGATGAGGAATCCCGCCGCCGCCAGGAGGAGATGGGGGCGCGCTCGCAACTCTTCATCGAAGCCCTGGACGTGGACGATGTGATTGCGCATCTGCTGGTAGCCGAGGGCTTCATGACCTTGGAGCAGGTGGCCTTCGTGCCGGTGGAAGAACTGGGCGAGATCGAAGGCTTTGACGAGGATGTCGCCACCGAACTGCGGGCCCGGGCCCGGACGTATCTGGAGGAATTGGACCGCAAGAACGAAGAAAAACGCCGCGAGTTGGGGGTTGCCGACGACCTTGCCGGCTTGTCTGGCCTATCGCCGATGATTCTTGTCAGCTTGGGCGAGAAGGGGGTGAAGACCCTCGACGATCTGGCCGATCTGGCAAGTGACGAGTTGATCGAGATGCTCGGTGACTTGGCACCTAACGCCACGGATGCGGATGCCATCATCATGGCGGCACGCGCCCATTGGTTCGCGGACGAGGCGCCGGAAGAGGGTACCGATCCTTCCGCCGAGACACCGGCCGCTAGCGAAGCGGCAAACGGTCAAGGGCAGGAGGTCTGAGATCAGACGATGACGGTTGCGGTGATGTCATCCAGCAAACCAAAGGCGGCCAGCAAGTCTGGGGCTGGCAAGTTTGAGGCTGGGCGGACGCGGCGGCGTGAGCCGACGGCGCCGCGACGCTGTCTGGCCAGTGGCGAGGTGCGGCCCAAGCGTGAGTTGCTCCGTTTCGTTGTGGCGCCGGATGGGGCGTTGGTGCCGGATGTGGCGGAACGGTTGCCGGGCCGCGGTTTGTGGCTATCGCCGCGGCGCGATATGATAGATCTTGCATGCGCCCGCAACCTGTTTGCCAAGGCGGCGAAGGCACCCGTGCGGGTTCCCTCGGACCTAGCGGAACAGGTGGCGGGGTTGTTGCGTCGCCGCTGCCTGGATTTACTCGGGCTGGTTCGGCGTGGCGGCCAGGCGGCCTGCGGTTATGAGGCGGCGGCGCTCTGGCTGAGCGGTGGCAAAGCGGCGCTGCTCTTGCAAGCCGTCGATGCGGCGGAAGGTGGGCGGCAGAAGTTGCGTGCCTTGGCGCGGGCACACGATGTGCCGGTTATCGAGATTTTTCGCGCCGAGGAGTTGGGTCGGGCCCTGGGACGCGACGCTCTTGTCCATGTCGCCCTCGCTGGGGGCGGCGCGACGGCGCGCCTGAACGAGGAATTGGCGCGCTTGGGCGCCCTTGTGCGATCAGATCCGCAAAGCACGCAAAGGTAGGCGCAGAGCATAAATGACGACGAGTAACGAGAAAGAGCAGAAGAAGCCGCTGGGGCTCAACCGGCCGGGAAAGCTCGAACTGAAAAAAACGGTCGAGACCGGTCAGGTTCGGCAAAGCTTCAGCCACGGCCGGTCGAAAGCGGTGACCGTCGAGGTCAAGCGCTCGCGCACGTTCGCACGCGGCGCCGGCGGTCGTATGACCGAGGTGACCGAGGCCCGCCAGGCTGCCGAGCGGGCGCTGGCGGAATCGCGAGGCCAAGCCGAGGAAGAGCTTGGCAAGGAGTTGCGCGCTCTGACCGCCGGCGAGCGGGCTACGCGGGCGCAAGCTCTCGAACAATCGCGCCATGACGACGAAGAGCGCCGCATTCTCGAGTTGGAGGCCGAAGCGCTTGCCGAGGCCGAAGCCAAGCGCCGTGCCGAGGAACCGCCCAAAGAGGCGGATGTGCCTGAGACCCCGGCAACGGAGGCCCCATCGGCGCTCGCAGCAGGCGCGCCGAGTACTGTCAATGGCGCGGCGGGCGCTCCGGCACCGAAACTGCCGGCAGAAGCCGACGATGCGCAGAAGCGCCGGCGCGAGGCGGGCTCGGAAGATGATTCGAGTGGCCGGGTCAAACGCAAGGTCGCGGTGGTACCGAAGCCAACACCTCGGCGCGGCGACGAACGGCGGCGCCATGGCAAGCTTACCATCAACCAGGCTTTGGAGGGCGGTGACGGCCGCCAGCGGTCGCTTGCCTCGGTGCGCCGGCAGCGGGAAAAAATGCGCACCGGCCCCGCCAAACATGCCCATCAGCCGCCGCTGCGGGTGGTCCGCGAAGTAACCATACCCGAGACGATCACCGTGCAGGAACTGGCCAACCGCATGGCCACGCGCGGCGCCGAGGTTGTGAAAACGTTGATGAAGATGGATGTCATGGCGACGATCAACCAGGTGATCGATGCCGATACGGCCGAGCTGGTAGTCGCCGAATTTGGCCACAAGGCAAAGCGTGTGTCGGCCGCGGATGTCGAGGTCGGCATGCGCGGGGCACCCGACGAGGAAGGAACGATGGAGGCCCGCCCACCCGTGGTCACCGTGATGGGCCATGTCGATCACGGCAAGACGTCTCTGCTCGATGCCCTGCGTCAGACCGACGTGGCCGGCCACGAGGCCGGAGGTATCACCCAGCACATCGGGGCCTATCAGGTCACCTTGAAATCCGGACGGAAAATCACCTTCGTCGATACGCCCGGCCATGCCGCCTTTACCGAGATGCGCTCGCGTGGCGCCAATATCACCGACATCGTTGTCCTGGTGGTGGCCGCCGACGACGGAATCATGGAGCAGACCAAAGAGGCGATCAATCACGCCAAGGCGGCGGGCGTGCCCATCGTTGTGGCCATCAACAAGATGGATCGCCCGGATGCCGATGCCAGTCGGGTCAAGAACGAGCTCTTGCAGCATGAGTTGGTGGTCGAGGACATGGGTGGCGACATTCTGGCCATCGAGGTCTCGGCGAAAGAGAAGACGAATCTGGACAAGCTGGAGGAGGCGATTCTGCTCCAGGCCGAGCTTCAGGAACTAAACGCGAATCCGAACCGCAACGCCGAAGGCGCTATCATCGAAGCCAAGTTGGAGCGCGGCCGCGGCTCGGTCGCGACGGTGTTGGTGCAGCGCGGCACCTTGCGCGTCGGCGATACCTTTGTTGCCGGCAGCGAATGGGGACGTGTGCGCGCGCTCATCGACGATCACGGCGAGATGGTTCAAGCAGCTGGCCCGTCGGTTCCCGTGGAAGTCTTGGGCTTGAACGGCACACCGCTTGCCGGCGACGAACTGACGGTCGTCGAAAACGAGTCGCGCGCGCGCGATATCGCCGATTTCCGGCAGCGGCAAAAACGCGACCACGAGATCGCCACCACCGGCCGCGGCACGCTGGAACAGATGCTCGACCGCATCAAAGAAGGCGAGGCCTCGCAGATGCCCGTGGTCATCAAGTCCGATGTGCACGGCTCGTTGGAGGCCATCGTTGCCAGCCTGACGAAGCTGGGCACCGAGGAAGTCGAGGTGCGCATTCTGCACGCCGGTGTTGGCGGCATCAACGAGTCGGACATCACCTTGGCCCGCTCGGCGAGTGCCATGGTCATTGGTTTTAACGTCCGCGCCAATCCGCAGGCGCGCGAGATGGCGCGGCGCGATAACGTGGATATTCATTACTATTCGATCATCTACAACGTGGTCGACGATGTTAAGGCAGCGCTCTCCGGGATGTTGGCGCCGAGCCGCCACGAGCGCTTCCTCGGGTACGCGGAGATCCGTGAGGTCTTCAGCACCAGCAAGACCGGCAAGGTCGCGGGCTGCATGGTAACCGAGGGTATGGTCAAGCGCGGCTCTAAGGTACGCCTGCTGCGCGATGACGTGGTGATCCATGACGGCACGCTCAAGACCCTGCGCCGGTTCAAGGACGAGGTGCGGGAGGTCAAGGAAGGGTATGAATGCGGCATGGCCTTCGAAAACTACAGCGACATCCAGACCGGCGACCGCATCGAGTGCTACGAGATCGAGGAAGTGGTGCGCACCCTCTGACGGGCGCGCCACTAAGAGGCACGTGAGCGAACATCCAAAATCGACACGGCGTCAAGCGACTAGGCGTGGGGCGAGCGGCCCGAGCCAACGGCAGTTGCGCGTTGGCGAAGAGCTGCGTCATGTCTTAGCGGGCGTTCTCGGTCGTGCCCGGCTGGACGACCCGGCCCTGGCGGATAACAGTTTCACGGTAACCGAGGTGCGTCTGAGCCCCGATCTTAAGGCGGCGACCGCTTTCGTTGTGCCCCTGGGGGGCGGCGACTTGGCCGGTTCGGTGGCGGCGCTCAACCGGGCGGCTGGGTTTTTTCGCGGCCAGATGGCGCGCGAGGTGAACTTGCGCCATTGCCCACGCATCATCTTTGCCCCCGATCATTCCTTCGATCGGGCCGGCGAGATACAGACGATCTTTGAGCGGCCGCACGTGCGCCAGGACCTGGGGTCGGCGTCCAGTGACGACGGGGGCGACGAGGATGGGGCGTAAACGGAGGGGCCAACCGGTCAACGGCTGGGTCGTTATCGATAAGCCCTTGGGCCTAACCTCGACTCAGGTGCTCGGCCGTCTGCGCCGCGTCTACGACCCGCAAAAGATTGGCCACGGCGGTACCCTGGATCCGTTGGCCACCGGCCTTTTGCCGGTCGCCATGGGTGAGGCGACCAAGACGGTCAGCTACATCATGGACGGGCGCAAGCGCTATACCTTCACCCTGCGCTGGGGCGAGGCGACAGCTACCGATGACGCCGAGGGTGAGGTGACCGAACGCTCGGACCGGCGGCCGGCGACGGCGGAGGTCGAGGCCGTCCTGCCCCGTTTTATCGGCCTGGTGGAGCAGGTCCCGCCGATCTTTTCCGCCATCAAGGTGGCTGGCGAGCGGGCCTATGACAAGGCGCGTGCCTGCGAGGACTTTGCCCTGTCGGCCCGGCCGGTGCGGGTACACCGCCTGGCCCTGGCCGAGAACGGGCCGGAAACCGCCACTTTCGAGGTCGATTGCGGCAAAGGCGCGTACATGCGGGCCTTGGCGCGCGATTTGGGCCTGGCCCTGGATACCTACGCGCACGTGGTGGCCCTGCGCCGCACGGCCGTGGGACCCTTTACGGAAAAACATGCGATTTCGCTGGAGTCCCTGGAGGCCCTGGGGCATAGTGCCGCCGCTTCCGGGCCCTTGCTTCCGCTCGAGACCGCGCTGGACGACATCCCGGCGCTTGCCTTGACGGAAGCCGAGGCGAATTGCCTTAGGCGCGGGCAGGCGGTGTCCATGATGGCCCGCATCAACCGCGCCAGAATTGAGGCATTCGATAACGGATCGATCGTTTATGCCACGCACGGCGGTAAGCCGGTGGCCTTGGCCCGCTACGACGCAGGCGATATTCGACCGGTCCGTGTACTTAACCTTTAGACTCGAGGAATTAGGATACCGATGTCGATAACTGCTGAACGCAAGAGCGAGGTCGTTCGCGACTACGCAACACATGAAGGCGATACGGGATCGCCGGAGGTGCAGGTCGCGATCCTCTCCGAGAGGATCAAGAACCTGACCGAGCATCTGCAAATTCATAAAAAAGATTTTCATTCCCGGCGCGGGCTGTTGATCATGGTTGGACAGCGTCGACGACTCCTGGACTACGTCAAAGGCCGGGATCAGTCGCGTTATGAAGGCTTGATCGAGCGGCTAGGATTGCGCCGATAAGTGGGCCGCACCGCTCAAGCGTCTTGCCGCCGGACAACCGGGAGCACAGGCACGGGGCAGGCAGTTCATAGAGCGACGAGACCATCTCAGTTTTCATCACATCACAGCGATATCGTGGGCCGGTCGGCGCGATGTCGAACAGAGGCCGGGCCGACGCAAGGGGCGATGCCGAGTGCGCGAGTGCGCGCGCGGCAAGGCGCCCTTTGCGCGGGTCCGGTCATGGCAATCCGACCGCATGTTGGAAGGACTAACGGACCATGTTCAAAGTACATAAACAGGAAATCGAGTGGGGTGGGCGCACGCTTACCCTCGAATCAGGCCGCATAGCACGGCAAGCCGACGGGGCGGTTCTCGCCACCTACGGTGATACGGTGGTGCTGTGCACCGCGGTGGGTCAAAGAACGCCTAAGGCCGGCATCGATTTTTTCCCGCTTACCGTCAACTATCAGGAAAAGACTTTCGCGGCCGGTAAGATTCCCGGCGGCTTTTTCAAGCGCGAGGGTCGGCCCAGCGAGAAGGAAACCCTGACCTCGCGGCTCATCGACCGGCCGCTGCGGCCGTTGTTCGCCAAGGGTTATAAGAACGAGACGCAAGTTATCTGCACCGTGTTGAGCCACGATCTGGAAAACGATCCGGATGTGGTTGCCATGGTCGGTGCCTCGGCGGCGCTGACCATCTCGGGCCTGCCGTTCCTGGGACCAATCGCCGGCTGTCGGGTGGGCTACAAGGACGGCGAGTTCATTCTCAACCCACGCTATGACGAACTGCCGGAGTCGCAACTTGACTTGATGATCGCGGGCACCCGAGATGGCGTACTGATGGTCGAGTCCGAGGCCAAGGAGCTGACCGAGGAGATCATGCTTGCCGCGGTCAACTTCGGCCACAGCGGCATGATTCCGGTGCTCGATGGCATCGTCGCCCTGGCCGAACGTTGCGCCAAGGAGCCGTGGGATGTTCCGGCGCCGGCGCCGGAGATCGAGGTCTTGAGCGAGCGCCTGGCGGCCACCTACGGTGGGAAAATCGCCGAAGCTTACGGCGAGCCGGATAAGATGGTGCGGCAGGACAAGCTCGGCGCTGTCAAGGATGAGGTTCGCGCCAGCCTGGCGGAGAACGAGGCGGAATTGGCCGTTGTTTCCGGCGTGCTGAAAAAGCTGGAAAGCAACATCGTGCGAGGCTCGATCTTGAATACCGGCAAGCGCATCGACGGGCGCACCACATCGGATGTTCGCCGCATCGACTGCCAGGTCGGTGTATTGCCGCTGACCCATGGCTCGGCGCTCTTTACCCGTGGCGAAACCCAGGCCCTGGTCGCGACAACCCTGGGCACCGGTCAGGACGAGCAGATCGTCGACGCGCTGGAGGGCGAATACCGCGAGTCATTCATGCTGCACTACAACTTCCCGCCCTATTCGGTGGGTGAGGCCAGTTTCCTGCGCTCGCCCGGGCGGCGCGAGATCGGCCATGGCAAGCTGGCCTGGCGGGCGCTGCGGCCATTGCTGCCAACGAAGGAGGATTTCCCCTATACGATCCGCGTAGTCTCCGAGATTACCGAATCCAACGGCTCATCCTCCATGGCCACGGTATGCGGCACCTCGTTGTCCATGATGGATGCGGGTGTACCGCTTCTGCGCCCGGTGGCCGGTATCGCCATGGGCTTGATCAAGGACGACGAAAAGTTCGCCGTTCTCTCGGACATCCTCGGCGACGAGGATCATCTCGGCGATATGGATTTCAAGGTGGCCGGTACGGAGCAGGGGGTGACCTCCCTGCAGATGGATATCAAGATCACCTCGATTACGCCCGAGATCATGGAGATCGCGCTTAAGCAGGCACGTGAAGGCCGGTTGCATATTCTGGCCGAGATGGCGCGGGCGCTGACCCAGGCCCGCGAGGATGTTTCCGACAAGGCGCCGCGCATTACGGTGATCACGATCCCCAAGGATAAGATCCGCGAAGTGATCGGCACCGGCGGTAAGATCATTCGTGAAATCTGCGAATCCACGGGTGCTAAGATCGACATCGAAGACGATGGCACCATCAAGGTTGCCGCTGTCGATCAGACGCAAGGCCAGGCGGCCATCGACTGGATCCGCTCCATCGTCGCCGAGCCCGAGGTGGGCGTGATCTACAACGGCAAGGTCGTGAAGATCATGGAGTTCGGTGCCTTCGTGAACTTCCTCGGTCCGCGCGACGGCCTGGTTCACGTCAGCGAGCTGGCCGCGCAGCGGGTTAATACCGTCGGTGACGTGGTCAAGGAAGGCGACGAGGTAAAAGTGAAGGTGATCGGCCTGGACGATCGCGGCAAGGTCAAGCTCTCCATGAAGCGCGTCAATCAGGAGACCGGCGAGGACCTGGAGCCTCAAGCGAGCTAACGCCAAGCCGGTCACGCGGGATTGGCGACGGCAGTGCGAAATTAAGCGGGTGGTAGCGTCAAGCGTTGCCACCCGTTTCTCGATGAAAGACACGGTAGACGGGCTGATCGGATGTTGGCATTGCCCCGGGTCATGGGCCACCGCGGTGCCGCGGCACTGGCGCCGGAGAATACGCTGGCAAGCATTCGCCGCGCCGCTGCCACCGGCGTGAGTTGGGTCGAATTCGACGTCATGTTGACCAGCGATTCGGTGCCGATTCTCTTCCACGACGACAAACTGGAACGGACCACCGGGCGCAAGGGGTTGATGGCGGAAACCCCCTGCGCGGTGGTGTGCACCCTCGAAGCCGGCGCTTGGTTCGGGGCCGAGTTTGCCGGCGAGCCGGTCCCGACCTTGGAGGCCGCCTTGGCCCTGGTTCGAGAATTGGGTCTGCGGGCCAACGTTGAGATCAAGCCGACACCGGGACGCGAGCGCGAAACCGCCGCCGCCGTGGTAGAGGTTGTCGAACGCTGCTGGCCGGCTGCTGCGCCGCCGCCGCTGATCAGCAGCTTCAAGCGCGATTGTCTGGCGGTCGTTCAGGACCGCGCTCCGGCACTACCACGGGGTCTGCTGGCGTTGCGGTTGCCGCGCGATTGGATTTCGGCGGCGCGGGCGTTGGAGTGTAGCACCCTGCATGTGGCCGGGCGCTGGCTGACGGCAAAACGGGTGGCGCGAATCAAAGCCGCGGGTTATGGCCTGGCGACCTTTACCATCAACGATGTTACGCAAGCACGGAAGTTGCTCGACTGGGGGGTCGAGTGCATCATCACGGATTCGCCGGATGTGATGGTATCGGCGTTGAGCTAGTCGCGGGATTCGTTCAGGTGGCGCGGCGAGGGGATGCCCACGGTGTTGTAGCCGCCATCCACATGGTGGATTTCGCCGGTTACGCCAAGGGCTAGGTCCGAGAGCAGATAGAGGCCGGCGGAGCCCACCTCTTCGAGCTGAATATTGCGGCGCATCGGGGCGTGGTCGCGGCTCCAACGGTAGACGAAGCGGGCATCGGCAATGGCCGAGCCGGCCAGGGTGCGCAGCGGGCCGGCCGAAATGGCATTCACCCGCACCCCCTGACCACCCATATCCACGGCCAGGTAGCGCACACTTGCTTCCAATGCCGCCTTGGCGACACCCATGACATTGTAGTTCGGGGTCACGCGCTCGGCGCCTAGATAGGTCAGGGTAAGCAGGCTACCCCCCGGGCGCATCAACGGCGCCGCGCCGCGCGCCACGGCGGTGAAGGAATAGCAGGAGACCAACAGTGTGTTGGAGAAATTGCGCCGGCTGGTATCGAGATAACGGCCCTTAAGCTCCTCCTTGTCGGAGTAAGCCACCGCATGGACGACGAAATCCAGGCTGCCCCAGGCTTCGCTGATCAAGCCGAAAACCGACTCGACCTGAGCCGGGTCCGACACATCGCAGGCGAGCACCAGGTTTGAGCCGACCGATTCAGCCAATGGCCGCACGCGCCGCTCGAAGGCCTCGCCCTGATAGGTGAAGGCGAGTTCGGCCCCATGCTGGCTGAGACTAGTGGCCAGACCCCAGGCGATCGAGCGATCATTGGCGACGCCCATGATCAGGCCGCGCTTGCCGGCCATCAACCCGCTGTTCGCCGTCACGCCGTCCCCCCTGTCGTTCTTTGTGCCGGCGAATGCGCCGACTGTTTTAGTCCTCGCAGCGTCTGAAGACGAGCGAGGCGTTGGTGCCGCCGAAGCCGAAGCTGTTGGACATGACGCAACTTAGCGGCGCGTTGTCTTCGCGCTCCCGGACAATCGGCGCGCCCTCCGCCTCCGGGTCCAAGTTGTCGATATTGGCCGAGGCGGCGACGAATCCGTGTTCGAGCATAAGCAGCGAGAAAATCGCTTCATGCACCCCGGCGGCTCCTTGCGCGTGCCCGGTCAACGATTTGGTAGAGCTGATGCGTGGCATGTCGGATCCAAAGACCTCGCGCACGCCCGCCAGCTCGATGGTATCGCCGACCGGCGTGGAGGTGCCGTGGGCGTTGATGTAATCGATCTTGGTATTGCCCAACCCGTCCAAGGCTTGGCGCATGCAGCGCACTCCGCCCTCGCCGGAGGGGGCGACCATATCCGCGCCATCCGAGGTCGCGCCATAGCCGATCATCTCGGCGTAGATCTTGGCACCGCGAGCCTGCGCGTGCTCTAGGGCCTCAAGGACGATCGTGCCGCCGCCGCCGGAAATAACAAAGCCGTCGCGGTCTTTGTCGTAAGGGCGCGAGGCGCGCTCAGGCGTTTCGTTGAAGTGGCTGGAGAGCGCACCCATGCTGTCGAAGAGCACCGATAGGCTCCAATGTACCTCCTCGCCGCCGCCGGCGAAGATGACGTCTTGTTTGCCCATCTGGATTTGCTCATAGCCGGTGCCGATGCAATGGGCGCTGGTCGAGCAGGCAGAGGAGATGGAGTAGCTTAGGCCCTTGATTTTGAAGGCCGTGGCCAGATTCGCCGAGGTCGTGCTCGACATGCAGCGTGGCACCATGTAGGGGCCAACGCGCCGCGGACCCTTCTCCCGGGCGGTATCGGCGGCCCAAACCTGGTTCGAGGGCGAAGACCCGCCCGACCCCATGATCAAGCCGGTGCGCTCGTGCGACACCTCCGCCGGACTCAAGCCCGAATCGGCGACGGCCTCTTGCATGGCCACGTAGTTGAAGGCGGCGGCGTCTCCCATGAAACGGCGCAGGCGGCGATCGATGATGGCGTCGAAATCCAACTGGATATCGCCGTGAACGTGGCTGCGGAAGCCCATCTCGGCATAGGTGTCGGCAAATCGAATGCCCGAGCGCCCGGCCCGCAGCGAATCGACGACTTCATGTTGGTTGTTGCCGATGCTGGAAACGACGCCCAGACCGGTGACCACGACACGGCGCATAATAATGCCCTCAGACGCCGCCGCGTTATGCGGTTTCCGGCGCGGTGGAAAGGCCGACCTTCAAGCCGGTTGCCTCATAACTGGTCTCACCGTCCACCTTCATCAAGCCATTGGCAACGCCCAAGACAAGCTGGCGCCGAATGATCCGCTTGAGGGTGAGATGGTAGGTTACCAACTTCGCCGTGGGCAGGACCTGGCCGGATAGCTTGACTTCACCCACACCCAAGGCACGACCCCGGCCCGGCGCCCCCAGCCAACCCAAGAAGAATCCGAGCATCTGCCACATCGCGTCTAATCCCAGACAGCCCGGCATCACCGGATTGCCCTCGAAATGGCAGCCGAAGAACCAAAGGTCCGGTTTAATGTCGTACTCGGCGACGATCTCGCCACGGTCATGTTCGCCACCCGTATCCGCGATGTGGGTGATGCGGTCGAACATGAGCATCGGCGGCAGCGGTAGCTGGGCGTTGCCCGGACCAAACAGCTTGCCGTGGGCGCACTGCAGCAGTTCTTCGTAACTGTAGCTGTCTTTGCGCTCTGTCAACGACCTCACCTAGGCGTGTAGGAGATGCAGTGAAGTGACCATATGCGCGGCCGATGGCGCAAGAGCCTAGACCACCGCGCCATTTTCGCGGGCGGGACTATAGCACACTCCACCGGCCGGCGATCAACCGGATTGGCCGGGATTTCGATGCCCCGCGTTTTGCCGGAGCGATCCCAATGGTTAATTGAATTTGTTCCAATAAGTCCCCCAATAGGCTGATTTAGGGCTTTAATTTTGCCTCCGGTTCCGCCATATATCAGGTTATGGCAGCTCAGCGCCCCTATAGCGATTTGATCAACCGGCTCAAGACCGTCGGCTTGCGGCCGACCCGCCAGCGTTTGGCGCTGGCGCGGCTGCTTTTCAGCCGCGGCGATCGGCACCTGACCGCCGAGCAATTGCACGGCGAAGCGGTGGCGGCGCGGGTCCCGGTTTCCCTGGCGACGGTCTATAACGCCCTGCATCAATTCACCAACACAGGGCTTCTGCGCGAGGTCATCGTGGAGCCGGGGCGCTCCTATTTCGATACCAACGTTACCGACCACCATCACTTCTTTCACGAAGATAGCGGGCATCTGGAAGACATTGCCGGCGAGGATGTCCGCCTGGTTGCGTTGCCGGCGCCGCCAAAGGGCAAACGCGTTCGCCGCGTCGATGTCATTATCCGCGTTCATCTCGGCGACTGATAATCATTTTCTCGTCGCCGGTTAAAAAATTCCCTAGAACGATTCTAATTTATTGACAGCCGGCCGTCGGCTGTCTATTTAGCGGTTATGGCCGTTTCCAATCGGCCAACGGATCGGGTTCGCGATCACCCAGTCGCCGTAAACGCCAATCGCTGTAGTCAAGGGAGAGCATCATGCCAAAGCTCAAGGGTTCCAAGACCGAGGAAAATCTAAAAGCCGCCTTCGCCGGCGAAAGCCAGGCAAACCGCCGCTATCTCTATTTCGCGCAGAAAGCCGACATCGAGGGGTACAACGATGTCTCCGCCGTTTTCCGCTCCACTGCCGAGGGCGAGACGGGGCATGCGCATGGCCATCTGCAGTTCCTCGAAGAGGTGGGTGATCCGGCCACCGGCGAGCCCATCGGCGATACCTCCCTTAATCTCAAGGCGGCGATCGCCGGTGAGACGCACGAGTATACGGACATGTACCCGGGCATGGCGCGCTCCGCCCGCGAGGAAGGTTTCGACGAGATCGCGGATTGGTTCGAGACCCTGGCCAAGGCCGAGAAGAGTCACGCCGGCCGCTTTCAGAAGGCTCTCGAAACCATCCGTTAAGTCGGTACTGGCCGCCCGCGCTGGGAGTGACCCGGCGCGGTGGCCGCAGCCGTTACGGACTTAGGGAGCGAGGGTATGCGCGAAGGCGGTCTCGACGCGCCGGTGCGCCAGCCGTTGGATTGGCGTAACCCGGATTTTGCCGATGCACAGAAGATCGACGCGGAGATGCGCCGGGTCTTCGATATCTGCCATGGCTGCCGGCGCTGCTTCAATCTGTGCGACTCGTTTCCCACACTCTTCGATCTGATCGACGAGTCGAAAAGCGGCGAGCTGGACACTGTGGCGAGCCCCGATTTCGCCAAGGTGGTGGACGGCTGCACCCTGTGCGACATGTGCTTCATGGTGAAATGCCCCTACGTGCCGCCGCATGAGTTCAACCTGGATTTCCCGCACCTCATGCTGCGCTACCGGGCCGCGGAGTTGAATAAGGGCCATGGTGGCGGCGTTGCTGCCGAGCTGAGCAAGACCGACCGCAACGGCAAGCTGGCAAGCCATATACCCGGCCTGGCCAATTGGGCCAGCGATACGGGCAATCGGCTCACCCGGCCGTTGCTGGAGACGGTCGCCGATGTGCACCGCGAGGCGGCGTTGCCCAAGTACCACGGGACGACCTTCGTGGCGGACGCGTCGTCTCCCGAGGTCAATGTGGGTGCGCCGGCACACGGCCGCAAAGCGGTTCTCTATGCCACCTGCTTCGTCAATTACAACAGCCCGGCGATCGGCGCGGCGGCGCGGCGCGTGCTGGCCCACAACGGGGTCGACACCGAAGTCGTCTATCCGCGCTGCTGTGGCATGCCGCAACTGGAGCAAGGCGATCTGGCCGCCGTGGCCGCTGCCGCCGGCGCGGTGGCCGAGGCGATGACGCCCTGGCTGGACAAGGGCTATGACGTCATTGCCCTGACCCCGTCGTGCGCCCTGATGTTGAAATTTGAGTGGCCGCTGATCCTGCCCGACGATGCGCGCATCAAGCGCCTGGCAGAGGCTACCTACGACATCTCGGAATACGTGGTCGATATTGCCAAGACGGAAGGGCTGGCGGCGGGTCTGCGGCCGTTACCCGGCGGCGTGACGTTGCACCTGGCGTGCCATGCGCGGGCCCAGAACATGGGTCCCAAGGCGGCCGAGATGCTGCGCTTGGTGCCCGAGGCGGATGTAAGCGTTATCGAGCGCTGCTCCGGCCACGGCGGCTCGTGGGGTGTCATGAAGGCGCATTTCGAAACCGCTCTTAAAGTCGGCAGACCGGCGGCGCGGCAGGCGGTGGATGCAGGTAAAAAATATCTCGCCTCCGAATGTCCGCTGGCCGGGACACATTTGCTGCAAGGGATCGAGCGTCAGGCCGAGGACGGCGGATTGGCGCCGGAGACGACCCATCACCCCATCGAGCTTTTCGCCCGTGCCTATGGCTTGGGGGATTAGGTGATGACGGTCGCGAAAAAGCACGAGATCAGTCATGACGATATCATGCCGATGGCGGACTATGAACGCGAACGGCAGACGCGCCGGCGCGCCATGGTTGCTCTCAAGCGGCGGCGGCGCCTGGAGGTTGGGCCGGTATGCCTTTTCCATTTCGAGAGCTACGAGACCATGTGGGCGCAGGTCCACGAGATGCTCTACATTGAAAAAGGCGGCGCGGCACAGATCGCCGACGAACTGGCGGCTTATAATCCGCTGATCCCCAAAGGACGCGAGCTGGTGGCGACCGTCATGTTCGAGATCGACGATCCGGAACGCCGGGCCGCCCTTCTCGGCAAGTTGGGTGGGGTCGAGGAAACCGCTGTTTTGCGCATCGGCGGCGAGACCATTCGCGGCCGCGCCGAGGCCGATGTGGACCGCACGAGTGCCGCCGGCAAGGCGTCCTCGGTGCAGTTCATCCATTTCCCCGTTAGCGACGCGCAGGTGGCCGCGTTCCGTCAACCGGGGGCGGAGATCCTGGTCGGCTTCACCCATCCGCACTACGGCCATATGGCGGTCATGTCGGAAGAGGTGCGTGAGGCCCTGGCCGAGGATTTCGACTAGACAGTCTCAAGACGCATCGTTTCGATTGCGAAATAATCAAGGAAATACATAGAGAATTTCAAGGTTGGCGACTGGGGGTTGACTAGCCGTGCCCAGCTTCTCTATAACAATCAAACGTTTGTTCATATGTTGTGATGTTCAATAAGCGTGGCGGCGGCGCCCGAGCGTGCCGTTGCCGATAGGTGATAGGAGGCACGGAATGGAACCCCATCCCGCGGATAAAGTCGCCGCCCTGGCGGATGTCTTTCGCCTGATGGGGGATGGCAACCGGTTGCGGGTGTTGCTGTTGGTACGCGACGAGCCGCGGCCGGTCGGCGAAATTGCCACCACCACCGGCTTGTCGCCGTCTTTGGTCAGCCATCATTTGCGTCTTTTGCGGGCCGGCCGTTTGGTGCGCGCGCAGCGTCGGGGCAAGCAGGTCTTTTATGCCTTGGACGATGCGCACGTGCGCTGCGTGCTCAACGACATGGTCGACCACATGGACGAGGACGAGGTGGTCGCTCTGCATCTGGGCCGCGTGGCAGGTTGATATGGCGGGCTGTTGCGATCATGCCGCGTCGGCGGCCTTGCGGATAAGCCGTCGGCTTCTCTGGATAGTGTTGGTCATCAATGCCAGCATGTTCGTGGTCGAGGCAGCGGCCGGTTGGCAGGCGGAATCGCTTGCCCTGCAGGCCGATGCGCTCGATTTCCTGGGTGATTCGGCGAATTACGCGATTGCTCTATTCGTTTTAGCACGCTCGGTTGCTTGGCGGGCCGGCTCGGCTCTTGTGAAGGGGTTCGCCATGGTTGGCTTCGGCGTCTTCCTGTCGGCGGCCAGCGTCTATCACGCCGCCGTCGGCTCGGCGCCCGAGGCGCAGGTAATGGGCGCCGTGGGGGCGCTGGCGCTGCTGGCCAACGTGGTATCGGCGGTCTTGCTGTTCCGATTTCGGAGCGGCGATGCGAACTTGCGCGCCGTCTGGCTGTGCAGCCGGAACGATGCCATCGGCAATCTGGCGGTTATCGCTGCCGCCGGCGGGGTGTTTCTGTCGGGAACGGCCTGGCCGGATTTGGCGGTCGGGTTGGGCATGGCGGGGCTGGCGGTTTGGGCCGGGGCCTCGGTCATTCGCCAGGCGCGCGGGGAATTGCGGCACGCGGTGGACGCGGCAGCCGCCGAGTAAGCGCGCGGAATAGAATTGGTACTAGCGGACGGTTTCGCCTGAATTGATGCCGTAAATCTCGTCTTCGCGCAGCCAGCCCTCGATGCCCTTGATCTCCAGCTTGCACCAGCCGTCGGCACAACGGGTCAGGCGGGCGATGACACCTGCCTCCAAAAGGGCGAGACCCGTCGCCCCATCCTCGGGCGACCGGCGCAAAAGCCGCTGCTTGCCGACCACCAAGGCGCGGCGGTCGCCAGTGAGCATATTCTGGTGCACCCAGCCGATGCTG
The DNA here is from genome assembly GCA_021776055.1 of Kiloniellaceae bacterium. Lineage (GTDB taxonomy): Bacteria > Pseudomonadota > Alphaproteobacteria > Kiloniellales > J153 > JAJFGI01. The sequence goes on from JAJFGP010000021.1 coordinate 73,792, forward strand.
CCTTCCCAATCGCGAATGCGCCGCCAGGTTTCAAACTCGTCGATAACTTCGATGGGCAGGCCCGAGCGCTTATAAACCCAGTCGATGGGATAGCGCAGACCCGGGCCGGTCCGCAGGTTGACCTCGCTGGCGCGCAAGGCGACGAAGCGCGGCAAGGGCAAACCGCTGACCGGGCCGTTACGCGGCGCGGCTTCACTGGCGGGTGCGCTTTGACTTTGCGCTGCCTGGCCTTGTGCCGCCTGTATTTGTGACCCGGCTGGCCACGGTACGAGGGCCGCAAGCAAGCAGGCCACCCATAAGACATGGCGGATCGACGCCTTCATCGCGATTTTCGAGATCTCCCCTGCGGCTGCGCCGATTTGGTGCGGGCGGCGCCTTGCCCAGTCCCATCACCTAACCCCAGCAGGCCGGCGGGTCAAGCCGGCGCCCGCTCTGGATGCTGCTCTAGACGCCGCCGCCCTGGACAAGGATGGTACCCGCCTGCTATGGCAAACCGCGATCTCGGCCCCCCGGGATCTACCCCCCGCGGATCAAAAGGGTCATGGCAAAACAGAAACCCCAGGTCATCGTTACCCGACGGCTCCCGGACGTCATCGAAACGCGCATGATGGAGCTGTTCGATTGCCGCTTGAACGTCGATGACGTGCCCATGACCCATGGCCAACTCGTCGAGGCGGCGCAACAGGCATCCATCCTGGTGCCGGCGGTGACCGATCGCATCGATGCCGCGATCCTCTCCCAGGCCGGCCCGCAGTTGAAGTTGATCGCCTCCTTCGGGACCGGGGTCGACCATATCGATCTGAAAAGTGCCCGCCAGCGCGGCATCACGGTAACCAACACGCCCGGTGTTCTGACCGAGGACACGGCGGATATGACCATGGCCATGATGCTGGCCCTGCCGCGCCGCCTGAGCGAGGGTGAGCGTCTGGTGCGCAGCGGTAACTGGACCGGCTGGGGCCCCACATTGATGCTCGGCCACCGTATCTGGGGCAAGCGCCTGGGCATCATCGGCATGGGGCGCATCGGTCAGGCGGTGGCGCGCCGCGCCAAGGGCTTTGGCCTGGCCGTGCATTATCACAACCGGCGCCGGGTGCATCCGGACATCGAGGCCGAGCTAGAGGCGACCTATTGGGAAAGCCTCGACCAGATGCTCTCGCGCATGGATATCATTTCCATCCACTGCCCGCACACGCCGGCGACCTACCACCTGCTCTCGGCCCGGCGGTTGCAGCTCCTGCACGAGCACGCCTATATCGTGAATACCAGCCGCGGCGAGGTGATCGACGAGAACGCGCTCGCCCGCATGCTCACCGCCGGCGACATCGCCGGGGCCGCGCTCGATGTCTTCGAGCATGAGCCGGCAATCAACCCGAAACTTCTCAAACTGGACAACGTGGTCCTGTTGCCGCACATGGGCTCGGCCACCATCGAGGGCCGCATCGCCATGGGCGAGAAGGTGATCATCAACATCAAGACCTTCACCGACGGCCACACCCCCCCGGACCGGGTCATCGAGACGATGTTTTAGGCGAGGCTCTACGCCGCGCAGGTGGGGTCCGGGTCGTCGTAGGAGACGCTGGTGAGATCGCGGATGGTGGCTTGCGGGCCGCACAGGGGGCAGGCCGGATCGGCTTTCAATTTGATCTTGCGGAAGGTCGCGGCCAGCGCGTCGTAGAGCAGCAGGGAGCCGGAGAGGCTCTCACCGATGCCGAGGATTTCCTTGATCACTTCGGTCGCTTGCAAGGCGCCCAGGGTGCCGGCCAGGGCGCCGAGGACGCCGACATCGGCACAGCTTTCCTTGGGGTCCGTCGGCTGCGCGCCGAAGACGCAGCGGTAACACGGGTGCGAGTCGTCCGTGCCGTCGCGGGTGTGCGCTTTGAAGGTCGTTAGCTGTCCGTCAAAGCGCATGATGGCCGCCGAGACCAGGGTCTTATCCGCCAGATAGCAAGCGTCATTGACCAGGAATCGGGTGGCGAAGTTATCCGATCCGTCGGCGACCAGATCGTAGCCGCGCACCAGATCGAGGGCGTTCTCGGCGGTCAGGCGAACGCCATGTTCGATGACGCGCACCTCCGGATTGACGTGGCCCAGACGCACCTTGGCGCTGGCCGTTTTGGGCTGGCCGATGGCGGAGGTGTCGTGCACTACCTGGCGCTGTAAATTCGAAAGATCGACCACGTCGTCATCGACGATGCCGAGCGTGCCCACCCCGGCGGCGGCGAGATAAAGAAGAAGCGGCGAGCCCAAGCCACCGGCGCCGATCACCAGCACCTGGGCGCTCAACAGCTTGGCCTGGCCGTCCTCGCCAATTTCCGGCAGGACCAGGTGGCGGGCGTAGCGGTCGATCTGGGCGTCGCTGAAATCCATGGTTACATAGATAGGACCGTTACACGCCGTCGAACAGGTCGGTGCTGAGATAACGTTCCGCCAACGACGGCAGGATGACCACGATAGTTTGGCCGCGCGCTTCCGGTCGGGCGCCAATCTCCAAGGCCGCGGCCAGCGCCGCGCCGGAGGAAATGCCGGCGGGCATCCCCTCCAAACAGGCTACTTGGCGCGCCGTGGCAAAGGCGGTGTCGTTGGCGATGCGGATCACTTCGTCGATGAGGGACGTATCCAGATTGGCGGGCACGAAACCGGCACCGATGCCCTGAATTTTGTGCGGACCCGGCGGCCCGCCGGAGAGGATCGCGCTATCCTCCGGCTCGACCGCGATCATGCGCAAGGTTGGTTTGCGCGGCTTTAGCACCCGGCCGATACCGGTCAGAGTGCCGCCGGTGCCGACCCCGCTAACCACCATATCGACGACACCATCCGTATCGCGCCAGATTTCCTCGGCGGTGGTGCTGCCGTGGATCAGCGGGTTGGCCGGATTCTCGAACTGCTGCGGCATGACCGCATCGGGCAAATCGGCAAGCAGGCGCTCGGCCTCGGCGACGGCGCCGCGCATGCCTTGGGCGCCGTCGGTCAGAACGATCTCGGCGCCGAAAAGGCGCAGCATCTTGCGCCGCTCCACGGACATGGTCTCGGGCATGGTCAGGATCAGGCGATAGCCCTTGGCGGCACAGACGAAAGCCAGGGCAATGCCGGTATTGCCGCTGGTCGGCTCGACGATCACCGTTTGCGGGCCGATGCGCCCTTGCGCCTCCAGGGCCGCGATCATGGCATAGCCGATGCGATCCTTGACCGAGGAGAGGGGATTGAAGAACTCGCACTTGCCCAGGATGTGAGCGGCAACACCGTGCGCTTCGGCCAGGCGCGAAAGGCGGACCAGCGGCGTCGCGCCGATGGTCCCAAGAATATTGTCATAGACGCGGCCGCGAAACTCGCCACCGGGCGCGGCCTTTTCTCGGGTGCCGCTCATGCCGCTAGATGCTGAAGTCGGGGACGCGAGCCGCCTCGCTCGGCACCTGCAAATCGCGGGCGCGGCGGCACAGGTCCTCGACCGTCAGGCTGTCCAGATGTTCCATGATCTCGCGTTGCAGATCGTCCCACAGAGGCCGGATGACCTTGACCGCGATTTCCGAGCCATCCGGTTCGGCCACGGGATCGGTGGCGCCTTCGAGCGCGCCGACCACGCGCATGATATCGCCCACGGTAATCCGCCGCCGCTCGCGGGCCAGGCGATAGCCGCCGCGCGGACCCCGTTGGCCGGCGAGAATGCCCTTGTGCACCAGCTCTTGGAGGACCTGTTCCAGATAGCGGCGCGGGATGCCCTGGCGGCGGGAGATGTCGCTGGATCGTACCGGTTCGGTGCCGGTGTGATAGGCGATGTCCACCACCGCCTCGATAGCGAACAACCGTTTCTTGGAGAGGCGCAGCATGGGTTTAGCGTTGCGGTTCGCGGGGGCGTTGCGTGAAGCCGGTAGAGCCGAAGCCGCCCGTACCGCGGGCGCTGTCGGGCAGCGTCTCGACGGTCTGCCAGTGGACCCGGAAGCACGGCGCGACGATCATCTGGGCAATACGGCTGCCGCGGCTGATGGTGAAGGGCTCCTGGCCCAGGTTGATCAGGATGACACCGATCTCGCCACGATAATCCGCATCGATGGTGCCGGGCGAATTAAGCACGGTAATGCCGTGCTTGAGCGCTAACCCTGAGCGCGGCCGCACTTGCGCCTCGCTGCCCTGTGGCAAGGCGATGGCGATACCGGTGGGAACCAAGGTACGCGCCCCCGGCAGCAGGACGACATCCGCCTCCACCGCCGCCAACAGATCGACGCCGGCGCTGAGCTCGGTGGCATATTCCGGCAGTGGCAAGTCTTCGCCGTGCGGCAGGCGATGCAGCGGGACCATCCCCCCGGTCATGATGCGCTGCCGGTGACCGAGGCGCCCGCGAGGTGATCGGCGATGCGCGCGGCCAATCGCGCGGCGACATCGTCCTTGCTCAGACGCGGCCACGAGTCGACGCCGGCGGCATCGATGACATGGACGCTGTTTTCCTCGCCGCCAAACGTGCCGGTGCCGGGCGAGACATCGTTGGCGACGATCCAGTCGCAGCCTTTCGATGTCAACTTGGCGGTCGCGTGCGCGATCAGGTTTTCGGTCTCGGCGGCGAAGCCGACGACCAGGCGCGGCCGGCTGTTGCCCGCCGCCGCCAGGTTGGCGAGGATGTCCGGATTGGTGGTCAGCGCCAGCTTGGGCGCGGTGCCGTTCTTTTTCAACTTTTGTCCGCTGGTCTTGGCAACGCGCCAGTCGGCGACGGCGGCGGCACAGACCGCCACGTCGGCGGGCAATGCAGTGCGGCAGGCGGCGAGCATTTCTTCCGCCGATTCAATGTGGACCACATCGACACCTGCCGGATCGGCCAGGCGGGTTGGGCCGGTGACCAAAGTCGTTTCGGCGCCCAGGCGCGATAGGGCAAGGGCTATGGCATGGCCCTGGCGGCCGGACGAGCGGTTGGCGAGATAGCGCACCGGATCGATCGCTTCGTAGGTCGGGCCGCTGGTGACCAAGGCGCGCCGGCCGCTCAGCCGCGCGCCGGCCGCAAAGAAGCTGTCGATGGCCGCGAGAATTTCGGCCGGCTCGGCCATGCGGCCGGGACCGTATTCGCCGCAGGCCATATCGCCCGCGTTCGGTCCGACGGTGAGGACGCCCTGCGCCCGCAGGGTCGCCAGATTGGCCTGGGTCGCCGGATGCTCCCACATGCGCACGTTCATGGCCGGGGCAATCAGCACCCGCTTGTCGGTGGCGAGCAGGGCGGTGGAGGCCAGATCGTCGGCGCGGCCGGTGGCCATCTTGGCCATAAGATCGGCGCTCGCCGGGGCGACCACCAGTAAATCGGCCTCGCGCGATAGGCGAATGTGGCCCATCTCCGCTTCGTCGGTCAGAGAGAACAGGTCGCCGTAAACCTTGTTCTCGCTCAGGGCCGCGACGGACAGAGGGGTTACGAACTCTGCCCCGCCGCTGGTGAGGATACAGCGCACATCGCCGCCGCGCTCGCGCACCCGGCGGATGAGCTCCAGAGATTTGTAGGCCGCGATCCCCCCGGAAATGACCAGGAGAACGCGTTTTCCGGCAATCATGCTCATATGGTCCAATTATACGGTATCTCGACGTAAATAAGGTAAGTGCCGGTCAGCACTCTGGCAAGACCATGTCACAGTAGGGGTTAAAGCGGGGGTTAAGAGACGGCAACAACCAAAGCGACGGCCAAGGCGGCAATGGCGATCCCCAGGGCCCAGTAGGTCATGCGCCTGCCGCCACGGCCCGCGAGAGATTGGGCGCTGTCCGGGTGCAGGCGCAGGCCCCCGGCGGCTAGATCGGTGGCTATGGTCTCCACGCTATCGAGCAGGGCCGGCAGGCGCTCCAGGGCTGCGGCCAGCTCGCGCCCGGCCCGGCGCACCCGCGCCTCGGGCCCGCGGTTCTCGCGCATCCAGGTCTCGGCCAGCGGCTCGGCCAGGGTCCAGATGTTCAGGTTCGGATCGAGCCGGCGGCTGACCCCCTCGGCCATCATCATGTTTTTCTGCAAAAGCAGCAGTTGCGGCTGCACCGGCATGGCGAAGGACTCGCTGAGTTGCAGCAGCCGGGCCAGCAGACGGGCAAAGGAAATCTCCTGCAAGGGCCGGTCGAAGATCGGCTCGGAAATCGAGCGCAGGGCCTGGGCGAAGGCGTCCAGGGTATCGCCGCCGGGCAAATATCCGGCCTCTACATGCACCTCGGCCAGGCGCCGATAGTCGCGCGCCAGGACCGCCAGAAGCATGTCGGCCAGATAGGTGCGGGTCTTGTGATCGACGCGGCCCATAATGCCGAAGTCGACGGCGACGATATTACCGCCCTCATCGACGAACATGTTGCCCGGGTGCTGGTCGCCGTGGAAAAAGCCATCGCGGAAGATCTGGTTGAAGAAGATTGCCGCGGCCTTGGTGAGAACCTCGGTTAGATCGTGGCCGGCGGCGATGAGCGCATCGCGGTCGTCGAGGGGGATGCCGGCGACGCGGCCCATGGTTAGCACCCGGCGCGAGGTGCGCTGCCAATCCACCGGTGGGGTGCGGTAGGTTTCATCATCGGCGAAGTTATCCGCCAGCTCCGAGGCCGCCGCCGCTTCCATGCGCAAATCCATTTCAATGCGCACCGTCTCCTCGAACAAACGGACCGCGGCAACCGGTTTCAGGCGCCGCAAGCGCGGTTGCGTCCGCTCGATCAGGTTGGCCAGCCAATAGAGTAATTCCAGATCGCGGGCGAAGGCGCGCTCGATCCCCGGGCGCAGGACCTTGATCGCCACGTCGGTCTCGGTGCCGGTCTCCGCATCGGTAACCGTGCCGAAATGCACCTGGGCGATGGAAGCGGCGGAGATCGGGGTATCGTCGAATTGGGTGAAAAGCGTGGCAACGGGGACACCTAATTCCGCTTCGATGGTCGCTCGCGCCTCGGCACTGGGGAACGGCGGCAGGGCATCCTGCAATTCGGAGAGATCGGTTGCCAATTCTTCGCCCAGCACATCGGCGCGGGTGGAGAGGAATTGGCCCAACTTGATGAAGCTTGGTCCCAACTCGGTCAAGGCGCGCGCCAGCCGTTCGCCCGGCCGTCCGGCCACCCGCCGGCGCGACCCCAGCCGGGCCAGCCAGAGCAAGCCGGGGGCAACGCCGAGCTCCTCAACGGCGGCCAGCGCATCGTGGCGCGCCAAGGTGCGGGCGATGCGCAACAGGCGCAAAAGTGTTCGAGCAGTGCGCAACATCGGGTCTCGGCCTTTTAGAGCATGATGTTATCAAATGGAGCCGTCTGCGCCGGGGCCCTTTGTGGCGCGGTCAGGAGCGGGGTGCAGCGCGTAGCGGGACTACGGGCAAGCCCCGCGCCGCCGCCGCGCCGCAAAGGGCCCCGGCCCTTCGGGTTGTGCCCTGGCGGGCGCCCGCTGCGTTGCACCGCTTGGCCGATGTCCCGCATCGCCCTGCGCGATGCGCCTAGCGGATCGCCGCCCCAGGGCGTAACGCAGGCGGTTCCATTTGATAACATCATGCTCTAAAGACGCCAGCCGGAATGCAGCGCCGCGATGCCGCCGCTCAGGTTGCGATAGCGCACCTGCTCAAAGCCGGCGTCGGTGAGCAGGGCGGCCAAATCATCCTGGGCCGGAAAGCGGCGAATGCTCTCCGCCAAATACTGATAGGCGGCGCGGTCGCCGGTGACCGCTTCGCCGAGGGCCGGCAGCACCTTGAACGAATAGAGCTCATAGAGATCGGCGACCAGTGGGAGGACCACACGGCTAAACTCGAGACACAAGAACCGGCCGCCGGGGGTCAGCACACGCCGCGCCTCGGCTAGCGCCGTTTCGATCTGGGTGACGTTGCGCAGGCCGAAGGCGATGGTCACGGCATCGACGCTGCGGTTGGCCAGCGGCAAGCTTTGCGCATCGGCGCACAGCCAATGGAGGCCGTTCGGACAGGCCGCGCCGAGCAGACCGCGATCGATCGCCCGGTCGGCGCCGATGCGCAGCATGGCCGGGGTGAGATCGCAGACGGTCATGGGTCCGGCGCGCTCCGGCCCGACCCTCTCAAGGATGCGCAAGGCTATATCGCCGGTGCCGCCGGCCAGATCCACCATCCGCATGCCTGGGCGCGGGTCCAGCCAGTCGATCATCGCCGCCTTCCACAGGCGGTGGATGCCACCGGACATCAGATCGTTCATCAGATCGTAGCGGTTGGCCACGCTCTCGAAGACGCCACGCACCCGCGCGCCCTTTTCCGCCTCGGGCACCTCCCGGTAGCCGAAGTGGGTGGTCCGGCCGGGTTCGCGGCGGGTTCTATCGGTGTTGGGCGTAGGCATGGCGCGGACCATAGCGCGCCGCCGGGCTTCGCGCTACTGTGCCACCCGTTGCTCACCGACCCAGGAGAAGATGTGCCCGAATTGCCCGAGGTAGAGACGGTCGTCCGCGGCTTGCGCCCGCGCCTGGAGGGCCGCCGCCTGGTGCGCGTGGAGCAGCGCCGCGCCGATCTACGCTTCCCCTTCCCGGAGGATTTTGCCAACCGTCTGCGCGGGCGGGTTGTGCGCCGCATCGCCCGGCGCGCAAAGTACATCGTGATCCATCTCGACGACGGGCAGGTATTGCTCTGTCATTTGGGTATGAGCGGGCGGGTGCTGCTGGTCGAAAAAGATGCGTCGCCGCCGGGGCCGCACGATCATGTCATCTTCGCCACCGACCATGGAGACGAGATCCGCTACAACGATGTTCGCCGCTTCGGCATGATGGATTTGACCGACGAGGCCGGGCTGAGCGGTCATCCATTGCTCGCCCCGTTGGGGCCGGAGCCGCTAGGCAACAGCTTCAACGGACCGGAGTTGGCGCGGCGTCTTGCCGGCAAGCGGGTTTCCATCAAGGCGGCGTTGATGGATCAGCGCGTGGTTGCCGGGCTGGGCAATATATATGTAAGCGAAAGTTTGTTCTTCGCCGGGCTATCGCCGCGCCGGCAAGCCTACACGGTGCAGGGCGGCCGCGCCGAACGGTTGGCGGCGGCGATCCGCGATGTGCTTACGCGGGCCATCGATGCGGGCGGCTCGTCCTTGCGCGACTATGTGCAGACCGATGGCGAGCTTGGCTACTTTCAACATGCCTGGGCGGTCTATGGGCGCGAGGGTGAGCCGTGCCCCGGGTGCGACTGTGGCAAGGCGACTGGTGGCGGCAAAGCGAATAACGGCGTTCGCCGCATCGTGCAGTCGGGGCGCGCCACTTTCTATTGTGCCGTGCGGCAGCGGTAAGGTAGAGAAGGCGCCCATGGCAAAAGCAACATTCTCCCAGTTGGCAGCGTTGGCGTGCGTGCTTGGCCTGTTGCTGCTTGCGCCGGTGCCGATGGTACGCGCGGAAAGCGATGCCTTTGTCGCCGGTGTGGAGGATTTACCGTTGATGCCGGGCCTTGCAGAGGTGAGTGAGGCTGGCGTCGTCTTCGACAAACCGGGCGGGCGCATTGTCGAGGCATATGCCGAGGGTGCCGTCGGCCAAGCCGAGGTGATCGGCTTCTACCGACAAACCTTGCCGCAGTTGGGTTGGTACGCGGTTGGCGATACTGCTTTTCGGCGCGAGGGTGAACGGCTGGAGATCGTCATCCTCGGCGGCGACGGCGATTTGGTGGTGCGCTTTACGTTGCAGCCGAACTAACAGGATACGAAGAGCAAAAAAAGGACAAAGCCGCATGGCATACGAGAACATCATCGTCGAGACGCAGGACAACGTTGGTCTCATTACCCTGAACCGGCCGAAGGCACTGAACGCGCTGTGCGTTGCCTTGATCAACGAACTCGCACGCGCCCTCGATGCCTTCGAGGCGGACGATGCGATCGGCTGCATCGTGCTTACCGGTTCGGAGAAAGCCTTCGCCGCCGGCGCCGACATCAAGGAGATGAAAGACAAGACCTACATGCAGGCCTACGGCGAGGATTTCATCACTGGCGGCTGGGAACGTCTGGCGCAAACGCGCAAGCCCGTGGTTGCGGCGGTTGCCGGTTACGCCTTGGGCGGTGGCTGCGAGGTTGCCATGATGTGCGATATCATCATCGCCGCCGATACGGCGAAGTTCGGTCAGCCGGAAATCACCATCGGCACCATCCCAGGTTCCGGCGGCACCCAGCGCCTAACCCGTGCGGTGGGCAAGAGCAAGGCCATGGAGATGTGCCTGACCGGCCGCATGATGGATGCCGCCGAGGCTGACCGGGCCGGCTTGGTCGCCCGCGTCGTTCCTGCCGCCGATCTGCTGGCCGAGGCGATGAAGACGGCGGAGAAGATCGCGTCTCTTTCACGGCCCATCGTCATGATGGCCAAGGAGGCGGTCAACCGCGCCTACGAGACGACATTGGCCGAAGGCATCAAGTTCGAGCGCCGGATCTTCCATTCGACCTTCGCGACCGAAGACCAGAAAGAGGGGATGGCGGCCTTTGCCGAGAAGCGGCCGCCGGACTGGAAACACCGCTAGAAGCCCCGGAAACGGCCATATCCGGTGAGCCTGGCCAGAGGCCGGCTGGGTCGCTTGACGGGGGCCTGACCGAGGGCTATAACCCCGGCCTTCCGCCAATTATGCTTACGGACAAGACGCGCAGATGGCCAACCACGCATCAGCCAAGAAACGGATCCGGGGTAACGCCCGCCGCACCGAAGTCAACGGTGCGCGCATCGGCCGCATCCGGACACACGTCAAGAACGTCGAACTTGCCATCGGCAAGGGCGACAAGGGCTTGGCGCAGACAGCGCTGAAAGAAGCGCAGCCTGAGCTACACCGTGGTGTACGTGCCGGTGTTCTTCATCGCAGCACAGTGGCGCGCAAGCTCTCCCGTCTATCCTCCCGAATCAAATCCATGAGCTAAATTCGGTTCGCGCTTCGGCGCGGACCAATAGCCGGCCAACGCGCGCACGCGGTGCGCGTGGTATGTTCGTGTGAGAAAATGCCGTGCCCGCTGATCGCGGGTGCGTGCACGCACGGTTCGAACAATCGCGCACACGATCAAAATAGTGTGTGCGCATGAATCGCCTACACGATCTTGATCGCCCACGTCGTGCGCGCGATTTGGGTCACACTACGGTAAAAAAAGCACGTTCCCCATTCGATCCGCTTGCCACATATCTTCATGACGGTTACAGTTGAATTCTTGGCGCACCGGTCGCTTGCGTAAGTAAAACCGACGCCAGGACAAATAAAGATTACTCACCGAAGCTTGTCGTTGAGAGGCTTCTTTAAAGGTGGGAATGAACGCCGGGGAACAACCAATTTAAAGAAACATTCTTTGTGGGGCGGTGCAGTATTTTTTCGATCCCTGCAAAAATTCGGCAAACCACGATTGCATGGTTGTAGGGGCCAATTTACCGCAATGATCGAAGCTAACGATCTTGCCTTCTGCCGCGGACGCAAGACTGAGCGTCGATGCGCACAGCGCGTATCGGATACGCTTCGCCGATGCCTAAATTGTGGCAGTACTCCCGTGCGTTGGTGTGCTCAGGCGCATGGCAGTGGCCCACCGTGGAGTGCACGGCGGCTGGTCTGACGACAAGCAAGTCTGTTGGGGGCGGTTTTGATGCGGGGGGATCAAAAGTGAAAGACATTGCCGGCGAAGATCGAGCCACTTCGCTTGACGAACAATGGGCGCGGGTGCGCGGACGGTTGCGCGCGGAGGTCGGCGAGGCGGCTTATCGGAGTTGGCTAAAACCATTGACCATGGTCAGCGTCAAGAAGGGCGCTGTCCGTATGGCGGTACCGACACGCTTCATGCGTGATTGGGTGCTCAGCAACTATGCGCAACGGATCGAGGCGCTTTGGCGCGACGAGGACGAAAATATCGCGGGCGTCGAGATCGTCGTGCAGCCGCCGGAACGACCAATGCCACGGCCGCAGGATGCCCCGATGAGGAAAGCAACCGCGGCAAAGAAAGAAGCGCCGGTAACGGAAACGCCGGTGTCGAGAGCACATAGTCCGCAGGCGCGCCTGTCGATCCCACCGGCGGCGCAGAGCGAACCGACGTACCGGGATGTTAGTGCCCCCCTCGACGAGCGTTCGACTTTTGATAACTTCGTGGTCGGCAAACCGAATGAGTTAGCCTACGCGGCGGCGCGGCGGGTGGCCGAGGCGGGCACGGTGCCCTTCAATCCTCTGTTCCTCTACGGACCGGTGGGGTTGGGCAAAACCCACCTCATGCACGCCATCGCTTGGCAGATCAAAGCGTGCACGCCAAAGCGGCGGATCATTTATCTCTCGGCCGAGAAGTTCATGTACCAGTTCGTGCGCGCCCTGCGCACCAAGGACACCATGGCCTTCAAGGAACAATTCCGCTCGGTCGATGTGTTGATGATCGATGACGTGCAGTTCATCGGTGGCCGCGAAGCGACGCAGGAAGAGTTCTTCCATACCTTCAATACGCTGGTCGATCAGAACCGGCAGGTGGTCATCTCCGCCGACAAAAGCCCTTCGGATTTGGAAGGCGTCGAGGAGCGTATGCGCTCGCGCCTCGGCTGGGGGTTGGTCGCCGACATTCATCCGACGACTTATGAACTGCGGTTGGGCATTTTGCAGTCGAAGGCCGAGCAGCTGGGGGCGTCGATCCCGGCCAAGGTGCTCGAGTTCCTGGCGCACAAGATCGTCTCCAATGTGCGCGAGATGGAAGGCGCCCTCAATCGCATCGTCGCCCACGCCAACTTGGTCGGCCGGCCGATCGCCCTGGAGACGACGCAAGAGGTGCTGCACGACCTGCTGCGCGCCAATGACCGGCGGGTGACCATCGAGGAGATCCAGAAGCGGGTCTCGGAGCACTTCAATGTGCGGGTCACCGACATGCACTCGGCCCGCCGGGCCCGGGCCGTCGCCCGGCCCCGACAGGTGGCCATGTACCTCGCCAAGCAGCTCACCGCCCGCTCCCTGCCCGAAATCGGGCGCAAATTCGGCGGCCGCGACCACACAACGGTCATGCACGCCGTGCGCCGGATCGAAGAGCTGAAGGCCACGGACCCAAGCTTTGCCGAGGACGTGGAACTACTGCGGCGGATGCTCGAGGCATAGAGGGCGCCAAGGTCTCCGGAGGGAGCGGTGCGGCGATCTGCGTCCCCGAAACTGGCACCCGACTCCTGACCCCAAAATAGGGGCGTCTAGCGCGCATTATCCTTACCTTTCGGGGATTGTCGCGTTATACTGTCGCCCCGTGTCCATGGGTGGCAACACTCAATCCCCACAAGCGGTGCGGACTGGTCCTGACGGTCGAGACTCGGGGCGCCTTTGGGCGGCTTGGGACAGGGCGGCTCCGAAGGTTCGACCGTTTCGAAAATGCGTCCGATAGGGACGCGATCACGCTGACCGCAAAAGGCTGGCACCATGAAGCTGACCATAGAACGCGCCGCTCTCCTGAAGACCCTGGCCCACGTCCAAAGCGTGGTCGAGCGCCGGAATACCATACCGATCCTCTCCAACGTGCTGGTCGACGCCGGCGATGGTGAACTGGCGCTGACCGCCACCGACATGGATCTGACCATTGTCGAGACGGTTGCCGCCGAGGTAGCGACGGCAGGGGCGACAACGGCCCCGGCGCATACCTTGTACGACATCGTGCGCAAGCTGCCCGAGGGGGCGCAGGTGGAGATCAGCTCGTCCGGCGACGGCACCCAATTGATGGTGAAGGCCGGCCGTTCGGTCTTCACTCTGGCGACCTTGCCGAAAGAAGATTTCCCGACCACGGGCGAGGTTGATCTGCCTCATGAATTCCGCTTGGCAAGCCTCGAGCTGCGCAACCTCATCGACCGGACGCGCTTTGCCATCTCGACCGAAGAGACGCGCTATTACCTCAATGGCATCTATGTGCACGCCAGCGAGGTCGACGGCGTACCCTGCTTGCGCGCAGTGGCGACCGATGGGCACCGCTTGGCCCGCTTCGAGATGCCGCTGCCCGAGGGCGCATCCGGCCTGCCTGGGGTGATCGTTCCGCGCAAGGCCGTCGCCGAGTTGCGCAAACTGATCGAGGAGACCGAGGACCCCATCGCCGTCTCGCTTTCGGAAACGAAGGTGCGCTTTGCCTTTGGCAAGACGGTGCTGACCTCGAAACTGATCGACGGCACATTCCCCGACTACGAACGGGTCATTCCCTCCGGCAACGACAAGGTGGTCGAGGTGGATTGCCAAGCCTTTGCCCAGGCGGTCGATCGAGTCTCGACGATCTCATCGGAAAAAAGCCGGGCGGTAAAGCTGGTCATCGAGAACGGCAACATCACCCTGTCGGCCAGCAGTCCGGAGAACGGCACCGCGACCGAGGAGATCGAGATCAGCTACGGCGGTCCGGGCATCGAGATCGGTTTCAATTCGCGTTATCTTCTCGATATCGCCCAGCAGATCGAGGGCGATGCGGCCGAAATCACGCTGGCGGATGGGGCATCGCCGACCATCGTTCGCGATCGGGCGGATCCGAGTGCGCTTTACGTCCTCATGCCCATGCGGGTTTGAGTGGCAAGACGCATACATTGGCAAACAAATCGATTTTTCAGACGATGCAGGTAGTGGGGCCGGAAACGGGACTGGTGGCGGCGCCTGGGCATTCGGCGTGGCTTGCTCGCCTGTCGCTCAGTCAATTCCGTTGTTATGCCCATGCCCAGATCGAAACCGACGGCCGGCCGGTGGTGCTCACCGGCCCCAACGGGGCCGGTAAGACGAATTTGCTGGAGGCTATCTCTTTTCTCGCCCCGGGGCGGGGCTTGCGCCGGGCTCGGCTTTCGGAGATCGATCGACGCGGGGCCGGGTTAAACGAGTCCGTTCCGGCGGTGAATGGGGCCGCAATGAATGGGATGGGCAATGGGGCCTGGGCGGTGGCGGCTACCATGATGGCGCCCGAGGGTCCGCGTGAATTGGGGACCGGGCGCGAACCGGTGGCCGAAGGTGCTGTGCCAGAGGCTAACCGTGAGCGACGCGTCGTGAAAATCGACGGTACCTTCGCGCGCAGTCAGCAGAAGTTGGGCGAGATTCTCAGCATGACCTGGCTCACACCGCAGATGGATGGGCTGTTTCGTGAGAGTGCCAGCGGTCGTCGGCGGTTTCTCGACCGTCTCGTCTATGGCTTCGATGCGGCGCACGCCGGCCGTGTCGCGGCTTACGAACAGAGCCTGCGCGAGCGGGCGCGGCTGCTCAAGGCGGCCACACGGACTGGGGGTGCCGAGGCAGCTTGGTTGGACGCCCTTGAGGAAAGCATGGCCGGGCACGGGATTGCCATCGCCGCCGCCCGGCGCGATCTGGTGAGCCGCCTAGCGCGCGCCTGTGAGGCGCGGGTCGGTGGATTTCCGGTTGCCGGATTGGTCCTGACCGGCGAGGTCGACCGCTGGCTCGATGACAGGGCGGCTTTGCACGCCGAGGAGAGCTTGCGCGAGATGCTGGCCGGCGCCCGGCGCCGCGACGCCGAAACGGGCGGTTCTGCTATCGGTCCGCACCGCAGCGATCTGGCGGTTCGGCATCTGGATCGGGACATGGCCGCCGCGGATTGCTCCACCGGCGAGCAGAAGGCGCTGCTCATCTCCATTGTTCTGGCGCATGCGCGGCTGATCGCGTTGCACCGCGGGGCGACGCCGTTGCTGCTGCTCGACGAGGTGGCGGCGCATCTGGACCAAACCCGTCGCGATGCCCTCTATGATGAAATTTTGGCGCTTGGCGCCCAGGCCTGGCTGACCGGCACCGATGCCGAGGTTTTTGCGGCGTTGGGTGATGCGGCACAGTTTCTGAGCGTGCGCGAGGCGACGATTGCCGCCGCGCCGCCATCACGGAATGCGCCGGGGCACCTGTCATGAGCAAAACCAGCGAAGTTGCCGGCGACGACGCCCGGCCGGCCTATGGCGCCGAGTCCATCAAGGTGCTGCGCGGCCTCGATGCGGTGCGCAAGCGGCCGGGCATGTACATCGGCGATACCGACGATGGCTCGGGCTTGCACCACATGGTCTACGAGGTGGTCGACAACGCCATCGACGAGGCGCTAGCCGGTTATTGCGACAAGATCGAAGTGGTCCTCAACGGCGATGGCTCGGTCACTGTGCGTGACAACGGCCGCGGCATCCCGGTGGGTATTCACGAGGAAGAGGGTATCTCTGCCGCCGAGGTCATCATGACCCAACTGCACGCCGGCGGTAAATTCGATCAGAACTCCTACAAGGTCTCCGGCGGCTTGCACGGGGTCGGCGTTTCGGTCGTCAATGCGCTCTCGGAAACGCTGGATCTGACGATCTGGCGTGACGGCAAGCAGAACTTCGCGCGCTTCCATGACGGCGTGATCGAGGCGCCCCTGGCGGTGACCGGCGAGGCCGATACGCGCACCGGGACGGAAGTTATGTTCCTGCCGTCGACAAAAACGTTCACGATGACCGAGTTCGATTTCGCGACCCTGGAGCATCGCCTGCGTGAGTTGGCGTTTCTCAATTCCGGCATTCATCTTACCCTGACCGATGATCGGCACGCCGAACCCAAGACGGTGGCGCTGCACTACGAAGGCGGCCTGGAGGCATTCGTCCACTACCTCGACCGTACCAAGAGCGCGCTTATCGAACATCCTATCGTTATTCAGGCCGAGCGCGATGGCATCGTCATAGAAGCGGCCCTGCAGTGGACCGATAGCTATCACGAGACGGTGCTCTGTTTTACCAACAACATTCCGCAGCGCGACGGCGGGACGCACCTGGCCGGTTTCCGCGCCGGCTTGACACGACAGGTGAACGGGTATGCGGCGGCGGCGGGCATCGTCAAGCGTGAGAAGGTGGCGTTGACCGGCGATGATGCACGCGAGGGACTTACCTGTGTGCTCTCGGTCAAGGTGCCGGACCCGAAGTTTTCTAGCCAGACGAAGGACAAACTGGTTTCTTCCGAGGTGCGGCCGGTGGTCGAGAATGTCATCAATGACCGCCTTAGCCAGTTTTTCGAGGAACACCCGGCCGAGGCGCGGCGCATCGTTGCCAAGGTGGTCGAAGCGGCTGCCGCGCGCGAAGCCGCGCGTAAGGCGCGTGAGCTAACCCGGCGTAAGGGCGCGCTCGACATCTCGTCCCTACCGGGCAAGCTCGCCGACTGTCAGGAGCGTGATCCGGCCCAGGCGGAAATTTTCATCGTCGAGGGTGAATCCGCCGGCGGTTCCGCCAAGCAGGGCCGCGAGCGGCGTTTTCAGGCAATCCTGCCGCTCAAGGGCAAGATTCTCAATGTGGAGCGGGCGCGCTTCGACAGGATGCTCGGCTCGGCCGAGATCGGCACGCTGATCACGGCGCTGGGCACCGGTATTGGCGTCGATGAATTCAATATCGACAAGCTGCGTTATCACAAGATCATCATCATGACGGATGCGGATGTGGACGGTAGTCACATTCGCACTCTACTTCTAACGTTTTTCTTCCGGCAGATGCGCGAGCTTCTCGAACGCGGCCATCTCTATATCGCCCAACCGCCGCTCTACCGGGCCAAGCGCGGTGAATCGCTGCGCTATCTGAAGAACGACGACGGGCTGGAGAATTACCTCATCGACAACGGCGTGCGCGACAGCGTGCTGGTGCGCGCCGACGGCGTGCAGGTCGCCGGCGCCGATCTGCGTGCCCTGGTGGAACAGGCGGTACACGCCAAGCATCTGATGGAACCATTGGTCCGCAAGGTGAGTAGTGTGCCCATCGTCGAGCAGACCCTCATTGCCGGTGCTCTCAACCCGGAAATCATCTCCGATACGGTTCGGACCGGACAGGCGGCGCAGTATATCGCCAAGCGCTTGGATGCGCTGGCCCGCGATATCGAACGTGGTTGGCATGGAGAGTCGGCGGAAGACGGCGGCCTTGCGTTCAACCGTACCTTACGCGGATTGACCGAGCGGCGGCTGATCGACGGGCCGCTTTTGCGCTCCAGCGAGGCGCGCCGCCTCGATCAAATGGCGCCGGCCTTGCAGGAGACCTACCAGTTGCACTCGACCCTGCGCGGTAAGGACAAGGAATATGTCATCACCGGTCCGACGTCTTTGGCCGAAGCGGTCTTCGAGATGGGGCGCAAGGGTGTGACCATCGCTCGCTACAAGGGCCTGGGCGAAATGAATGCCGACCAGCTTTGGGAAACGACACTTGATCCCAATGCGCGAGCCTTATTGCAGGTCAAGGTGGCGCATGCGGACGAGGCCGCCGGTATTTTCTCTACCCTTATGGGCGACGCGGTAGAGCCACGCCGCGACTTCATCCAGACCCATGCCCTCGAAGTCACCAACCTGGATGTGTGACAATCAAAACGGACCACACGCGCGATCAAGCTTTCCATGACCCCCAAACTTCTCGCGACCCTACGTATCCGCAAAGCCGGCATCGATGATGCCGCCGCCATCGCCCGTCTCGGCCATGAGCTGAATGAACACGAGCGCGATCCGGTGGAACATTTTACAGAAAAGGCAGTGCGGCGTGATGGCTTCGGCGACGATCCTCAGTATGAGGTCTACTTGGCCGAGTTGGATGGCGCACTGGTTGCCTACGCCTTGTTTTACGATACCTACGAAACCGGCTATGCCGTGCGTGGGCTCTATCTTTGCGACTTGCATGTAACCGCCTCGGCGCGGCGCCAGGGTGTTGCTCGGGCCCTGGTGGCGGCGGTGGCGCGCACCGCCCAGGAGCGCGGGAAGAGCTTTCTGTGGTGGGCATCGCGGGCAAGAAACCAGGACGCTCAGGCTTTCTACCGCAGCCTGGGAGCGATCGAGGAGCCGGTAATTGCCCATGCCCTCAACGACAAGGCCTTCGCTGCCATGGCCCGCGAAGGCACCATCCCGGATGACGCATGATGGGTCCGCCGTCCCGGAATCGGCTTCCTCTCGCCATGACGGTGCCACAATGAGGCTATTGTCTTCGTGTAGGCTACGGGCATGGCTCTAGATAGCACGGCATGACAGGACGACGGGGGCGAGACCCGGCTAACCGTGGCGCACGCCGTGGCGGCGTGGAGCGGCGTTCGGGCGGGCGAAGTTGGCCGATGCGCCTTGTGGTTTGGGGCGGCAGCCTGGCCATTTGGGGCGGTGTCGCGGGCATGTTGCTGTTGGCCTGGTATGCCTACGATCTGCCGCGGATCGACGAGATTGCGGCGGTAACCCGGCGGCCCAGCGTGACCCTAATGGCCGCCGATGGCACGCTTCTGACCACCTACGGCGAGGTTTACGGCGAGACCGTCACTGTTGGCGATCTGCCGCCCCACTTGCCGCAAGCGGTTCTCGCCGTTGAGGACCGGCGGTTCTACGATCATTTTGGCATCGATTTGCTCGGGCTGGCCCGTGCCATGTTGGCGAATGCGCGCGCCGGGCGCGTTGTCCAGGGCGGCTCGACGATCAGCCAGCAATTGGCCAAGAACCTGTTCCTCACACCCGACCGCACCCTCAAGCGGAAGGTACAGGAAATGCTGCTCGCCTTCTGGCTGGAGCGAAAATTTACCAAGGATCAGATTCTCAGCCTCTATCTCAACCGGGTGTATTTCGGCGCCGGTACCTATGGTATCGATGCTGCGGCCTGGCACTATTTCGGCAAGCCGGCGAAGCAGGTGAACCTCTACGAGGCGGCGCAGCTTGCCGCGCTGCTCAAGGCACCATCGCGCTATAACCCGGTGCGTGACCGCGATCTGGCGCACGAGCGCACATCCCTGGTTCTGCGCGCCATGGCCGAAAGCGGTTTTGTCTCCGAAGCCGAGGCGGCACAGGCACAGGCAGGAAAGACCCCTGGGCGCGCTATCGCCGGTGCCCAGGCCCGTTATTTCGCCGACTGGATCATGGGTCAGGTGGCCAGCTATGTCGGCCGCATCGATGGCGATCTGACGGTCATCACGACACTGAACCCCTATCAGCAGAACGTCGCCGAGGAGGAGCTTGCCACCATGCTCGATGGCGACGGGGTTAAACGGCGGGTTGGCCAGGGAGCGGTGGTCATTCTCGATCCCGATGGCGCGGTGCGGGCCATGGTCGGTGGCCGCGACTATGGCACCAGCCAGTTCAACCGCGTTACCCAGGCGTTGCGCCAACCCGGCTCGGCTTTCAAGCCGTTCGTCTATCTGGCCGGCTTGGAAGAAGGTCTTCTTCCGGACGATAAGGTGTTGGACGCGCCGATCGATATCGATGGGTGGGCGCCCAAGAATTATGCCGAGCGCTACTATGGCGATGTGACGGTGCGCGAGGCCTTCGCCCGCTCGCTCAACACCGCGACGGTGCGCATCAGCCAACGTGT
>JAJFGP010000022.1 GCA_021776055.1 Kiloniellaceae bacterium
GCCGTGCTGTTTATTGGCGCGATTTTTGCCGCGCCAAACCTGCTGAGCCGCGAGACAGCGGAAAACCTGCCGGCCTGGGTTCCGAGTGAGCAAATCAATCTTGGTCTGGACCTGCAGGGCGGGTCTTACCTCCTTTTGGAGGTGGATATTGACACGGTGGTGCGCGAGCGCCTTGAGGGCCTCGTTGACGGCATTCGGACCTCGTTGCGGCGGGCAAAGATCGCCTATTCAGATATCGGCCTCGACGGGCAGGCAGCGACATTCCGGGTCCGCGATCCCCAAACCGTGGATCAAGCCCGCGAGGTGATCCGCGACATCGCCCGTGAGTTTGTGATGCAGGTCGACGATGATGGCCGTTTTCGCCTGCAGTATGGCGAGCAATCGCTGAAGGATCTGGCGACCAACGTGATCGCGCAAAGCCTGGAGATTGTGCGCCGCCGTATTGACGAGACCGGTACCCGCGAGCCCACCATCCAGAGACAGGGAGACGACCGTATTCTGGTGCAATTACCGGGCTTGGGCGACCCGGAACGGATTAAGTCCCTGCTGGGCAAGACCGCGAAATTGACCTTCCGCATGGTCGATGAAAGCTCCGTCGCCGATGGCGCGCGTGTTCCGGCCGGGTCGGAGTTGCTTTCATCCTCCGAGGTCGATGGCGCCGGCAATCCGCGCCGCTATGTAGTCAAGAAGCGGATCATGGTCAGCGGCGATACGCTAACGGATGCCGCCGCGACGTTTCAGGACGGCCAGCCGGTGGTTTCCTTTAGTTTCGATTCCATCGGCGCCAAGAAATTCGGGGATGCGACACGCGCGAATGTAGGTCGGCCATTCGCCATCGTCCTCGACAACAAGGTAATCAGCGCACCGGTCATCCGGGAAGCGATTCTCGGCGGCAGCGGTGTCATCAGTGGTCAGTTCACCGTGCAGGAGGTGCAGGACCTTGCCTTGTTGCTACGGGCGGGGGCATTGCCCGCGCCGCTGAGCATATTAGAGGAACGAACGGTCGGCCCTGGCCTTGGCGCGGACTCCATCGCGGCCGGAAAGATCGCGAGCGCCCTGGGGTTCGTCCTGGTGATTGTTTTCATGGCCGGCGCCTACGGCCTTTTGGGCGTGATGGCAAATGTCGCGCTCACGGCGAATTTGGTCATTCTTCTTGCCGCATTGTCGGGCCTTCAGGCGACGCTAACCTTGCCGGGGATTGCCGGCATTGTCCTGACCTTGGGTATGGCGGTGGATGCCAACGTGCTGATCTTTGAGAGGATACGCGAAGAAGTCGCGAACGGTCGCGGACCGGTCACCGCCATCGACACCGGATATCGCCGTGCCATGGCAACCATCATCGACTCTAACCTCACGACGCTGATTGCCGCGTTGCTGCTCTTCATGTTCGGCACGGGGCCGATCAAGGGCTTTGCCGTGACATTGGCGATCGGTCTGGTGACGTCCATGTTTACGGCCATCATGCTGACGCGGTTACTGGTGGTCACCTGGCTGCGGCGCCGGCGGCCGCAGCAACTAGCCATATGAGGCGCTGCGTATGGCACTGATCCGCAAGCTTCCGATCGCGCCGAATCTCAATTTCGTTGGCCATCGCAAGATTTTCCTCGCCATCTCCGGCGCAATATTCTTGGCGTCGCTAGTTCTCTTGGTGAGTGTCGGGCTCAACCTTGGCATTGATTTCCGCGGTGGCATTCTAATTGAGGTACGCACGAACGGACCGGCCGACCTGTCCGCCATGCGCAGCCGCCTCGGTTCCCTGGGTTTGGGCGAAGTGACTCTTCAGGAATTCGGGGCCGAAGACGAAGTCCTCATCAACGTGCAGCGGCAAGAGGGTGAGGAAGAGGCACAGAGCGCGGCTATTGCGGCTGTAAAGGATGCGCTTGGCACGGACGTTGCGGAATACCGGCGCACCGAGTTCGTCGGGCCAAAGGTCGGCGGCGAACTTAAAGAGGCGGGCGCCTGGGCCACCGTGCTCGCCATCCTGGGGATCGCCTTATACGTCTGGTTCCGCTTCGAATGGCAGTTTGCTGTCGCCGCCCTTCTGGCGTTGGTGCACGACGTCACGGCGATGATCGGCTTCTTTGCCGTCACCCAACTTGAATTCAATCTGGCCACCCTCGCGGCGGTGTTGACGGTTGCCGGTTACTCGATCAACGACACGGTCGTCATTTTCGACCGTGTGCGCGAGGTGTTGCGCAAATACAAGAAGTTGCCGCTCCTTGAGTTGCTGAACATGGCGGTCAATCAAACCATGACGCGGACGCTGCTGACCAGTTTTACGACCTTGTTAGCGTTGGTAGCCCTTACCGTCTTCGGTGGCGAGGTAATCCGCGGATTCTCCGCCAGCTTGATCTGGGGCATCCTGATCGGCACCTACTCGTCGGTCGGTCTGGCGGTGCCGTTACTAACGTTCATGGCGTTGCGGCGGACCGTCGATGACGACGAACCAGGCAAGACGAAATCGCCGGAGAAAGCTTCTTAGTCACTCAGCAACAAAAGCCGAAAAAGAAAACGGGGCCGATACGGCCCCGTTTTTGTCCCCCCAGAATCGCAGGTCAGTAGAGGTTCTGTGCCGAAACCATAGCAAAGAGCATTGGGAACGACAACAAAGTGTTGGTGCGCGAGAACAACATGGCCGTGCGTGCCGCCTTGGCCTTCTCCTCCGCGCCGGCCTCGACCATGCCCAAAGCCTTCTTTTGATTCGGCCAAATGACGAACCAGACGTTGAACCACATGATCGCGCCAAGCCACATGCCGATACCGATGGCCGTATGCTTGGGTACGCCGTCGATCAGGCCCAGCGTGACAGCCTCAACGACATAACCATTGAGCCACGCCAAGATTAACCCCGTAACGATCGTCGCCATGGCGGCGTGCCGGAACCAATAGAGAGCAGCCGGCGCAATCACTTTGCCAATCGCCGGTTTTTGCTCGTCCGGGATCTTGGGCATGTTGGGGATTTGCACGAAATTGAAGTACCAAAGAAGACCGACCCACATGACCGCGCTTAGCACGTGCAACCAGCGGAAGAAGAATGGCCCGAAGTCGGCCGAAGCGTAGCCTTGCATCGCGTAGTAAATAACGAAGAGAATCGCGCTGAGGACAAACCCAGCGACCACGGTTCTTTGCAACGAGGTGAGGATGCCTGCCATTGTTCGACCCTTCCCGACGTAACGGCGAATTTCCAGAGAACGACCGTATAGGTCGGCTGCAATGCCGAGTAAACCCCAAATCCGAAAGGGATATTTCCGTGTCCGGCGCAGCAGCCAACCGGTGGGCCAGTTGCCGATGGGGATGACGGAGCTTTCGCACTGTGCGGCGCGCGCCAAGCAACACGATCACGACCGCTATCTGACAGCCCTGTTGGCTCCCGCCGACCGGCGGGAAGATCTGTTTGCGCTGATCGCTTTCAATTACGAGGTCGCGCGAATAGCCGAGGCCGCCCACGAAGCCGCGATGGGGCACATGCGCCTACAGTGGTGGCGGGAAGTCTTGGCGGGTATCGACACCCCCGATCCACGGACTCATCCGGTTGCCGAAGCCCTGGCGGGCGCAATCGTGCGACATGGTTTGGACCGTCAATGCATCGGGCGCCTGCTGCATGGCCGTGCGCAGGACCTCGCCGGTGACTCGCCGGTCGATTTAGCGGCGTTGGAAGACTATGCGGATGCCACGTCGGCAACTCTCGCGATCCTGTCGCTGGAAGTCCTTGGCGCCCGCACGCCCGACACCGAGGCGGCGGGGCGCGACATCGGCATTGCCTGGGCGCTTACCGGTCTCCTCCGCGCGGTACCGTTTCATGCCCGGCAACGGCGCCTATATCTGCCACGGGATCTGTGCGAGTCCGAGAAACTCGATATCGGCGGTCTTTTTGAGATGCGGACATCGGCTGCGCTCGGCAAGGTTGCCGCCGCCATCGCGGCGCGGGCCCGCGAGCGCTTGCAACGCGCAAGGACAGCCGGCGCCAAGACGCTAGCGGCGGCCTGGCCGGCCCTGGCCTTGGGGGTTTTGGCGGCTCGTGCCTTGGCCACGCTGGAGCGCGTTGGCTATGACCCCTTTCGCCCAGAGGTGCAGAGGCAGGATCCAAGCCGCGCCTGGCGCCTGGCCTGGGCCAAATTCCGCGGGCGGTATTAGGCCGCAGCTTGGCTGGTGCTTGTTGCCCACGATTGCAGGTCGGCCAACGCCCGTGCGGCCATGGCGGGCTTGCGCTCTTTACGCTTGATCTTACGGCCGGCCACCGGTTCTAGCGGCGGGAACAGGCCGAAGTTCACGTTCATCGGCTGGAACGTGGCGCTGTCGGCGCCACCGGTGATATGGCCCAAAAGCGCCCCGTGCGCCGTCGTCGGCGGTGGGGCCGGTAGGGGACGGTCCTGGCGCTCGGCGGCGGCGAACCGCCCGGCCAGCAGGCCGATGGCCGCCGATTCGATATATCCTTCGACGCCGGTTATCTGGCCGGCAAAACGCAACCTCGGCATGGCCTTCAGACGCAGGCTGCCATCGAGGAGTTCAGGCGCATTGATGAAGGTGTTTCGGTGCAGGCCGCCCAGTCGGGCGAATTCGGCATTCTCCAGGCCGGGGATGGCGCGGAAGATGCGCGCCTGCTCGCCGTGCTTCAGCTTGGTTTGAAAGCCGACCAGGTTGTAGAGCGTGCCCAGGGCATTGTCCTGGCGCAACTGCACCACCGCATGCGCGCGCTGACCGGTGCGTGGATTGGTGAGGCCCACGGGCTTCATGGGCCCAAACCGCAGGGTCTCCGGCCCGCGCTCGGCCATCACCTCAATCGGCAGGCACCCCTCGAAATAGGGGGTGTTGCTTTCCCAATCCTTGAATTCTGTCTTCTCGCCCGCGATCAGCGCGGCAATGAAGGCGTCGTATTGGTCCGCATCCATCGGACAATTGATATAGTCGGCGCCGGTGCCGCCCGGTCCCACCTTGTCATAGCGGGACTGGAGCCAGGCGACGTCCATATTGACGCTGTCTTTGTAGACAATCGGCGCAATGGCATCGAAAAATGCGAGCTGCTCGCTACCACTCAAGTCGCTAATCGCCGCCGCCAGGGCCGGCGATGTCAGCGGGCCGGTCGCGACGATGACCGAATCCCAATCGGCGGGGGGCAAACCGGCTACCTCCGCGCGCTGGATTTCGATCAGCGGCTCGGCTTCTAACCGGGTGGTTACATCGCGGGAGAAACCATCACGGTCCACGGCCAGGGCACCGCCCGCGGGCAAGCGATTGGCATCGCCAGCGGCCATGATCAGGGAGTCCAGGCGGCGCATCTCCTCGTGGAGTAAGCCAACCGCATTGTTCGCCGCGTCATCCGAGCGAAAGGAATTCGAGCAGACCAACTCGGCAAGACCGTCGGTCTGGTGGGCGTCAGTTCCCCGCGCCGGGCGCATTTCATGGAGAATCGCGGGGACCCCGGCGCGCGCAATCTGCCAGGCGGCCTCGCTGCCGGCGAGTCCACCGCCGATGATATGAATGGGGCCGCGTGTGTGCATGAAACCTGTCGCCTCACCAATCGGCCGCTAGGCCAGGGTAAAGACTTCCTCTTTCTTCGCTATACCCTTGAATGCATGCTGGCCGAGCGTGCGAAATTCTCGCTGCGATGCTTTTGCTAGGCAGGTCGAGACGACGATGGTTTGATCGAGTTGGACACACAGCGGCTCCATCCGCGTGGCCAGATTGACCGCCGGTCCAATGACCGTAAAGTCCAGGCGGTCGGCGGCCCCAACGTTGCCGTACATCACCTCGCCGATGTGGATGGCGACACCGCAGTGGACCAGCGGCCCGCCCGTATCACCCAAATCCTGGTTGAGCGTGGCGACGCCGGCAACGGCGGCCTCGGCCGCCGCGATGGCCGCGTCGGCGGCGCTGCAGACCGCATCGGCACCCGTGTCACAGGGAAAGATCGCCAGCACCGCGTCACCGATAAACTTCAAGATCTCACCGCCGTTGGCGACAACCGGCTGGGCCATGCGGTCGAAGCACTTGTTCAGGATCGATATGACCTCCGGTAGCGGTACGCACTCGGACAGGGCGGTGAACCCGCGCAGATCGCAATACCAGACGACCGCGTGGATAATTTCCCCATCACCAGGGCGGATGGCACCGCTGAATATCAGCTCACCCGTGTTCGGGCCGACATAGGTGCTGAGAAGATCGCGGGCCGTGCGGCGCAGCTGTTGCAATTCAAGTATGGCGCCGAAAGCGGGTAGGGTAGCTTCCAGCGTGGCGATGTCGATGTCCTGAAACCCGCCGGAAGCCCGAGTGGCTATGCTGATCCCATGGACATCGCCGCCGGAGACTTCGATCGGCAACATGACATAGTCGACCAGACCGGCGTCTTTAAAGTCCTGTAGAATTGGGAAATCGAGAGGGCAGTCGGGATCGATGAGCCGGCGCCGGACCGGCGGACCACCTTCAAAGATGATTTTCACCGGCGAGGCTTGGTAGCTCTGGTGGTCCTGAACGCTGTGCTCGTGGCCCAGCTCGGTGGCGCCATCGCCGTCGGCATCCCAGACAAGGCTGCGCGCCGCCAGTTGCGGATGCAGCTGCCGGAGATGGAGAGACATCCGTGCCAGCGGCAGCCCCGCTTTGGCCAGGCATTTCGCGTACCGTTCCATCAGGGGCACCATGCGGCCGGGTTTGAGCCGCTCGCTGTGGAGCAGCCAATCGACGATAGGCGCGGCACGGACAGCCGCCTCGTCGGCCACTGTGGCTGGGCGGCCCGCCGGATGCGCCAGGGCGCTCATGCCTGCACCAGACATGCCGGGTACATCTGCTTAGTCAGCATCATTCATTCCTCGGCCTACCGCTAGGCCCGTTTCTTCGATCTTGCCGGGGCGCCCCGCAGGTGTTCGGCTAGATAGGCGCCCGTATAGCTCCCCTTCTGGTTCGCCACGCTCTCCGGGGTGCCGGCTGCAATCACCCGGCCGCCCTTGTTACCGCCATCGGGGCCCAGATCAATGATCCAGTCGGCCGTCTTGATGATTTCCAGATTGTGTTCGATGACCAATACCGTATTGCCCTGATCCACCAGGGCGTGGAGAACTTCCAGCAGCTTTCGTACATCCTCGAAGTGGAGACCGGTGGTCGGCTCGTCAAGGATATAGAGGGTGCGCCCGGTGGCCCGGCGTGACAATTCCTTGGCCAGCTTGACCCGCTGCGCCTCGCCGCCTGAAAGGGTCGTGGCCGGCTGGCCTACGTGGATATAGCCCAGACCCACCCGCTCCAGCGTTTCCATCTTGCCGCGGATCACCGGGACCGCCTTGAAGAAGTCCGCGCCTTCCTCGACCGTCATATCTAAAACATCGGCAATGCTTTTGTTTTTAAAGGTAACTTCCAGCGTCTCCCGGTTGTATCGCTTGCCCTTGCAGACGTCGCATTGGACATAGAC